>JBEKQS010000020.1:0-33978 GCA_049519475.1 Bryobacteraceae bacterium | reverse complement strand
CAACAAGGCGTAGTACAGGCCGTCCACGTACTGCTGCGTGCTGAAGGCGCCCGGCGGTTTGTAGAACAGGTGCGTCCGCTGGCCGATCACCACTCCCAGGTTGGCGATGGTCCGCTTGTTCCTGAAATGCCGGTCGTGGCGCGCCAGCCAGTTGAAATATTCCCGGGCGGGAGCCTGCCAGCGGTGGTCTTCCCCCATACCCGTCTCAGCGCCGATGAACGAATACCAAATCACCATTCCGCTGGCGACGGTCTGGTCGAACCAGATGGTCTCCTCGGCCGGGGATTTCGCGGCGTTCCGCCAGCGCACCGCCCCGGTAGACCAGCCGCCGGTGACATTGGTGCTGGTGCGGCCCTTCATTACCGCGTTGCAGACGCGTCCCTGCAGGGCGCAACCCCACATGGGCGTGTCGTCGCCGCCACGACCCTGGTTGTCGCAGTTGAACCACTCGCAAGCGTCGCCGAGCAGCTTGAGATTCGGAGTGCAGCGCACGTTGTCGCCCAGATTGCCATAGAAGACGTTGTCCGGGCGCTTCTCCTTCGCGATGCCACTATAGAGTTTCCAGAGATACAGGACTCGCTGGTTATATTGATCCCAATAATCGGGTGTTCCGGCCTTGGCGAGGCGCCGGCAGTTGTCGCAATAGCAGACCGGCGGGTGTCCCAGCGGAGGCCACGCATTGGTATAGAGACCGTCCACGTCGTAAAGCGAATTGACTTCCCGCATGACGGCGGGAATGAAGTCGGTGAAGTAGGCGCCGAACATGCAGGTGCGGAAGAGGCGGGGGTCTTCGTTGTGCCGATGGGGATGGCCCTCGGCATCGCGTTCAAACCACTCCGGGTGCGCATCGAGCGCCTCTTGCCATTGCAGGTCGGGGCTCATGCGGGCGACGACCCGTATTCCGCGCTTCTTGGCAGCCGAGCAACACTCGCCGAAGAAGTCCCGGTTGCCGAGAAACTTGCCGGGCTTGTGATAGGGCACTTTACTGGGATAGAACGCCAGAATGCCGGTGACGCTCACCAGGACGGCGTCCACCTTTGCGGCAGCCCAATAGTCGGCCCATGCCTCCACGTTCATGTCGGCCACGTCGTGCTCGGTCATATTTACCTGGCCGACGCGCCGGACGGTCTGGTGCCACGGAACGCCCTGGGTAAAACCCGGAGCGGCATCGGCCGCTTCGGCACTCCCCAGGGTGAGCGCGGAGCCGGCCAGGGCTGCGTTCCGAAGAAAATCTCTGCGGCCTAAAGGTCGATCCATGGTATCCTCATCGCAGTTTTATTGTAGGGCTTCGTTTGCGAATTACAGCCACCCGCTTCTACGTTTGCTTGATCGCGCTGTTGGTGTGCCGTCCGTCCGCTTCGGCATCCGCCGGCAGTGCGGCATGCGCGGCGTGTCACCTGGCTATTTGCGAAAGTTACAAAGCCACGCCCATGGCGGCAAGCAGTGGAACGATTGGCAGTGGAACGACAGGCGGCGGCCTGATCCAGGAGAAGTTCGACCACGCCGCCTTCGACAACGCACCAACGGGCTTCCGTTACCGAATCTATCAGAGGCGCGGAGGGTACTTCGTCGAGTTCATGAAGCCGGACGGAACGCTTCGCGGCGCCAAAGCGCTCCCGTATTTTGTTGGATCGGGCGCCACGGCCCGCAGCTATCTTCTGGCGGATGACGGTTACCTTTTCGAAGCGCCCGTGGCGTATTACTCCGGAACGGCGAAGTGGAACCTCGCTCCCAACTACGAGACCTATGCGTATCCCTATTTGACCCGGGCCGCCGCGCCCGCATGTCTGACCTGCCATGCGAGCTTCCTCAAGACCGTGGCGCAGACGCAAAACCGATATGGCACGCCTCCGTTTGGGGAAGGCGGCATTGCCTGCGAACGGTGTCATGGTCCTGGAGAATCGCACATTGAGAAGATGAAATCGGGAAGCCGCGACGGCGGGACCGCCATCCTGAATCCGGCGAAGCTCGACGCGGAACGGCGTGACAGCATCTGCTCGCAGTGCCACCTGACGGGCGAAGTCCGGGTGATGCGGGCGGGGCGCGACTGGCAGTCGTTTCAGGCAGGCGGCCGGCTGTACGATTCGCTCACGGTCTTCGTCCGGCGAGGCACGAGTCCCGGAATGAAAGTGACCAGCCATGTCGAGAAGCTGGCGCAGAGCGCGTGCAAGCGTGGCTCGGGAGACGGACTGTGGTGCGGCACGTGCCACGATCCGCACGTCGTCCCAAAACCAGCCGAACGCGCGGCCTGGTTCCGGGGGAAGTGCCTGGGCTGTCACGAGCCGGACGCCTGCCGGGAAACCAAAGCGGCGCGCGCCCGGCGCCAGGACGATTGCACCGCTTGCCACATGACGAAGAACCCGGTGACGGATGCCGAGCACGTGGTGTACACAGATCATTCGATTCCACGCCGGCCGCGCACTTCCGAGGCTGGGCCGCCGCAGGACGCCGGGCTGGTGGTCTTTGGGAGCGGCCGCGCAGAGCCGAGAGATATCTCGCTGGCGTACGCCATCGCGGCCTCGCGAACACGTGACGCCGCGTTTCAATCGCGGGCCACGGCATTGCTTCAGGAGGCGGAACACAATTCCCCCGACGATGTCGAAGTGCTCCTCTACCTGGCGGAACGGTATCGCAACAGCGACCAGGAAGACCAGGCGGTTCCCCTCTATCAGCGGGCCATACGACTCGACCCGACGCAAGTGACGGGGTCGGTCGGCCTGGGTGGGATCATGATGGAGCGGGGCCAGTATGCGGAGGCCATCCGCCTCTGGCAGGATGCGCTTTCCAAGAACGGCGGCCTGGAGTTGGTGCGCATCAACATGGCGATGGCTCAGTGGCGTAGCGGCGACCTCCGATCGGCCGAATCCAGCCTGCTCAAAGCCATTGAGCTGAATCCCGGGTTTGCGACTCCCGTGGAGCTGCTGCAACAGTTGAGACAGCAGCTCCAACAGGCGCGCTGATCACGCTTTCGTGGAGATGGTCACGGTAGCGGGTTTGAGACCCGGCGATGTGGCTGTGACGCGAATCTGCCCTCCGTTGGCAGTGGACTGCACAATCGCCAGGCACATGCCGTGGGAGGCCTTCCTGGTCTTGCCCTTGAAGTCCGCCGCCATGTCGGCCATGTTGCCGTTGTCCACGCCGATCAGCTTGCCTTCGCCTTGGACCTCGAACGCAACCTCGTTGTCGGCATCGGGATGCAGCCGGCCCTGGGCGTCGAGCACCTTTACGGTAATGTGCGACACGTCGCGCCGGTCGGCACGAATGGCGGCGCGGTCCACGGAGAGGTCGATGGAGGCGGGATCTCCGGTGGTCGAGACTTCCACTTCGGAGGCCTTTCCGCCTTTCATCCCGACCGCCTTGAGAGTGCCGGGTTCGTAGGGCACGTCCCAAGCCAGGTGCTCGTCGTTAGTAGTCCGTACGGCGCCCTGCGGCATCGGCGCGGATTGTCCATAGCGCCCCGCCATGCCATATCGCGGGAAGGAATAGCCTTTGACTCCCACCGATTTCCCGTTGACGAACAGTTCCACGCTGTCGCAATTCGTGTAACAAGTGACTGGCAGGAACTGGCCCTCGCGGCCTTTCCAGTTCCAGTGCGGCGAAACGTGCAGCACCGGTTTTTCGGTCCACTGGCTCTGGTAGAAGTAGTAACCGTCCTTGGGGAAACCGCAACTGTCGATTACGCCCGAAGTGGCGCCCCTCGACGTCCCGCCGGCTTCACCCAGGTAGTCGATGCCGGTCCACATGAAGTCGCCGGCCACGTAATCGTGCGTGCGCACGAAGCGCCACAATTCCTCGGTGTCCAGGCCACGGGTGCCACCGCGGCCGCCGCCGAACCCGCCCCTTCCGCCCGCTGCACCGCGTCCGGCGCCTGCAACACCGGGTGCTGCACCCGCTGGCGGCGGCGGTGGTGGTGGCGGCGCAACCTGAGCCTGGCCCGGGGCCGCCGGCAGCATCCCGCGGTAGTCGCCGCGCGGCCCGCCCATGCCCGAGCTTTCGGTCCCGATCATGCGCCAGTTGGGATGCGCGGCCTTGTCCACGCTGTAGTACAGCTCGCGCCGTTCGCGCCACCGGTCGGCGTAGTTATAGCCCACGATGTCCAGCAGACCGAGAAACTCGGCGGAGGCCGCCTTCGGCTCCGCGGCAATCTGGTCGCAGCCCGCCGTGACCGGCCGCGTGGGATCCTCGCGGTGGAAAATGCCGATCAGTTCCCGCAGAATCTCCACGCCGTGTTCGCTGAGCTGGTCGCCGATTTCGTTGCCGCAGCTCCACAACGCCACCGAAGGATGATTGCGGTCCCGGCGTACGAAATCCGTGACATCGCGCTCATGCCACTCGTCGTAGATTCTGGAATATCCGTTGCCGCGGACCTGTCCCTTGCCGGCTCTCCACTCATCGAAAGCCTCGTTCATCACCAGGAAGCCCATGCGGTCGCAGAGATCCAGAAACTCGGGCGCTGGGGGATTGTGGCTGGTACGGATCGCATTGCACCCCATGTCCCGCAGAATCTCGAACCGCCGCTCCCAGACGCGCTCCGGCACCGCGGACCCCACCGAGCCCGCGTCATGGTGCAGGCAGACGCCATTCAGCTTGACGTGCTCGCCGTTCAGCAGGAATCCGCGGTCGGCATCGAAAAGCGCCTCGCGAATGCCCACGGGCGTCTCGTATTCGTCCACCGTCTGCTGGCCCGCGCGCACCGTGCTGCGCACCTTGTAGAGATAAGGCGTCGCTACGCTCCATAGGCTGGGCTTGTCTACAGCCATCTGCTGCGTGAATTCGTAGTCGGCGTTGGGGCCGATCTCCTGCGAGATCTCCGCCGTCTGTGCCACCTTGCCGTCAGCGTCCACAATCGCCGTGGTCAGCGTGCACGTGGAGGCCGCCGCTCTTTCGTTGCGCACCCGCGTCTGCACGCGAACGGTGGCGGCTTCCTTGGACACTCGCGGCATCGTCACAAAGGTTCCCCAATGTGCCACATGAAGCGGATTCACTGCCACCAGCCAGGTGTGCCTGTAGATGCCCGATCCGGAATACCAGCGCGAGGCGGGCTGCGGCGTGTTATCCACTTTCACCGCCACCACGTTATCGCCGCCAGCGTTCAGGTGGGGCGTCAGATCGTAGGCGAAGCTGATGTAGCCGAACGGCCTCTTGCCAAGGTATTGGCCGTTGATCCAGACCTCGCTGTTCTGATACACCCCATCGAACTCGATCGATACCTTGTGGTCTTTATAAGACGCGGGCAGGCGGAAATGTTTTCGGTACCATCCGATGCCGGTCGGGGCGAAACCGCCCGAGCCGCCGCTCGGCTCGGTGGTGGCAAAGGGTCCCTCGACACTCCAGTCGTGCGGCAGGTCGAGGCTGCGCCAAGCCGTATCGGTGAAACCCGGCTGCTGCGCGCCGGGCGTATCGCCCTTGTAGAACTTCCAGCCGAAGTCGAAAGAGTCCCGCATGCGCGTCGCCGCCTCGGGAGTCTGGCCGGCCAACTGCTTGGCGGAGTCCAGCGCCGAGATCAGGGCCGCCGTACCCAGCGCCCGCCCCAGCAGACCGCGCCGGGTCATCGAATCGTTTGAATGAGTCACAGCTTTCCTTTCCAATATCAATGCTTGTGGGGCAGGCAATCTTGGCTGCAGCCGCCTTTCAGGCGGCTTTTCCGGCCCCGGCGCGAATCCTCGCACGCAGCAAGCGCCGGCTGAAAGCCGGCGGCAGCCAGGATTGGCTGCCCCACTTTATTCCTTAACGCCGCCGCACCGATACCACGTACCACGTGGTGACGGGATCACCGATGGGAAGCACCCATCCGCCGGCGGTTTTCTTCGCTGGGATTTCGCTGCCGATGGGCTTTCCGGAGCCATCCAGCGCCGCTGCACTTACCGCGGTTGCTCCGGCGATTCCCTTCAGTGTAACCGTGCCGGCAACCGGCTCAATGAGCGTTGGCGAATGGCCTTGTCCGCCGCGGCCTAATCCGCTGTGGGCATCGTTCCATTTCTGGTCGGTATTGGCGACGCGCGAGCCGGCGGTGAGCAGCATCTTATCGGACCGCGCCAGCGGCTTGCCGTCCATGGAAGACAGCACGATGGCCGCGAAGTTGTTGGTGATGTCGGCTCCGAGATTCTTCAGGCTCTTGTGGTTGGCTTTGATGAATCCGATCAGGGCCTGGGTGCGGTCGGTCTCTACCGTCACCAGCCCCGTTTTCGCGTCAGAAGTATACCAGTTTAGCTCCTTCGTATCCGAGACGATCGGGTTGCCATCGGTCGCAGTGAGCTTCGCGGTCGGCGCGCCATCGAACGACTTGATGCGAACCCCGTGCTCCAGCGGCAACGACAACGGGAAGCCGGGCGTGAAGTAGGGCTGTTCGCTCCCAGGCCGCAATCCGGCCGGCAGCAGTCCGGCATCCAGTACCTGTTCCGTGGAATACGTCCTCTCCACCGTTTGCCGCGCCGGCTTGATGTCACCGCGCAGAAACATCAGCGCTCCTACCGACATTTCGGTCATGCGGACCGGATCGAGCGAAAGGTCGAAAGCGTCGCCGACGTAGGGCTTCCAGGCAGGGTCCTTCTTTGGCTCGAAAGTGTACATGATGACCATGTCCCAGTCCTGGAAGCCGGCGTAGGCCGCGATGATGGGAATTCCTTCGCTGGCGTACTCGTTGGGAAACGGATGGTTGGTCTCGCTGACGGTGTACGGCTTGCCGGCAAAGGCCGTGCGCGAAAGCTGCACGACCGTCGAATGCAGAGGATCGTTGACCATCGGCACGTCGTCTACGCCGATATATTGATTCCAATAGATATGACCGTCCACGATGTCCAGCTTGGAGAGGCTGGTCAACATGACCCACGGCGGGCCGCTATGCCCGTGGTCGGCAGTCCCGATGAGGGGCTGCTTCACGCCCAAATCCCGCAGGTATGTCTTCATGTCCTGATAGAACCCGTTTTCCAGGTCCATGAAGAAGCGAACCTCGGTTTCGTATCGGTCCTTGGGCGCCGTCGCCCTTGCATTGCCGGCGAGGCGGGGAATGAGCGCATCGCCCTGGACCCCGGCTTGCTCGCGGAGCTTCTGCATTTGGTCGGGTGTGAGGTTGGTTTTCAGCCAGGTGTTGTAGAGGGCGTCCAACTCGTCTGCGTAGAACTTCGACGGCGGGTTGTAGCCCTGGCCGATGCCGTTCTCGTTCAGGATCTCGACGATGGCGATGGCCGGTTCCTTGCGGTATTCCGTCTTAGTGTAGGGATTGACGTGCGTCAGCAGGTTGTGGGCGTACTCTTTCTCCAGCTCGATGATGCGTTTGTCGAAGAGCGTAACGCTCTTGGCCCGCTGCAGGCGGTTGGCGTCAGGCACGCCGTCGCCTTCCTTGAAGACCCGCCCAACGTTGAGGTTCAGGTCCATGTAGATGCCGTTCTTCTTGAGCTCGGAGACCAGGAAGTCCAGCCGGTCGAGTTGCTGCGCGTCGAAGGAACGGGTATCGTCCTTGCTGCCGTCGACGATGCCGGTGGGAGCCCACTTGTCCAGGAAATGCAGGCGGACGATGTTGACGCCGTACCGGGCCAGCGTGCGGGCGTACATGGGAGAGTCTTCTTTCGGTGGAAGCTCTATCGAGCCGGGACTCCAGTCGGTGAGGTGGACGCCCCAGAAGCGGATGCGCCGGCCGTTGGGCTTCACCAGGTGCCCGCCCTGAATGCGGATGTAGCCGTCCTTTCCCGCCGGAGCGTCATGCAGAAAGGAGACGTCGGCGGGGGAGGAGGTTGCGGAACGATGATCGATTACGTAGGGCTTGAGCAAGCCGTCGTCCCATTGGGCCTGGGCGAAGCAGGCAAGGGGAAGCGAGATCAGAGCGGCGACTACCGGGATCGGCGTCAAGTGGTCCTTTCGACACAGAAGCGGATGACAAGATTCTAGTTCTAAACAGCGTGGAAAGAAATCCACCTAAAGTAGGATCGGGCGGGCGGGCTCTTCGCGCGTGTAAGCCTTGTGTTTACAGTGCGAGACGACTCGCAAGGGTGGCGTGCTGTCAATCGAAGCTTGCAGGTTCGAATCCTACCCGGGGAGCGGGGGCTCAATCTTCGGACCTTCGAAGTGATAGTCGATGCCGGGTAGTGTTAGAATGTGGCCACTGGTGGAAAAACTGACCCCGCGCGGCGTTTATGAGATTCGGGCCCAATGGGACACGGAGGCCGGTGTCTGGGTGGCAGAAAGCGAGGATGTCCCGGGCCTTGTTGCCGAGGCCGATTCACCCAATGCTCTGGCTCAAAAACTGCGCGTCCTTATTCCCGAACTGCTGGAACTGAATGGCGTCCCGAGCGACCGGACGGCGAGGTTTCACGTATGGTACCAACACGAAGATAGTGGTGTCCTGGCCTTCTGATGGCCAGTTACACGCCAAAGCTGAAGGAAATGCTCCGCACGCACGGATGTTACTTTGATCGGCCAGGCAAGGGGGACCATGATATCTGGTACAGCCCCATCACTCAACGGCGATTTCCCGTGGATCAGAGAATCTTGTCCCGGCACACCGCCAACGCCGTGCTGAGACAGGCCGGCATCGCGAAACAGTTCTGACCTGCACTTGTTAGCATTGGGTTTACTGCTCAGAAAAAGGGCCGAAAAAGTTCGGAACGTGTCCAGGCTGGGGAGTCAACTCCTTTCGCCTGAAACCTTTTGCCCGCAGTTTCTTCACGCCGTAGGTCCTCCGGCGCTGCAACCACGTTCACCGCGCCGCCTGCGCGGTAGCCGGCACAATCGGATTGCCCGGCCTATAGACGGCGATGCGGTGATTCGCGAACGAGAGATTGGGGCCATTGGGTATGCGCGGCATGTGGCACGATACACAGGCAAGGCCAGCCACCTGCCGCCGGTGCACCTTGTTCGCGTGGCAGGCCTGGCAGCGCGCGTCATAAGACGAGGCATCCTGATCCAGTTGCCGGTGCGGGGAATGGCAGGTGAGGCAGGTCAAGCGGCCGCTGCCGCGGCGGAAGCAGGCGCTGGCGGCCAATCGCAGCGTCTGATCCCGGGCGTTGCGGGGGTCGCGCAGGTCGGTAATCTCCTCCCCCGTTTCGGAATCGGTCCGGTGACACTGACCGCAGAAGCGGTTCATGGCCGCGGCGGACAATTGAGCGGGAGTGTGAAGCCGGTTGTGGGTGGGATCGCTCGCGTGCGCGGCGGCGGGACCATGGCAGACTTCGCAACGCACGCCGAGTTCGTGGGGGATGACCTCCTCTTCCTTCCCTAACGACAGCGGGCCGGTGGAATGGCAAGCGAAGCATTTCAGGAAGCGCGCCGCGGGATCGAAAGTGCGAAAGACGACGCCTTTCTCGTCGTGCTGGCCCAGGGTAATTGCGTAGCCGTTGAGCGATCGATACCACGTCAGTCCGTCTTCGCGATAAGATTCGCGATCGACTTTGGTGACAAACGTAATGGCCTGAAGACCCGCACCGAAAGCCCAATCGCCGCGCTGCGAAGGGGAAGATGGCGCAAGGGCGCGCGCGTGCGAGGTATTGGATTGCGATGTGAAGTTGGCCGCGTGGCAGGAACGGCAAGCTTCGGCTCCCGCATAATCGGCGGGGCCGGTGGCATACACGACGGGAATCAGGCAGAAGGCGGACACGGCGGCGAGGCGCATTTTTCGCCAGCCTATCATAAACGGCAAAAGGTCCGGCGCTATGCCGGACCTTTTGCCGCACTTCACTTGTGCTGCAACTTCTTAGAACCGGATGCGCGCCACGAGCTGGCCGTTGCGCGGCGTGCCGAGAGAGCTCGTGCTGCCGACATTGTAGTAGCCAAACCCGGAAATAGCGCCTGTCGCGTTGTTTACGCTGGTTGTCTGGGTCGGGTTGCTCGAGCTGGGCGTACCGAGGGTCACGCGGTTGAACACGTTGAAGAATTCAGCGCGCACATTCAGCGAGATCCTTTCCCGAATCCGGAACGTACGTCCGAAATTCATGTTCTCATTGACTCCGTGCGGTCCCCGGTAATCGTTGTAGTACCCGGAACCGGGGCTGATTGTTCCCGCGGGCACATCCTGCCATGCCGCGGGGTTGAGGACCCGCTGGCTGATGTTGTTGGGATCGATGCATTGGCAGTTGGGGTTTATCAGGAACAGGGGCGCTCCGGGAACGCGTATCTGTGGGGTGCCCGATTCGAACGTATAGGTGCTCCATTTGCTGAGCTGCGATTGCGGCGCCGCGATCAGGCTTCCGCTCGCGTAACGCAGCGTCGAGCCCCACGTCCAGCCGCCCGTTGCGGCGCGGACCAGTTTATTTGCAGTGGCTTTAGGCGTCGTGTAGGTGATCGCCGTCACAAAAATGTTCGGATAGTCGTTCGAATCGAGCCCTTTCTGGATGGCGCGGTTGTATGGGTCGGCGTTGATATAGCCGCCGATATTCTCCGTCTTGGAGAAGGTATAAGCGGCGCTGACATCCAGTCCGTGCGAGAGACGCCTGATGAATTTCACCTGGAGCGAATCGTAGTAGCTATTGCCCTCATTGACGAATTCCGCCGGCAACGAGCTATTGTACTCGGGGAAAGGCCGCAGGGCCTGCGCCACGGTTGCGGTAGTCGGGAAACCCGCGTACGGGAGCGAATAACCCGCCGCCTTGGCCGTAGCCGAGCCGATTTGCGACGTCAGGAGCGTTCTGGTAGCCGCGTTCGTGAGATCGAGCCCCAATGCCTTAAGCCTGGCCGGCGTAATGGCATTCAGGGAGACGAGGCCGTTGGACGGCTCCCAGACACCCCGGTTACCGACGTATGCGGCTTCAATCGACATGTCTTTCGTCAACTGCCGCTGTAGCGCGACATTCCACTGGTTGATGCGGGCCGGACGCCCTGCTTCCGGATCGTTATACAATCCGCCCCACACGCTCGAAAAAGTATTCAACTGGCCAGCCACGGTATTCACGCCCGGAGTCAAATTTTGCGTGGTCAACTGAGTGGGGTTGTAGACGATGCCGCTCGAGAATTGCGACGAAACCAGGCCGAAGCTGGAAGCGGAATACGAAACCGAATTGATTCCCAGTCCATTCAGAGAATATCCGCCGTTCAGATAGGCCCAACTGTCGCCGGCGCTGTAGCTCACGCCCCAGCCGGCGCGAAGGACGGTCTTCTGGTCGATCTGGTATGCCAGGCTGAGCCGCGGCCCGAACGCAAAATTATATGTTTTCGAGAATTCGCAATTGCAGCGCCCCGGGCCGTTGCCTGCGAATATGAAGCCGCCCGGCAGGCCGCCGGCGTTCGGGTTCGGCGTATTCAGGCCGATCTCGGACTGTCTGTCCCACAGCTCCTTGCCCAGGGGCACACGATCCCAGCGCACCCCCATCTCAAGGGTCAGTTTTGATGTCACCTTAAAAGTATCCTGGAAATACAAGCCCTCGGTAATTCTGCGGAGCTGCGTGTCCTTCGGCGGGTTGACTGTGTCGGACTGCACGGCGCCCAGCAGGAAGCTGGCGTAACCGTTTCCGAGCGACCCGCTGGCCGATCCGCTGCCCAGTGTCTGGGTGCCCAGGAATGGAATGGCTGTTTGAGCGCCGCTGAACGCATACACTCCCTGGGCTCCCTGAAGGTTTTCATCGCTGTAGACATCCTGCTTGACTTCAGCACCGGCCTTGTAGCTATGTTTGCCATGATTCCAGCTCCAACTTGCGGTCACCGACGTCATAGTCGGGGTATCCGCCGAAGACCGGAATGACGTCACGCGAAGGAATGGCGGCGTCGTCCCAGCCGGTGACGGAATAGAATGGCGCATCCAGTCCCGCATCGCGCGCCATCTTCCGCAGCGTGAGAATGTGTTCTTCGCCCTTGCCCGTCCCCCGCGAATGATACTCGTTCTCGATCTGTACACCGACGATGGGGCCGCCGTCCTTCCAGAAGAGTCCTTGCAACTGCCGTCCGATCTCGCCATAGAACCGCTGTACGTATTTCAGGTAGGCCGCATCGTTCTGGCGGGTTTTGGTATTCCGCAACAGCCAGTCCGGCAGTCCGCCGTTGCGCACCTCGCCGTGGTCCCACGGCCCCACGCGCACCCAAACGAACATGCCATGCTTGCCGGCCAATTCGACGAACTGACGCAAGTCGCGCCGCCCGGACCAATCGAAGCTCCCTTCGATCTCTTCGTGGTGAATCCAGAAAATGTAGGTCGAGACGATGCGGACGCCGCCCGCCTTCATCTTGAGGATTTCCTGTTCCCAATTCTCCGCCGGATACCGCGTGTATTGAAACTCGCCCATCACCGGGAACCATGGCTTTCCATCCAGCAGCAGATAGCGGCTGTTGACTGCCAGGACATGGCCATCCGGGGAGCGCCCGCCGGTCGAGAAGGGCAATGCCACCGGGGGAGCGGCGGCTTTGGCGGCATCGACAATCACGGCGGCCGGTGCTGCCACAAGTGCGACGGCGACGGCGGCTAACAGGCGCGATACCGATCGGAATGTCATGTAGGGCAGCCGATAGGTCAGTCTAACAGCAGGGCTGCCCGCCGCAATCCCACTTAGGTTGGATCGGTCAGGTTGGCGGAGTTATTCAGGGAATTGATTCTTCGAGCGAAGAGCGGGTCCAGGGGGACCCGCGCAGACCAGGGGGTCTGCCCCACAGAGCGGCAAGCCGCAAACGGGGCGGAAGATGCTCACGGGCGCGCTCGGTCCCGACAGAGTGTCCGTATGCCACCAGGGTGTCGAGACGAGTCTCTCGACACGGCACGCACGAGTGCGTGCGCCACTTGATTGAGCATGTTTGAGAAAAGCGGGCTAACGAAGCGGAATCGCGAAACCGGCCGTTTCATTGACCACCCTGTACTCCGGCGGCACTTGGAACAACGCGGGATCGGGCTCCGTGCGGCTGATATGGGTCAGCCTTTCTGTGTTCTCCATCTGTGGGAAGGCGTCCCGGGAGAGGATCTTTACCTTTAGTTCCGTCGAGGTCCAGATCTCCTGTGTCCTCTTGACGGGCACGCCACCCGACGATTTCCCATTTTCGGTGTAGCGGATTCCCGTGGCGCTGAGTCCTTCGATGGCATGGGTTCCCAGTTTCTTGCCCTTCGGCCCGGCCGGCTGCGGAGGGGCCGGGAAAAGGCTTTCCAATTCCCGGGGTGCGGGCCACTGCAACGCATCGTCAGAGGCCGGCCTGACGGGCTCATTGACGACACCACAGCAGCCGTCCGTGCCGATAAGCCACGGGACGGGGTTCGATCCGTAATCCCGCGGCTTCTTTGCGGGCCTTGCGGGCGGTAACGCCTGGCGGTGCGCAATCTTGTGTTGGACGTCGAGTACATACCGCACACCGGCCACGGGATCGACGACGGTAACCAGAGTCCACCGTTCCGCGGTAGTCCCGGGCACGGGTCTAGTCTTGGCGGAGTACTGCTCGGTCCGCGTGCGGCCGGCCGAATCGCGGTACTCCCGAGAGGCCAGAAAGCTACTGCTATGCACTCCGGCCGCACCAGTCCACGCCTCGTCCCTGATCCGTTCGCCGGAATAAGGCTCGTTGGCGATGGGCTTTTCCGGAAGTGGCAGGGGAGGTCCAAAGCGTGCCGAGAACGTGTTCGGACTCGATGTAACTTGAGCCAAACCCACTCCGACGCCGATGGCCAGCGCGAAAACCGCCCACGTCCGCATGTCCGTGCCTCGCTTGCAGTGTATCAACTTACTGGATGGGCTACAGATGCTCCAGGCCGCGCTGCAGCGCCGCAATCACGGCCTGGGTGCGGTCGGTCACGCCCAACCGCTCCAGGATCACGCTGACGTGACACTTGACGGTGGCTTCGGTGATTCCCAACGCGCCGCCGATTTCCTTGTTGCTCCTGCCGTGCACCATGAGCGACAGCACTTCCCGCTCGCGCGGGCTCAAGTCGGAATTCGGCGTGCGCAGGGCCAGGCTCTCGGCTACCGGCGCGGGCAGGAAGCGCGTTCCGGCGTGGACTTTCCGCAACGCGTCCACCAGCGTTTCGTGCGACATCGCCTTGATCAGGTATCCCGCCGCGCCCGCCGCCATGGCCTGGTGGATGTCCTCATCCCCTTCGTAGGTAGTAAGGATTACGCACCGCGCGGAGGGATCGTCTTTCCGAATGGCGCGCAACGCGTCCAGTCCGCTCATGCCAGGCAAGCGCAGGTCCATCAGCGTCACGTCCGGACGATGCTTGCGGAACATATCCACCGCGTCGATTCCCGACCCGGCCTGGCTGCAAACTTTCATGTCGGGCTGTGCGTTGATGATGGCGGCGATCCCCAGCCGCATGATGGGGTGGTCTTCCACCACCAGAACGCCGAACTTGGCCGCTGCATTCATGATTCCAGATCGATTCCCAATTTCTCGGCCGCCGCCGACCTCACGGGCACTTCCACCAGCAACTCGGTTCCGGAGCCCGGCGCGCTGCGTATGTCGAAATGGCCGCCCAGCCGCTCGGTCCGCTCGCGCATGCCAACCAGCCCGAAGTGTTCTCCGGCCGCCAGCAGAGCATCCGCGGGGTTGAAGCCGCAGCCGTCGTCGAGCACGCGCAGCCGAATTTTGTCGTCTTCAAAATGAACCTGGATGCGCACTTCGGTCGGGCCCGCGTGTTCTACCGCATTATATACAGCCTCGCGCGCCACCATCAGGATGTCGTGTTCCACCGCCGGATCGAGCAGCACCGGCTTCCCCGACGCTTCGAACCTGACCGGCACGCGGGCGGCATGGCTGGCCTGCTGGGCCATGCGGTCCAGCAGCGGACCGATTTCCGGCGACGCCGTCCCGCTCTGCCGCAAATTCCACACGGCCCGCCGCGCTTCGTCCACCGTCACCCGCACCTGGGTGCGCGCGCAATCCAGCAACTCGCGGCGCGATCCGGATTCGTCCCCGCCGATCGACACTACCGCCTCCAGGAGCGCCGAAACGCTGGCGCAGCCCTGGATCACGGTATCGTGCATCTCGCGGGCCACGCGGTTGCGCTCGTCCAGCACCGCCCGAAACCGCGCGTGCACCTGCCGCAGCCGGATCCGGTAGGCCGCCAGCACACCGGCCAGCAACAGGCCCGCGCACAGCGCCAGGAACCACGCCGTGCGATAGAAGTGCGGGCGCCACTCGATCTCCAGGGTGGCTTCGCTGGCGCTCTCCGGCATGTTCATCTCGAAAGCCTGGACGCGAAACCGGTAATGGCCCGCGGGCAGATTGTAGAACGCCTCGCGCCGCCGCAGGGCTTCCGTCCACTCCCGGTCGTAGCCCTCCAGTATGTAGCGGAAACGGATGCGATCCTGCGAGCGAAGGCGGATGGCCGCATAGCCGATCTGCAGTTTGCCATCGCCCGGCGGCACCGACAGCGGGCCCGATACCCGGGTCTCGCGTCCATCCACTCGCACCTGCTCGATCACCACCTTCGGCAAGCTCTCGGGCCGCGTCTCCAGGGGCATGATGCGAACCGGCCCGCGGTTGCTCGGGAACCAGACCTCGCCGTTGGCGGTCAGGCCGCCGGCCGGCGCAACTCCACCGTAAATCTGGGTGGCCTCCACTCCGTCCGACAAACCGTAGAGAGTCACCGCCGGGTGGAATGCCGGTTGGTCGGACACGCGGTCCAAATCCTGCCGCGAAACGGCGAAGATGGCATTCGGCCCGCTCATCCAAAAGGTACCGCGGGCATCCTCCAGAATCTGGTAGATGCTGGTGGACGGCAACCCTTCGGCGGTGCCCAGCTCGCTCAACTTCCCGGCGCGCCAGCGGAACAAGCCGGCGCCGCGCGTTCCCAGCCACAGCCCGCCATCGCCATCTTCATGGATGGCCCAGATCTTCTCCAGGCGCAGGCGCGCGGTCACGGGATCCTGCACGAATGCGCCGTTGTGCCAGTGGCTCACGCCGCGCTCGGTCCCGATCCAAACATCGCCGGAGCGATCCTCCGCCAACGCCCGGATGCTGAAATAGGCCAGTCCCTGCGGCTCCAGATAGTTGGTCAGGGCGCCGTCGTGCCAGCGCGTGAGGCCCTCGTCGGTGCCGATCCAAACGCTGCCGTCGCGGCTTTCCAGGAATGCGCGCACGAAATCGTTGACCAATCCCGTGCGCTTGGTGTACTGCACTTGGCGGCCTTTTTCGGAGTGGAAAACTCCGTCGCCTTCGGTCCCGATCCACAGCGCGCCGGTCCTGTCCCGAAATACGCTGCGCACGCGGATCCCGGGCGCCGGAGCCGGAACCAGTTCCGAGTGGTCGCGTTTGGCATTGATCCGATACAAGTGCGTGCCGGCCACCCACAACGAGCCGTCCGGATCCGCGTACACCGTTCCAAAGTCGGCGTTGGCCGTGTCGGACAGGGGAAACGTGCTCATGGCGGCCCGGCTGAGGCGGAGCAACCCGGTCTGCATCCCGGCCCAGATATTCCGTTCGTTGTCCTCGAAGATCCCGAGAACCGTGCTGCTGGGAGGGTTGTCGGGCGCTGTCACGTGGGTAAACCGGCCATCGGAATATCGCAGCAGCCCATCGCCAATACTGCCGATCCAGAGCGCGCCGCTGCGGTCTTCCCGCAAGGCACGGACGGTGCTGACGATCTCCGGAACTTTCTCGAAGCGCCCGGTGTCGCGCGCCGCCCGCGTCAGCCGCTGCAAACCCGAAACGGTGCCCACCCAGACCGTGCCGTCGGCGGTCTCCGAAATGGATTTAACGCGGCTGGCGCTGCCGTACCCTTCCAGGTGGTACTCCCTGCAATCGGCGCCGTGGATGGAGATGACGGTGGAGCCGCCGACCCACAAGTTGCCGGCGCGGTCCTCGCTAATCGCGTGCACCGCCAAAACCGGAATCTTGCCGGCGCCATCGGCGCGGACCAGCCGCTCTCCGTCCAGGCGGAAGAGCCCGTCGTCGGTGCCGACCCACAGTACACCGTCGCGGCTTTCGACGACCGAGCGCACGAAATCGTTGGTCAACCCCTGCGCCGCCCGATAGGAACGGAAGACTCCGCCGCGATATCGCAGCAGGCCCGCCCCGTCGGTGCCCGCCCACAAGCTGCCGTCGCGCCCCACGGTCAGACAGAAAATGCTGTTCTCGTGGATGGCCGGCGTGTTGTCGCGGTCATAGACCACGAAACCCGCGCCATCGAACCGCACCAAGCCGCCGCTGGTGCCGATCCAAAGATAGTTATCCGGGGTTTGGGCGAATGCCTGAACGGTGTTCTCCGGCAACCCGTCCTGAGTCTGCCAGACACGGCGCGTGTACCCGTCAGGCAGCGCCCGCGGGGTAGCGGCGTGGAGATGCAGCGCCGCCCACAAGACTAACGCCGCAACTGCGCGCAGACGAACCATGTCAACTCGTCACGCATTTTAGCACTAAGGGCAAAATCCGCCGCGCGATTGCCACGCCCGCGGGTCCCCGTATCGCGGCGGCCCACACCGGCCTAAAGTCGGATGCGCCGTGTATACGGCCAAAGATGCGATGGCGCCGGTCAATGCGAAGGGCCGGCCTTGAATTGCTGTTCCAACTGCGTGGCCTCGCCGGTTCGGCCGGTCTCGCGGAGAAGGCTCGAAAGCTTACGGACGTCCCTGAGGGTCTGGGGATGGTCCGGCCCGAGTGCCGCCTTGTCGATCTGGAGCGCGCGGGTCAGCAACAACACACCTTCCCTGGGTTCCACCACCAGGGCCAGCATGTTCAGAACGAGGGGCACGGTGGGGCCGTCCCGGCCATCGAGAATCTCAGCTTTCTCCAGCGCCCGGCGGAACAAAGCAGCCGCGCCGGCCCGGTCTCCGGCAGCCTTGCGGAGTTCGGCCAGGGTTGTCAGCGCGGGTCCGGCAACGGCCGCGTCGGGAGATTCGATGGCGCGCCGCAGCAGCGGCTCGGCCTCCGCGGGCGGTGAGACGGATGCCAGCGCCGCCACATCGTCCAAGGTCTGTCGAGCCGCGGCGCCAAACGCTTTCTCGTCGATGCGCACCGCATCCGCCATGGCGCGGCGGGCGCCCGGCTTGTCTCCCGCACTAGAGAGGAACAGGCCGAGATCGCGCGCAGCTTGCGCCGTGCGGGCGTCGGCACTTCCATATTCCCGCTGGCGGCGGGAGAGCGCCTCCTCGTAGAGCCGCCGCAGCATGGCCGTCGAGGGCTGAAACGCCGGCGCCGTGACGGCGGCTGCGATCCACGGCAGGATCGCAGCCGTTCTTCCGATCACCGCTTCGCCTCGTACGTTTTGTGGAAGCCATTCCGCTGGTTGGTCACGGTATACCGGCCGTTCGAGTCAACCGAGACCTCCAGCAAGTTTCCCTGACACTCCGCGGAGGTCCCCAGGTTCGCAATCATGCTCTCGCCGCTGTTGATTTCCTTGGGCGTGTCCAACGCCAGATGGCCCTGCCAGATATCTTCGAGGCCGGGCGAGCGCCGGAGTATCTCGAACACGCTCCGTGGTCCGCCTTTGTGAGGACCGTCGTTCATCACCACGACTTTGGGTTGAATCGCCCAGACAAACTGCGGCGAATTAGACCGGTCCAGACCATGGTGGGTGGTCTGGAAGAGATCCACCGTACCAATCAGGTTGGCCGGGCAGACCAGCTTCTGCTCGTAGTTCCAGGTGAGGTCTCCCATGTCGATGAAGCGGAACTTGCCGAACTGCAGCACGAAGCCCACGCTCTGATCGTTGTCGGGGTCGGGCTCCTCGCCATGCGGTTTGAAGTCGGCGCACGCGGCGTTTGGCGCGCCTGCTCCCTTCAGCGCTTTCGAAATCGCCTGACCGGCCGACATGATGACGTCAATGTCGACTCCCTGGAGCGGGATCGTGTCCCCTGCTTTGAGGATTCTACGTTTGCCGGCGCTCTGCTCGACGTAGGCCTTGTAGGCTGCCGCCACCTGTGGGCGGGCTATCTCGACCGACTCGCCGTGGTCCATGTACATGCCGATGGGTATCAACTTCGCCAAGGCCGCCATGCCGCCGATGTGGTCGCTGTGAAAGTGGGTGGTCAGCAGGATGTCGATTTTGTGGAGTCCCGCCTGCTGTGTGGCGGCGAAGATCCGCCTGGCGTCCCGGTCGTCCGGCGTTCGGTTAGCAGTATCCACCAACATCGATTCGCCGCTGGGAGCCACGATCAGCGTTGCCGCGCCACCCTCGGCGTCAATCCAATAGATCTCGAGGTTGCCTGACGCCGCGAAAAGGCCCGCCGCGCAGATCAGCCCAAGCAAAACCGCAGCCATGGTTTTCGACATAGATGCTCCTTAGCTTATTACACAGTGGCACAGACGATCGGCTTGTGCTCTCCTCGCGGACTGTACCACCGCGCGGGATCAATGTGATCCATCTAAAGTTGGAACATCCGGGCGCCTTTCGGATGATATGATCCGATACTGGGGAAGACTCCCACCCATCTTAAGGAGAGAGCGATGTTCCACTGGCGCGCGTTTTTACTGATGATTCCGGCCGCCGTTGTGGCGGCTTGGGCGCAGGCCCCTGCCACCCCGCACCCCATCGTCATGCTGTGGTCCGGCGACGCTCCCGGTTCCGCAGGCAAAACCGGCGACGAAAAAACCAGGACGCAACAGGACGATCAAATCGTTTCCAGCGTGCATCGCCCTTCGATCACGGTGTACCTTCCCGCGAAGGCCAAAGCCACTGGGGCTGCCGTCATCGTGGCCCCAGGTGGAGGCCATCGCGAACTCTGGATTACACACGAAGGTTACCGGGTGGCCGAGTGGCTCAGCCAGCACGGCATTGCCGCCTTCGTGCTCAAATACCGTCTGGCGCGCGAGCCGGACTCTTCTTACACGGTGCTGGGCCATGCGCTGCCGGATATCCAGCGCGCCATCCGCACGGTGCGGGCCCGCTCGGCGGAGTGGGGTGTCGATCCGAACCGTATCGGCGTGATGGGTTTCTCCGCCGGCGCGGAACTGGCGGGGCTGGCCGCCACGCATTACGACGACCCGATAGAGCACCCGGTCGACGACGTGGATCACCAGAGCGCCAAGCCCGCGTTCCAGGCCTTGATCTACCCACCAGGCGCCGGCAACGCGAAGTACTCGAAGGATACTCCGCAGGCTTTTCTGGCATGCGGCGGTGACGACCAGATTGCCGCCGGGCTGCCGGATTTGTACAAGGCTCTGAAAAGCGCGGGCGTCCCCGCGGAATTGCATGTTTACGCCGGCATCGGGCACGGATTCGGCATTCGCGAGACCAATCCTCCCAGCGTTGCGGGATGGATCGACCGCTTTCGCGATTGGATGTTCGACCGCGGGTTGCTGACAGGAAAGTGAGAGCGTCCGGGCCAGGCTGCGGACGATTGGAGATCGACATGAATGACTTGACGCGCAGGGATCTGTTTAAGACCAGTCTGGCCGCGCCGGCCGCGGTTGCGGCGGCGACCGGGATGGCGATTCACGAGGAAGCCCAGGCACAGACCGCGCCGCCGGCCACCGCGGCTGCCGGCTCCGGCCGGGAACGGCTCCTGCTGGACTTCGGCTGGCGCTTCCACTTCGGTCACGCCGCCGACGCGGCGCAGGACTTCAATTTCCGGGGCAACTTCTCCAAGACCGGGAATTTCGGCCCGGTGAGTACGCTGCTTTTCGACGACAACGACTGGAAGGCCGTCGATCTGCCTCACGACTGGGCCATCGAATTGCCTTTCCAAAACGATCCCGCACTCTCCAGCAAGGGCTTCTATCCGCTGGGACGGACGTACCCCGCCACCAGCGTGGGCTGGTATCGCCGCATCTTCGACATCCCGGCTTCCGACGCGGGTAAGCGCATCACGCTGGAATTCGACGCCGCCTACCGCGAGGCCACCGTGATCTTCAACGGGTTCTATATCGGCAGGCACATCGGCGGCTACGACCCGTTCAGCTTCGACGTAACGGATTTTGCGTCCGCGGGCGGAAAGAACGTGTTGCTGGTCCGCGTGGACGCCACCCAGAGCGACGGCTGGTTCTACGAGGGCGCCGGCATTTACCGGCACGTGTGGCTGGTGAAGACCCATCCGGTGCACGTGAAGAAGTGGGGCACGTTCGCGCGCGCCGAGGTGCGCCCCGGCGAAGCCACCGTGCAGATTCGCACGGAGGTGGAAAACCATGGCAAGGGAGTGCAGAGCACGCGAGTCACGTCGACCATTCTCGACCCCGCGGGCCGGCCGGTGGGGAAAGCCTCAGCGCAGCCGGCGTCCATCGCGGAGGGGGAAGAGCATGCCTACGAGCAGCAGGTGGTGGTGAAGGCGCCCGCGCTGTGGTCGCTCGAGCAGCGCAATCTGTACAAGCTGGTGACCGAGGTGGAGGCGGGCGGCGCGGTCACGGACCGCTACGAGACGCCCTTCGGCATCCGCACCTGCGCGTTCGATGCGGAGAAGGGCTTCTTCCTGAATGGCAAGTCCGTCAAGCTGAAGGGAACCTGCAATCACCAGGACCACGCCGGGGTAGGCGCGGCGCTGCCCGATGCGGTGCAGTATTTCCGCGTGCGCAAGCTCCAGGAAATGGGCTGCAACGCCCTGCGCACCTCGCACAATCCCCCCACGCCGGAACTGTTGAACGCCGCCGACGAGTTGGGCATGCTGGTGTTCGATGAAACCCGCATGATGTCGTCGAATCCCGAGGGCTTGAGCCAGTACGAGAACCTGGTGCGGCGCGACCGCAACCATCCCAGCGTCTTCCTGTGGTCGATGGGCAATGAGGAAGGCACGGCGGGAACCGATAAAGGGTTGCTCATCCTGACGGCCATGAAAGCCGTCTCGACCAAACACGACGGCTCGCGGCTGGTCTCCATCGCGCCCAACGGCGGCAATAACATGGGCAAGTTCGGCTTCGCCGCATGCGACGTGCAGGGCTATAACTACGCCGATCCGGCGGCCGACGCGTTTCATAAAGCCAATCCGACGGCGCCTGTGATGGGCACGGAGCAGGTGAGCGCGGTGGCGACGCGCGGGATCTACGTGATGGACCCGCAACACGGCTACGTGGGATCGTACGACCCCTACACCACCACCGGCCGCGCCTCCTGCGAGGGTTGGTGGAGCTTCTGCAACGCGCGGCCGTGGCTGGCCGGAGGCTTCATCTGGACGGGCTTCGACTACCGCGGCGAGCCTTCGCCCTACCAGTGGCCCAACATCAGCTCGCAGTACGGCATTATCGATACCTGCGGCTTTCCGAAGGACAGCTTCTTCTACTTCCAGGCGTGGTGGACGCCGAAGCCGGTGCTGCACCTGTTCCCGCACTGGAACTGGCCGGGTTTGGAGGGTCAGGAAATTGCGGTCTGGGTGCACTCGAACCTGGAGCGGGTGGAACTGTTCCTCAACGGCCAGAGCCTGGGCGCCAAGGACATGAAGAAGGATTCGCACCTGGCGTGGAACGTCAAATACGCTCCCGGCGCGATTGAGGCGCGGGGATACAAAGACGGCAAGCAGGTGATGACGGCGAAGCGCGAGACCACGGGACCGGCGGCGAAGGTGGTGCTGGCAGCGGACCGCCAAGAGATTTCGGCCGACGGCGAGGACGTGGCGATGTTCGCGGTGGAGGTGCAGGACGCGCAGGGCCGGGTTGTGCCGGTGGCCGACAACGAGGTGACCTTCCGCGTTTCCGGCTCGGGCCGCGCGATCGGGGTAGGGAATGGCGACCCGACGTGTCACGAATCCGATCAGGGCAGCGCGCGTAAAGCTTTTTGCGGTCTCTGCATGGCGCTGGTGCAATCCACCAAGGCGGCGGGAAACATCACAGTGGAGGCAAACTCGCCGGGATTGGCCCCGGCCAGCGTCACGATCTCCTCAAAATCCGTGAAGCTCCGCCCCCAGGCAGCGGTTTGGGAGCGCGAGGTCCCGGCGGGCGAGGGAATCACGGGCCTGTGGAGACCCGCGCCGGTAGTTGCTGCCGCGGGTCCCGGCGGCGGCGGTTTCGGCGGCGGAGCCGGCCAGGTCTTCACGTTCCGGCAGAATGGGAATTCGCTCACTGGAACGGTTGAGGGTGGTGGCGGCCCGACGCCCATCGCGATCGAAGATGGAAAGTTGGATGGCGCCAACATCTCCTTCAGCGCCGCCAACGTTGCCTACACCGGAACGCTGAAAGGAGACGCGATCGAGCTTCAGCGGACCGGCGGCGCCGCCATGGGCGGCCGAGGAGGACGCGGCGCCCCGGCCGAGCCTGCCGGACCGCGCCCGGCGATCGGTCCACCGCCAGACGGTACGGACCCGTCGAGAGGCGCAGCGGGAGGACGCGGGCCACAAACGCCCGCGCCCATGGTCCTTCAAAGGTCGAAGCGGTAAACCGGTTTTGGGAAGCGAGGCGAAACATGCGACGGAGAGAGTTTTTGTCCACGGTCGCGGCATCGGCGGCGATGGCGCAAACGTCACCGCCCGCCGCGGAGCGTAAGGGCCGCCTGAAACAGTGCGTGACCCGCGGGGTGTTCGAGCGGAACATGAGCTTTGAGGAGAGTTGCCGCGAGGCGGCGAATCTGGGATGCAAGGGATACGACCTGATCGGCCCGGCGGACTGGCCCACGCTCAAGAAGTACGGACTGGTTCCCACGATGTATCCGCCTGGTCCGGGCGGAACAATTCCAGACGCGTTAAATCGCAAGGAGAATCACGAAAGGCTGGAGAAGGCGATGCATGCGGCGCTGGATGAAGCGGCAGTCAACGGGGCGCCGAGCGTGATCACGTTCTCCGGCAATCGCAAGGGCATGGCCGATGCGGAAGGCGCCGACAACTCGGTGGCTTTCCTGAACCGTGTCAAGGCGCACGCCGAGGACAAGGGCGTCACCATCTGCATGGAGATTTTGAACAGCAAGGTCAATCACAAGGACTACATGTTCGACCACCTCGCGTGGGGTGTGGACGTGATGAAGCGCGTCAATTCACCGCGGGTCAAGATCCTCTTCGACATTTATCACGCACAGATCATGGACGGCGACATCGTGCGCAATATTCGCGACAACTTCCAGTGGATTGGCCATTTCCATACGGGCGGCAATCCGGGACGGCATGAACTGGATGAGACGCAGGAGCTGAATTACCGCTTTATAGCCCGGGCCATCGCGGATCTGGGGTACACGGGATATGTGGCGCACGAATACACGCCCGCGCCAGGGCGCGATGCGATCGCGAGCCTCAAGCAGGCGATCGGGATTTTCGACGTCTGACCTGGAGGCGGTGAAGGGGCGCCCCAAGCAAGCCTGAAGCTTCCCACAGTCAAGGCTCGTCCCTACAACGTGACCCTCTGCCCCGTCCGGCAGGAACGGTACACCGCGTCCACCACTTCGAGCGCCTGGTAGCCTTCCTGGCCGGCCACCAGCGGCTTGCGGCCGGTGGAGACGGAGTCGCCGAAATCGCGGAACTGGCGCTCGAAGGGTTCGAGCGAAATGGCCATCGGGTCGGATGCGCCCGACGCCGCCCCGGTCACTACCGGCGCCGGCTCGCCGCCATCGTCTTGCACGTCCCACACAGTCAGCTTGTCGCCGGAAATGACGGCCGAGCCGTTGGCGCCGTGCAGTTCGATGCGCTCCGGGTAGCCCGGCCAAAAAGCCGTTGCCGCCTGCAACACGCCGGTGGCGCCGCTGGCGTAGCGCAGCACCGCGTTTACCACGTCCTCGGATTCAATGGCGTGGCGCGCGCCCAGTTGCCACATGCCCGCCACTTCCGCCACCGGCCCGGCCAGCCAGCGCAGCAGGTCCACCTGGTGAATCGCCTGGCCGATCAGCGCGCCGCCGCCTTCGGTCTTCCACGAGCCTTTCGCCGGACGGCGATAGTATTCGGCGGAGCGGAACCACTTCACGTAGCAATCGCACTGGAGCAACTTGCCCAAGCGGCCCGCGGCCACCGCCCGGCTCAGGAAGAGGCTGGCGTCATCGAAGCGGTGCTGGCTGACCACTCCCAGCAGGATGCCGCCGCGCCGCGCCGTTTCGATCATCCGGCCGGCTGTTTCCAGGCTGGTCGCGATGGGCTTCTCCACCATGACATGCTTTCCGGTTGCGGCGCACAACTCCACCACATCCAGGCGGAACTCCGGAAACGTGCAAACGTCCACGAAGTCCACCTCGGGGTGGCGGCAGACTTGCTGCCAGGCGCCCGCAAAAGCCGCGCCATACTGCGCGGCGAACTCCCGCCCCGATTCTTCACGGCGGTTGGCGCACACCGTCACGCGGTAGCCGATGTTCTGAAGAGCGCGCGCGTGCTTGTGGGCAACCGCTCCCGTGCCGATGATCCCGACTCTCATGGAACCACCATTCTACCGGACGCCTGGGCCGGCAACCGTCCGCCCGGCTTCCGGTTACAATGAGGAATCGCATGCGACGTTATTCTGCGGTCCTTATCGCGGCCTTGGCCGCGCTGACACTGGTGTCTTGCAAGCACGCCCCACCGGCCGGCGTGGCGGCCGAGGTCAACGGCGTTCCCATCAAAACCGTGGACTTCGAAAAGCTATACGCCACGCAGTATCCCCAACCGATGGAGGAAACCAACGAAGACCAGGTGATGGCGCAGAAGCTCGACCTCCTCACCCGGCTCATCACCACCGAAATCTATTGCCAGCGCGCCGAAAAGCAGGGCCTGACCGCGGTGGACGCCGACATCGATACAGAAATCAACAAGATGAAGGCGCCTTATACCAGGGAGGAGTTCGATAAGAAGCTGGCCGAGCGCCACATGACGGTGGACGACCTCAAAGCCCAGTTCCGCCGCGACCTGACGGTCAACAAGCTGATCGCCAAGGAAATCACCTCCCACATCAACATCACCGATGCCGACGTCGCCAACTTCTATAACGCCAACAAGGCGGCCTACAATTCCGCCGAGCCCACCATCCACCTGGCGCAGATCCTGGTCACGCCCAATCCCGACCCCAACGTTCGCAATCTGAAAAACAGCAAGGCGCAAAACGCCGCCGAGGCCAAAACCAAAATCCAGGATATCCAGCACCGCCTCCAAAACGGTGAGGATTTCGGCATGCTGGCGCAGAGCTACTCGGAAGATCCCACCACCACTCCCAACGGCGGCGACATGGGCTTCATCCCCACTTCGCAGCTCGAAAAGCTGAGCCCCGAATTGCGCAAGATGCTGGAATCCCTCCAGCCCGGCGGTATCTCGCCCATCATCAATATGCCCGAGGGCTACCGCATCCTGAAAGTGTTTGAGAAGGAACCGGCCGGACAGCGCGATCTCAACGATCCGCGCGTGCAACAGCAGATCAAGGAAACGCTGCTCAACCGCCGCGATCAACTCCTGCAGGCCGCTTATTACGAAACGGCCCGCAACAGCGCCAAAATCGTCAACTACCTGGCACAGACTATCGCGGAGAATGCGGGAAAGGCGAAGTAGCGGTTTCTACTTCTCGCGCCCGATTTCGTACACAAAGATGGTGTAGTCCATCCCGGCCTTGACGTGCTCTACCGTCACCGGCTTCCAGCCCTTGATCGGAAACTGGTTGGAGATCACGCGCGTGCCCGGCTTGAGGTATTTCTCCAGGTTGGGCCGCAGCCGCTCGTTGGAGGTGGTCATGAAGTACAGGGTCACGACCGTGGCGGGGCTGAGATCCACATGGAATACGTTGCCTTCGACAATCGAGGCGCGTTCTTCCAACCCGAGTGACTTGATGCGCGCCGTCGCCTTACGGCAAAGATCGGGGACTACTTCCACGCCAACCGAGCGCGCGCCGTACTTCTGCGCCGCTTCGATCACGATGCGCCCGTCGCCGCTGCCCAGGTCGTAGACGACGTCACTGGTCTTGATGTGGGCCAGCGCCAGCATTCTTTCCACAACCGGTTCGGGAGTGGGGATCGAAGGTCCCAGGTTCTCCGGGGAGAATTTCTGGGCGAAAGCCGAAGCCGCTACGGAAGCGGTCAACAGCGCGATGGATAGAGTCCGCATTGGATTAGTGGGACAAGGCATCAGCCGTGGCAGTCCTTCCCGCCTTTAATTTTACAATACGGCCCATGATTTCGGTCCAGGCAAAAAACAAATCGCGCGGCCGGCTGATGGTATACTCTGCGCCCTTCAGGAACCGGACGGCCGCGCTAATCGAGTCCCGCCATGGATTGGCCTGCGGGTTGAGGTTGTAATTCATGTAAAAGACCGGGAATTTGACGTCGGAAAGCTGTTTCAAGGTGTCCGGAGACAACGCGTCATCCAGCATCACCTTGGGCCCCGCGAACACCAGGGCGTCGGGACTGTCTTTCGCGTCCTTCACTTCCTGAGTGATCAAATCGGCCACAAAATCCGTATCCCCGTGCTTCTGCGCCAGCCTCTTCAGGTCTACCGTGCCCAGGTGCAGCGCCTTCACCGCGTCGCCCAGCGAGGGAAAATCGATCTGCGGAGCGCCATCCTGCCGGTAAAACACCCGCTGCTCCTGCACGTTGTACGCGACAATGGAAAACCGGCAGATGCGCGGCTCGCGCGCAATGCTCCGCAAGATCGAAAGCAAGGCACTGGTATCCACCGGTTCGAGCGTCGCCGAGGTTGCATCCTGCGGCGCGAAATTCATCATCACCTTGATGTTGATGGGCCCGTCGTGCTGCTCCCGATTGACTGGAGCTTCCGGCTTAAACATCTCCGCATCCACCACCTGCACCGCGCCGGCCGCGATGGTGAGGGCCATCTGCTTGTCCTTCTGCGGCAGGCTCGCTTCGGCGTCCCAATGATAGGAGCACATCCGTTCCCCGCGGTCGCGCATCAGCCAATCGATGTGGTACTTGCCTTCCCCCAGGATGAACCAGCCCTGCAAATAGGCTTGACCGCCTTCATCTGAATCGATCGCCGGGACCACCCTGTGCTGCGCCAGATAAATTCCGTCGCCCCCACCATCCGACCGCCTGACGCGGAAGACCGTGGTGAGCTGGTTCTCCGTGCCGGCCAGTTCCTTCAACGGAACGCTCACCTCATAGCCGGCATGAAACTTGAGATCGAAACCGAGCGACGGTTTCTCCGGTGTCACCGTGCAGGGCAGATCCTTGCGGTTATCGGTGGCTTCCAGGATGGCCGTGTCGCCGTTGAAAAGCCGCACCGGGCCGCCGGGAGTGCCGGTCTGAATCAAATCCTGCGCCGCCGCAAACCGCAGCGGCACCACCGCCAGACACGCCACCAGCCCCAGTCTTGCTACCGGATCCCGTCCGATCCTCGACTTCCGTCCCATGAGCATCGCTGGCCGCGCCCGCCATCCGGCGTTCCCTCGACCCGGATTGGCTTGTAGGTATTATGGCGCAAATCGTTCACGCTGCATAGCGGCAAGAGTACGTCCCGGCGCCAAATGGTACTGCAACCTTGGTGTACGCCAGCGGCCACCGCCCCGAGCAATAAAAAACCCTGGTGCCGTTGAGGCGCCAGGGTTAGAGTTTTCGAACAGACCGAACCGTGCATTGCCGGACTCCAAGAGTCCGAAGGACCAATTCACGGTAACTTTAAGGTAACATTTTTCACGCGTCACTACAAGCCCCGGTAGTGCCTGCAACGGGCTTCAGGCGATCTAGCCAGGCCACACCAACTCAAAGTGGGTGATGCGCCTGCGGCTGCCGGCTTGTGGGGCAGGTTGGCAACCTGCGGCGGGTTGGTAACCCGCCTGCCGGCGTTTGCAAATGGCCGCCAGGCGCCGGTTGCCAACCGGCGCGCAGGATGCCATCCTGCCCCACCGTGGCTAGCCCGGCGCCACTTCGGTGAGTTCCAACTTCAGCCGCGCACCGCATTTGGCGCACACCGGAGTTCCGTCTTCACCCAAGTAAACCGCGGTCGAATCGCATCGGATGCAAGCCGCCGTGGGGTCGGCGGCTTCGGGCAACGGATCGGGAGGCACGATTCCCGCCACCGTGTCTCCCGCCATGGCCGTCACCGGCTCGAAAGTGGTCCCACACTCCGCGCACACGTGATTGAAACAACAGTTCGGCGTGCAACTGTAGAACACTTCACCCGAACCGCACGTCGGACAGTGGATTTCCAGCTTCCGCGTTTTCACGCTATTTCTTGTCCAACTGAAAAAACTCCGGGTCGAAGACTGCGGGGGATTTCTTGCTCAATTCTTCCACGGCGGCCTTGAGCGCGTCCGGTTTCACCTTAGTCTCGATTTCCGCACGCGCATCTTCGAAGCTCTTGAAATCGTGGGTCTGAACCTTGATCAGGTGGTAACCGAACTGTGACTTGATCGGTTCGCTCAATTCCCCGGGCTTCAGCTTGAATGCCGCCTCATCGAACGAGGGCACCATCTGCCCGTGTTTGAACGTGCCCAGATCCCCGCCGTTGTTGCCGGAGCCGATATCGTCGGATTCCTTCCTGGCCAAATCCGCAAAATCCGCGCCGGCCAGAATCTTGGCCCGCAGATCCTGTGCTTTGGCCAAGGCTTCCGCGTCGGTCAGGTCCTTCTGGCCTGCCCGCACGGGCACCTGCGATCCCTGGAACCGGATCAGAATGTGGGCGCCATGCACCTGCTCGTACTCCGGCTGGTGCTGGGTGTAATACTTCCGCAGGTCGGCCTCGTCCGACTTCAGGTCCTTGCGCACGGCTTCCACCGCCAGGGCGGCCAGCACGTTGGATAGCTGGAAGGCGGCCAGGGTCTTGTACTCGGTGGTCTCGTTGATTTTGCGCCGCTGGCCTTCCTGTGCCAGCACCAGGATCTGCACGATGTTGTCACCGAACTGTTTCCGCTGGGTGGTCCGCGCCAGCGCCCGGTATTGGTCGGGGAGCGTACCGACCAACTGGTCGTACTGCGCCGCCGTAATCTTCACATCCCCCACGGTGATGACCACCCGATCGGGCGGGACAGCCGGCGCGAGCAACTTGCCGATGTCCACCTGTTTGGTGATCTCCCCGATCGGCGGGGGCGTCTTCGGGGGAGGCGTCTGGGCCAGCAGGAGGGTTGCTGGACAAACTAAAACCATACTGCGGAATAGCGTCATTTCTCCATGATACCCGACGCCGCTACTACGCCGGCTCGACCACCGCCGACATCGGCCCCTGCGACCGTTCCAGGCGCCAATCCCGGCCATAGGCATGGATCTGGCTCTTGGCGAACTCGGCTTCCGGCAGCTCGCACGTGATCAGCACCGTGCGCCCGCGCCGGTCTACTTCTTCGGCGTGACGGTAAGCCTGGTCCAGCGTGAAGATGAAAATGTGCTGGAGCATTTCGATGACGTAGTCGTAGGTATGATCGTTGTCGTCGAGTAGCACGACGCGGTAGAGCGGAACCAACTGGTCCCGCCCCGCAGCTTCCGTTTCGGGAGAAACCGCCGGGTTTGACATGGCGCCGGACCAACGCCGGTAAGAGAATAGTATCCGCTACCGCAGGGCCGCTCCACAACCCCGTCCGGACCCTGTCAAAATAGAAGTACGGCTTTTCCCATGCACGCCCCGGTCTATCTCGACCATCACGCCACCACGCCAGTGGATCCGCGCGTTCTGAACGCCATGCTGCCCTTCTTCGGGCTCAACTTCGGGAATGCGGCCAGCCGCGCACACAGTTTTGGCTGGGCCGCCGAGAAGGCCGTGGAGCACGCCCGCAAACGCGTCGCCCACCTGGCCGGCGCGCAACCCCGCGAGATGGTCTTCACCAGCGGCGCGACCGAATCCAACAACCTGGCAATCAAAGGCGCGGCCGAAGCCAACCCCGCGCGGAGCCACTTCATTACCGTGGCCACCGAGCACCGGGCCGTGCTCGACCCGCTCCGCCATCTGGAGCGCCAAGGCGCGCGTGTCACGGTGCTCGCGCCGCGCCCCGACGGCCTGCTTGACCTGGATCAACTGCGCGCCGCCATTTTGCCCGAAACGCTGCTGGCGAGCGTGATGTACGCCAACAACGAAATCGGCGTCTTGCAGCCGGTGGCCGAGATCGGAGCCATCTGCCGGGAGCGCGGCGTGCTGTTCCACTGCGACGCCGCGCAGGCCTTTGGCAAAGTGCCCATCGACGTGAACGCCCTCAAAATCGATCTGATGTCCGCGAGCGCGCACAAGCTCTATGGCCCTAAGGGCGTCGGCTTCCTTTACGTGCGCCGTAGCGCTCCGCGTTTTCAACTGACCGCGCAGATGGATGGCGGCGGCCACGAAAACGGACTGCGCTCCGGAACCCTGAACGTCCCCGCCATCGTGGGCTTCGGCGAGGCCTGCGCCGTCTGCGCCCGCGAAATGCCCGAGGAAGCCGCGCGCCTCGCGCTCTGGCGCGACCGGCTGCTCGATCGCCTGACTGCCGCGCTCGACGGCGTCACCGTCAACGGTTCGATGGCACACCGGCTCGCCGGCAACCTGAACCTCAGCTTCGCCGGCGTGGACGCCGAAAGCCTGCTGATGGCGCTGCCCGACGTCGCGCTCTCCACCGGTTCCGCCTGCACGTCCGGCACGCAAGAACCCAGCCACGTGCTGCGCGCGCTGGGCGTGAGCGACGAGTTGGCGCGCTCCTCCATCCGCATCGGCCTCGGCCGCACCAACACGGAGCAAGAACTCGATCACGCGGCGCACAGAATCATCGAATCGGTCAAGAAGCTGCGAACGCTGTCGCCGGCAACGTTTCTCTAATGGGGCGGACGCCCCTCGCCGGCGCGCGACCCGCCCGGAGCGTGGCCGAGACCACCTCTAGATCGACTCCACCGCTCGGGATTCAACTGCCGAATCGTTCGCTGCGCTCACCTGGCTCCGCTGTCCCAAGACCTCCCAATAGCTCTGGTAGGCATCCTCCTGGATGGCGGCCCAACTGAAACGCTGTTCGGCGGTGCGACGCGCGTGCCGTCCGATGCGGGATCGCAGGCTGGAATCCAACAGGACAGCCGTCATGGCGCCGGCGAAGCTCGCCCAGTCGCGGCAGATCAGGGCATCGTGTCCGTCTTCCAGGCCCAGGCCATTGCAGCCCGCGGGCGTGGTGACGATCGCCTTCCCGCAGGCCATGGCCTCCAGCACCTTGATGTTGGTGCCGGCCGAGACTTCGAGCGGCACGGCTACGGCCGAAGCCTGGGCGTAAGGGAGGCGGAGATCTTCGACGAAGCCGTGGACCATCACGCGCGGGTCGGCATCAAGCGCGCGGCTCCCGGGCGCGTAGCGCTGCCAGCACGCGACATGGTCCGGGCCTGCCACCACGCGCGCCACGGCATTGGGGCATCGGCTCCAGACCCGCGGCATCACCTCATCGCGGAGCTTCTCGAAACCGATCAGGTTCGGCAGATGGCGGAACGAGCCGACGTAGAGGATCTCGGACGTCGAAGCCGGGTCGGGAGAGGGCGTGAAGCGGACGATATCGACTCCATTGGGGACGGCAAATGTGCGGTCGGGGTAGCTGCCTTCCCGAATGGCGTCGCCGCGATCCTCTTCGGAGACGGTCCACACGCCGTCGTAGGCGCGGAGCCAGCGGCGTTCGTACTCCAGCCAGCGCTGATACTCGCGCCGCGCCTCCCGGGTGCCATGCCGCTCGGCGAGTTGGCGGTAGAGGCTGAAAGTGAGATCGTGCTCGACGAGGATTGCCGGCACGTCGCGCGCCGCGTCGCGGAAGTCCGCCATGTGGGTGTACTCCACCTGCAGCAGGTCGGGCTGCCATTCGGCGGAGAGACTTCGGATTGCGGCTCTCAGACTGTGGGAGCTATGCTGGCGCACTTGCGCCGGCAGTCGGCGGTCCCGCGAGGCGGGCTCGTCGATATCCACGATGCGAACCTCTTGAAACACCTCGTGGAGCTTGCCGTATTGGATGTCCTCGCCGTGTTCGTGGCGGGCCACGAGCGCGAAGTCCACGCGGTGTGATAGGGCGCGGCAGAGATTGAACATGCGGACCGCGCCGCCGTGGGACAGCGGATAGGGCAGGAACGGCGAGACTACCAGGACCTTCAGGCGGTCGCGGCGGCGATGAGCGGAGGGCGTGCGGGCGCCGCGGCCCAAGCCCGGATAGAAGGCGATGTTGCCGCGCGAAAGGCCGGGTTCCGAAGGGCCCAGGCGCCGCAAGGCTGCATTGGCCAGGACCCGCAGGATGAAGCCGCGCTCGGGCTGGGGAAAGTCCTGTTCCTGGCCGATGGCCTTGGCCGAGCCCATGCTGTAGGAGCGCCAACCGGCGGCGGCGGCTTTCCAGAACAACAGGAGCCACGCGGTGGATGCCATGCGGCACTTGGGGATGCCGAGGGCCAGCAGCTTCCGCCGGTCAACGATGATGGTTTCGGAGAGCGGGGCGAGCACCTGGCTGGCTTCTCCGGGCTGCAAGGCGCGAAATGGGGCCGTGGCGAACAGCATGGGACGCCACTGCCGGAAGCTCAACTGCCGCGACAAGGCAAAGCTGTCGCGGTGGGCCAGCACGGAGAACAGTTCGCTGACGGCACTGGGGCGGCCGTGCGCGCTCCAGCCAATCCAGCGTGAAGAGGCCGACCGCGCGAAGCGCTCGAATGCCGGTCCGTCCCACTGGGTTCCGATTTGGTCGAACCACGCGACACCGAAACCCGTTGGGTCGAGATCCGGAACAGAGAGGCATTCCTTGCCGTGGAGGTGGTGGAAGAGGCGCCGGTCCGGATAGCCGAACAGGCGCAGGATAACGGACGCTGCCAGCAGTGCGATGGCGGAAGCTACGTCTTTGATCCGGGTGCAGGGGCCCGAGCGTGCGATGCCGCAAGCTACGTCTTTGATCCGGGTGCAGGGGCCCGTGCGCCAAAGGTGGCGAGTAAGGAGAAGCGCGACACCGCCAGCTACGTCTTTGATCCGGGTGCAGGGGCCCGTGCGCCAAAGGTCGTGGGTGAGGAGAAGCCAACCACTATGCGCGGTCTCACGTAGCCGGCGGCGGCCGTGGCGAATGACGTTCGAGGGTGTACAGCTCAGAAAATCGCCGGCGTCATTCAGGAAGACGCTACGGAAGGGCGGGATGAGGAGCGGGGCGAGTTTGAGGACCACGCTGCCCCGCTCGCCGGTCCAGGAGCCGGCGCTGAGGGCGACGGAACATCGCCAGAGCTGGCACTGCGCCTGGTAGAGGAGCGCCAGATCGCCGCGGCACACCACTACGCGCTCGCAGAGGGAGGCGGTTTCATCGCACGGTGGCTTCGTGGAATAGAGCCAGACGGGGATGTCGGGTGCGCCCTGGCGAATATGGAGGACGGCGCGATGACACGAGATGGGATCGGAGCCGATGACGACCGCCTTTTTGCTGCTGGTCTTGCCAAGCCACCGGAGGATCGTCAGCAGGCGGGCTTTG
>JBEKQS010000019.1:0-34472 GCA_049519475.1 Bryobacteraceae bacterium | reverse complement strand
CCCTTGCGGGTCAATGCCTTTGTAAGAAACAAGACATGAAATCCTCAGCATTTATTTGCCTTGTTTCTAATGAGTTACATGGCCCGGCAGTGGATCTCGTGTGGATAAAACGCGCGCGGTGCATCTTGGTTTTGAGTGCGTTTGCGATACTGGCGTCAGTGCGACGACTGATCATCCGGCCGGGAGCGATCGGGGATTTTATCGTTTCCCTGCCGGCTATGGAGTGCCTGCGAACGGATTACCTGGAAGTGTGGACCGCGTCGGCGCATGTGCCGCTGGTGCGGTTCGCGGACGCGGCGCGCTCCATTGCAGGCTCCGGAATCGACCTGTTGGGCATTAGCGAGACTAGCGGGTTGGAGCGCCTGATCGGTGAATTGCGAAGTTTCGATTCGATAGTCTCCTGGTACGGGACGGGGCGCGAGGAGTTTCGCGAGCTGGTGCGAAGGCTGGGATTGCCGTTCCAGTTTTTTCCAGCGCTACCGGCGGAGGGCTCCGGCCTGCATGCCGCCGATTTCTATCTGGAACAGGCGAGGAGCATTGCGCCGTGCGAGTGCGACGCGGCGCCGCGCATTCGGTGCGACGAGCGAAGGGAAGAGTTTGCGGTGATTCATCCGTTCTCCGGGAGCGCGCGGAAGAATTGGCCGCTGGAGAAGTTTCGCGACATGGCGGCGAGACTGGAACGAGTGATGCCGGTCCGGTGGTGCGCGGGCGCGGAGGATCCGCCGCTCGCGGGGGCGGTGCGGATCGACGATTTGTGGGAATTAGCGCGGTGGCTGGCGCGAGCGCGGTTGTACGTGGGGAACGACTCGGGGATTACGCACCTGGCGGCGGCGGTAGGGACGCCCGTGCTGGCGCTGTTCGGGGCGAGCGATCCGCGGGTCTGGGCGCCGCGCGGGAAAAATGTGCGGGTGGCGTGGTGGGGTGGCGGGCGGTAAGCTGATGATGTGCAATCGACGCGCGCGGAAATTGTCGACCTGCGGCGGCTCAGCGCGCGCGAACTCGAAAGCTTGCTGCTGGAAGAGACCGCGGCGTGGCGCGAGACGCTCGATTGGGAATTCGAAAAATCGGCGGACCTGGTGCGCCGGTTTGTCGATATGCACGCGTTGAACGGCCGCGCGCTGCTCGAAGACGGGGAAGTGATCGGATACCTCTACTATGTGGTGGAGGATAACAAGGGACTGCTGGGCGACCTTTACGTGCGGCGGGACCGGCGGACGGTGGAGCACGAGAACCGGTTGATGGAAGCGGCGCTCCAGGAAATCATGGAAGGGCCGGGGATCACGCGCATCGAATCGCAGCTCCTGATGACGGACTATGACAAGCACCGCGCCGTTCCGCGGGCGGATTGCGTGAGCACGTTCGAGCGCAACTTCATGCAGGTGGAGCTGAACCGCGCGCTGCTGGGGGCGGGAGCGGTGCGCAAGCCGGTGCGCATTGAGCGCTGGAACGACCAATGGAACGATCTGGCGGCGCACCTGATCGCCGCGGCGTACGAGGGCCATGTGGACAGCCGCATCAATGACCAGTACCAGAGCGTGGCGGGCGCGCGCCGGTTCCTGTTCAACATCGTGCAGTATCCGGGGTGCGGCGTGTTCCACCGGCCGGCATCGTTCGCGGCGTTCGAGCCCGAGAGCGGAAGTCTGTGCGGGATTTCGCTGGCGAGCCTGGTCGCGGCGGATTGCGGGCACGTCACGCAGATCTGCGTCTCGCCGGAGACGCGCGGGACCGGCGTGGGGCACGAACTGATGCGGCAATCGCTGATGTCGCTGCGCGGGATGGGATGCCGGTCGGCGAGCTTGACGGTGACGGCGGCGAATGCGGGCGCCGTCTCGCTGTACGAGCGCATGGGCTTCCACACGGGGCGGAAATTCTTCGCTTTTGTATGGGAAGGGTATTAGGCGCCGGAGGCGCCAACATCGACAAAGGCTGTCGATGTTGAGGAGTCAGAAGTCAGAAGTCAGGAGTCAGAATGGCTCTGGTGGCCGCGCGTTGAGCTGGATGCTATTCTGATCGCCCTATGCCCAGTCCACGGCCAGCCCGGACCTTTCAAGATCTGGTGGTCTGGCAGAAAGCACATCAATTTGTCTTGGCCGGATACGGGCTCACCGCCGCATTTCCCAAGCAAGAGATCTACGGGCTCTCCTCGCAGATGCGCCGCGCGGCCGTGTCCATTCCGGCCAACATCGCCGAGGGATTCCGCCGCCGCGGGAGAGCTGACAAGGCGCGATTCATGAACATCGCCGAAGGATCGATCGAGGAATGCCGTTACTATCTGATACTGGCCAAGGACCTGGGCTATGGCGACACCGCCAAACTCACCAAGTCGCTGGAAGAAGTCAGCCGCCTCTTGAACGCGTACGCCGCCGCCATTCTGACTTCTGACTCCTGACTCCTGACTTCTAAACATCGACGAAGTCGATGTTGGCGCCGGCAGGCGCCTACTTCACCCCCGACATCAGCTTCACGGTCGGCTTGATCATGATCGCCATAAGGAGCGCGGCCACCAGGCTGAATGCCGCCACCGCCTCGAAAACCGTCAACATGGGCATGGAAGCGGTCAGTGACGCGGCCTTGCCGGACAGCCAGTTGCCGATGCTGGTGGAGAGGAACCAGATACCCATCATGAATCCCGCGGCGCGGTCCGGCGCCAGCTTGCTCATAGCGCTCAAGCCGATGGGACTGAGCAACAGTTCGCCCAGCGTTTGCAGGAAATAAGTGCCCATCAACCACCACATGGAAACCAGCACGCCGTGAGTGGCAGCCCGCGCGGGCGGCACCAGGATGGCAAAGGCCAACCCCGCAAAAACCAGGGCCAGCGTGAACTTCGCCGGGCTGGATGGCTCTTTGCGCCGGCGGGCGAGCACCAGCCAGAGCCAGGCGAACACCGGCGCCAGCGCCACCACGAAAACCGGCTGCACCGTCTGGTACCAAGGGGCCGGGAAGACCAGACCGAAGGGAAGCTGGCGGTCGGTATTATTCTCCGCGAAGAGACTGAGAGTGGAGCCGGCCTGCTCATAGGACGCCCAGAAAAGCGCCGAAGCCACGAAGAGCACCAGAACCGCAGCCGAACGTTTGCGCTCCACCGGCGACCAACCGCCGCCCAGCAGCAGCCAGGCAAAAACCGCAACCGAAATGGCGAGCAGGCACCATCCCATCCCGTCTCCGATGATCTTGGCGGTGATGGCCAGCACGCCGGTCGTCCCCAGAATCGCCAGCAGGGCGATAATTCCCAAGCCGCCGCCCACCGCCAGGACAGCATTGCGTTTCTGCCGGCGGTCCAGCGCGGCGTCTCCCGTGCTGGGCGGATGCAGGCCTGCGGAGCCCAGATGCTTGCGTTGCAGCACGAACTGGATCAGGCCGGCCAGCATGCCCAGGCCCGCCACTCCGAATCCCAACCGCCAACTGATCCTGTCTCCCACCCAGCCGCAAAAGATCGGCGCGATCAAAGCGCCGGTATTAATCCCCATGTAGAAAAGGGAGAAACCGGAATCGCGCCGCGGATCGCCCTTGGCGTAGAGTTGGCCCACGATGGTGCTCACGTTGCCTTTCAGCAGGCCGGTGCCCATCATCAGCAAAACCAGCCCCACGTAAAAGAAAAGCTCGGTGGGCACCACCAGGCAGAATTCACCGGCTGCGATGAAAATGCCGCCAATCAATACCGCGCGCTGCTGCCCGGTGACGCGGTCGGCGATCCATCCGCCTCCCAGGCACAGCAGGTAGACCATCGACGTATAGAGCCCATAGACTGAGCCGGCTTTATCAACACCGAAGCCCAGGCCGCCATGGGCGATCTTGTCCACCATGAAAAGGATCAGGATGGCGCGCATGCCGTAGTAGCTGAAGCGCTCCCACATTTCCGTGAAGAAGAGCGTGGCGAGGCCGCGGGGATGGCCGAAGAAGCTGTGGTCGGCCTGGGCGGCGGTGAGGGGGGGCTGGTCTTCGCGGCTGGGCATGAGTTTATCCAGTATAATCTCAGGCGCCTGCGGCGCCAACATCGGCAAGGACGGCCGATGTTAGGAAGACAGAAGTCAGAAGACAGAATAACGCCGGCCGGCAGTGGTGATTCCGGCTTCCGTCTTTTCAGTTCCGGCACAGCGACAGGAGCCGCTGAGCTGGCGCGCCAGCGCGCAGTTCCCGCAGGGTTTATTCTGACTTCTGAATTCTGACTTCCGACTTCCAAATCCCGCAGGGATTTCAAGGGCGCAGCCCTTGCCCTAGAACTTCTTCAGTTCTTCCACCACCGCGTCGACGCCCTTGCGGACGTACAGCGATGCCAGGCGCTCCTCTTCGATGGAAGGCGCCAGCACTTTGACCAGGAACGGGTTCTCCAGGTTCTGGCGGTTGGGCACCCAGACTTTGCCATCGGCGAATTCCACCTGGGTGACGAAACCGGTCATCTTCTGAATGCTGACGGGCTGGCCGCCGGTGGAGAAACCGAGCGTGGAATCCTGGCGGACTCGGGCGGTCGAGCCGGGCGCGAGCGAGAAATTGGAATCGGTGGAGGGCATGGAACCGGCCATGTAGTCGTGACCGGCGGGATCTGTAAGCACCCAGCCGAGCTCGACGTATTTGACAGCTTTGCCGGAGCGGTTGCGGACGTCGATCACCGGCATGCGGGCTTCATTGCCGGCAATCAGCAGGGAACCCGCAACGGGCTCGACCGGAGAATCGGGAAACTCAAGAAACGCGAACCGGGCCTCGTGTTCGGGGGCGGCGGCGGCAATGCCGGCGGTGGTGACGGTGTGGCCGCGCACGACACGGCCTTGCAGGCGCGGAACGGAATCCTGGCGGGCCTGGATGCGCAACATGGCTTGCCTCAGCGCGGGGAGGCCTTGCTCGACCAAGAGGCGCTTCAGATAATCGCGGTCGCGCTGCGCTTCCATTTCACCGGCCAACATGATGCGACGCGAATGCAGACGGTCGGGGCCATAAAAGGTGAGGTCCTGAAAGAGGACGCCATCCAGGTGGACCTGAACGGCCGGGCCGCCGGCCAGTTGCGCGGGCCGCATGAGTTGCGTATCGATGTGGACGGGGAAGGCTTCACCGGGGCCGACGTTGAGGCTGGGTTGATAGACCGAGCCGACGCCGCCCAAGGCCACTTCCTGCGAAACCACGCGCAGGGTGACGCCGTGAATCCGATTGACGCCGGTGTTCTTGAGCGTGAGCGAGAGGTGCAGGTCGAGCATCAGGGCGGCGCCACGGGCGGTTGCGCTGCAAGGCGCGTTGGAGATGCCGAGCAACGCTACGGGAGCGTCGTTGGGGACATCCACGGTGACGGAGCAGTTGGGCAGCGCGGCATCCTGCGCCAGCAGGCAAGCGGCGCCCAGGAGTCCCAACACCCACAGGCGATTCTGCGCGTTATTGAACATAGACGGTATTGATCGTCACGTAGCCCGTTTCGGGATCTATGTAGCGAGCCCCCATGGAACCTTGCGCATCCAGCGAGTAAGTGACGCGCTGGACGCCGTTATTGGTCAGGCCGAGGGTTTCTCCACCGGCCGTCACTTCAATTCCGTATTGCGTGTTCTGCACGAGCGGACCTTCCTCGCGCGCGGCAGTGGGAACCGGGCGTTCGAGGACCATGCCGGTGACCACCAGGACGGCGGCGCAAGCGAATGCCACGATGGCGCGTCCACGATTGATGAAAGCGGATTGGCGCAAGGGCGGGTCGGCGGAGCGAACACACTCGCCGGCGGCCAGGCCGAGGCGGACGTTGGCTTTGATTTCCGCGGCCAGCCGGTTCCAGTGAAGGTCGGGGACTGCGGCGAGGCCGGGGAGGCTCTGCCGCACTTCATCGAAGGCGGCGACCTCTTCGCGGCAACTCTCGCACCGGGCGAGGTGGCGGGAGGTGCGCCACCGGGCGAAGGGCCCGAGGTCACCGCCGGCGTGCAACGCCAAGGTCTCCTGATTGGGGTGTCTCATCGTTCTACCGCTTCCTTTTTTCCATGTACCGGCGGAATTTGGTGCGTCCGTTGGCGATGTGGGAACGCACCGTGGCTTTGGAGCAACCAAGCTGTTGGGCCACTTCTTCAGCCGGCAGGCCTTCCACGTCGCGCATGATCAGCGCGGCCCGTTCGCGCGGGCTCAGAAGGCGCAAGCCATCTTCCAAATATTCGCGATGCTCCGAGCGGAGCAGAATCTGCTCGGGGGTTTCGGAGCCGCTCTCGAAGGCATCTTCGATTTCGCAAAACGTGGCGCGGCTGCTGCGCCGCAAAAAATCGATCGCCGTATTGGTGGCGATGCGCGACAGCCACTGGGCGGCTTTTTGGCCGTCTTTGAGCTGTTCCTGGTGCTGGAGGGCCTTAATGAAGGCCTCCTGGGTGAGGTCCTGGGCGTCGGCGACGTTCTGCACGAGGTGATAAATCTGGACGAAAATCCGCCGGAAGTGCTCGGAAACAAAGCGGTTCTGCTGCTCCAGGAGCTCCAGACCGGGCTCGATGACGTCGCTCATCTCGCAAACTACTACAGTTTTCACAGGTCTCTGAACTGATGACGCTAAAACCCGGAAAACGTGGAATCGATTCGCGGACCGGGCCGCTACAGACATTCTATCGCGGCCCGGGGTCGGGAACGGGGAATCAGTGCAGTTTGGAGGTCAAGACCACGAAAAGACCGAGGGGCGGAAACGTTGAAACGGGCGGGTTGTTTCTATGCGCCCATAAGGCTGCTAAGCTCTAGGAAGATGAGAGCTGTAGCCGTCGAGGCTGGCGAAAAGTGGTTGCACAACGCCCACGTGGTGCCATCGAGCGGCGGGCTGAAAGCGTGAAACGAGATGAAACTGGCAGAACGAATGAATCGCATCGGAGTGGAAACGGCCTTCGATGTCCTGGTCAAAGCCCGCGCCCTGGAAGCGCAGGGCAAGAGCGTGATTCACCTGGAAATCGGCGAGCCCGATTTTCCGACGCCGTCGCACATCGTCGAAGCGGCCAAAAAGGCGCTGGATGAGGGTTGGACGCATTATGGACCGACGCAGGGCTACCCGGATCTGCGGGAAGCCATTGCGGCCCAAGTATCGCGCACGCGCGGCATCAAGGTGGGAGCGGAACATGTGTCAGTGGTCCCGGGCGGCAAGCCGATCATCTTCTTTCCGATGATGGCGCTGCTCGAGCCGGGCGATGAAGTGATCTACCCGAACCCGGGCTTTCCGATTTACGAATCGATGATCAACTTCCTGGGCGCGAAAGCCGTGCCGATGCCCCTCGAAGAGGAGCGCGGCTTTTCTTTCGACCTGAACCTGTTCCGCGAGCGCCTCACCGATAAAACCAAGATGGTGGTGTTGAACTCGCCGCAAAATCCCACCGGCGGGATGATCTCGGCCGACGATCTGAAGCAGATCGCGGAGATGCTGCGCGACCGCGACGTGATGGTGCTGAGCGACGAAATCTATTCGCAGACCGTTTACTCGGACGCGCCGCCGGTATCGATCGTCAGTTTTCCGGGCATGCTCGAAAAGACCATCATCCTGGATGGTTTCTCGAAGACCTATGCCATGACGGGCTGGCGGATGGGGTATGGCGTGATGCCGAAGTGGCTGGTGGAAGCGGTCACCAAGCTGATGGTGAATTCGAATTCCTGCACGGCCAGCTTCACGCAACGCGCCGGACTGGCGGCCATCACCGGGCCGCAGGATTGCGTCACGGCCATGGTGGCGGAGTTCCGCCGCCGCCGCGATGCCATTTGCAAGGGTCTCAATGAGATTCCGGGCTTCCGCTGCTTGGTGCCGGGCGGCGCGTTCTACGCGTTTGCCAACATCGGGGGCACCGGGATGGATTCGAAAGAACTGGCCGATTACCTGTTGTACGAGATCGGCGTCTCCTGCCTGGACGGGCGCTGTTTCGGCGAGTACGGCAAGGGCTACGTGCGGTTCAGCTACGCGAATTCCATGGAGAACCTGATGGAGGCGGTGGCGCGCATCAAGAAGGCATCGCCCAAGTGGGAAGCCGCGATGATGGCGCGGCGGTAGGACAGACGATCGGTTTACGTCGTCTGTCTTTCGGTCGCGGTCTGCGTGGGGTGACAGACCACAGAAGGCGATGGTCTGTCCTACTGCAAATTCGCCGATGCCGCCGGCGACGTGCCCACGCTGTTCACCAGAGTCGCGCTCACCGACAGGATGGCGGTGTTGCTGCCTGTCACCGTGAACGGCTGGGTGAACGTGAACTGGCTCCCGTAGGGCGCGGACGGCGCGCTCGAATACCACGGCGCGAAGATCGAACTCACCGAAACCGAAAGCTGGCTGGTTCCGATGTTCGCACCGGCAGTCGCCGAGAAGGTGAAGTTGGCGGTGGTGACGTCGCGTGACGTGGCGTAGCCGACGATGGTGACGGTAAATCCGGTGCTGGTGCGGGTGGCCGTCATGGATGTGATCACCGGGGGCGCCGCGTTGAGCCGGAAGGTCAGTTTGGATGCGGGGCTGAGGGTGACATCCGTCGTGCCGACCAGCAATTGCGCGGTGATGGTGACGGTGGCGGCGTCGGTGCCCAGTTGTATGGGAACGGCGGTGAGGCTGCCCGTGGAGCCGGCCGGGACCACGGTCTGGGCAGTGGGTCCGCCGGTCGCGAACTGGAAGGCGGGATCGGTGAGGCCGGAATCGGTCACGACCATCATGGTCAGCTTGACGGTGACATCGGCGGGGTAAATGCTTCCCAGGGAGACTGTCAGGCTGGGCTGGGTGGCGGCTGTAGCGGTGCTGCCGATACCGCTGAAAGTAACACCGGGCCCGGTGGGAAGGGCGACCGTCACCGACAGCGTTTTCGAAGTGAAGGCGCTGTTGCTATCGATGACGGTCACGCTGAACGAAGCGATTCCCGCCAGAGCGGGTGTTCCGGAGAGTGTGCCGTCCTGTGCCAGGCCGAGGCCGGCCGGGAGGTTCGATCCCAGCCAGATATAGGGCGGCGTTCCACCGCTCGCGGCGAGTTTGGCGCTGAAGCCGGAGCCGAGCACGGCGTTGCCGACGGATGTGGTGGTGATGACCAACTGTGGGGCGATGCTGACGGTGTACGACGTGCTGGCGGCCAAGCCGTTGGCGTCCTTGGCGCTTACGGTGACGGTATAGCTGCCGGCCGTGGTGGGGGTTCCGGTGAGAGATCCGGCGGCCGAGAGGGTGATACCGGGCGGTAACCCCGTGACCGCAAAGTTGATGGGAGCGTCGCCGCCCGAGGTGCTCAGAATCGCGGTATACGCCGCGCCCACCGTTCCATTCGGCAACGGGGCATTGGTGAAGATGAGCTTGATGGGGTTAATGGTGAGGCTGAAATTCTGGGTCGTGGAAAAGAACGCGCCGACGCTGGAATCGGTCACCGTGACGGCGATCGTGAACACACCATCTTGAGTGGGGATGCCGGTCAGCAGGCCGGTGGTGTTGGCCAGGACCAGTCCGGTGGGAAGGCCCTTGGCAGTCCAGAGGTAGGGTGGCTTGCCGCCGGCGGCCGCGAAAGTGGTGGAGTAACCGGAGCCGATCACGCCGGAAGGCAGCGGCGGCGCCGTGGTGATGACCAGGCTCGCTTCCACGATGGTGATCGAGAAGGTCTGGCTGGCGGACGCGCCGGTGGTGTCGTCGACGAAAACCAGGAATTGGTAAGTGCCGAGCGCGGTGGGAGTGCCGGTGAGGGCCCCGCTCGAGGAGAACTGGGTTCCGGGAGGCAGCGTGCCGAACTCGACGAAGGTGTAGGGTGGAACGCCGCCGGTCGCGGTGAACTGGATGCTGAGCGGCGTGGCGAGGATCGTGTTGCTGAGCGGCGGGGTGGTGAGAGTCAGTTTCGCCGGAGCGATGACGAGCGTGAAGTCGCGGGCATTGGTGCCGCCCACGGAATCGGTCACCTGCACGGTAAAACTGGAACTGCCGAAGGCCACGGGAGTGCCACCGAAAGATCCGGCGGGAGAGAACGTCAACCCGGCAGGCAGCGTACCGCGGACGATCGCAAAAGTGTAGGGGCTTGTGCCGCCAGTGGCCGCGATGCTCCCCGTGTATGGGACGCCGGCCGTCCCCGCCAGCAGCACCGGGTAGGTGGTGATCTGAAGCGGCGGAACGGGAGCGATGACGGTGAGGGGGAGCACCGTTGACGCGTTGCCCACCTGAGAAGTCAGGGAAATGGCGACGGAAAAGGTGCCGGCGGCGGTGGGGGCTCCCGTAATCGCGCCGGTGCCGCTGTTGAGAATCAGCCCGGGAGGCAGGCCGGTGGCGCTCCAGGTATAGGGCGCAGTTGTTGCCGGGGGATTTGCCGTCAGGACGAAACTGTAGGAAGTGTTCAGGAACGCGTTTGGAAGCGCGGTGGTGGTAATGGTAACAGTGCCCTGCGCGTGCAGCAGCGTTGCGCCTGCGGCCAGCAGCAAGGGCAAGGGTTTGCACAATCTCCAACGTGTGCTCATGGTCCTCCCAATTCGCGCGTCTCCATATTATTTGGTCTAAACCATTCAGAATGCAAACACTGATTGCGGCGACCGGCTGGTGGACAGCGGGAAACGGGGCGGAGAAGTACGGTATCTTACGGCGGGCTCAGCGCAAGGTGACGATGGTCGAGCCCCAACCGCCGGCCTCGGCTGGGGCGTCGCGGTAATCGGCGACGAACTCAAGGCGGGCGAGCGCGGAGCGGACGATTTCGCGCTGCACCCCGATGCCGCGGCCGTGAATAATGCGGAGGGCTTTAAAGCCGAGGCGGTGGGCCTCGCGGAGGTACTCTTCGACGACCGGTTTCACGTCGCGCGGCGGGACGGAGTGGAGGTCGAAGACGTCGGTGATGGGAATGCGAATCGGTTCGGAATCGGGTTCCACACGGCCTCCTGAAATCGAAAAGCCCGGCCAGCCGAAGCCAACCGGGCCCAAAAACGATTCCCGCAAAAGCAGCGCACCTGACGTCAAGCGACCTGCTGAGACCGGTTCTGGCTCATGATCGCTTCCATCTGATCCTTTAAACGGAGTTTCAGTTTCTTCAATCGCGTTTCCTCCAGTTGCTCTTCGTGAGTCAGATGGGGAAGCGATTCCAAGGCGTCCAGTTTGTGCGCAAACTCTGAGTGCTGGCCGGCGAGCCGGCGAAACTCCTCGTTTGTCGTCATCAGATGCGCTTTCAATTCTTCTTGTGCGTTCCGTTCCATCATAGGCAATTCCTCCCAGTGAGGTTGCCACGCCGAGCCGGTCGGTACGGAAACAAGGCTCGGTGGGTAATCTCTATTCGTCATCTTCGTGCAGACGGATTACCGTCTACTGGCACCTTAACATGAATGAAACTTCATGACAATAGCCGCTTCGGGGGGGGCTTGGTAGTATTCCGCGCGAATGTTAACCTCCTGAAAACCCATAGATTTGTAGAGGTTGCGGGCGGCCAGGTTGGATTCGCGGACTTCCAGGTAGAGACTGCCGGCGGGAGCGGTCAGGAGTTCCCGGAGGAGCGCCCGCGCGAGGCCTTTCCGCCGGAATTCGGGTGCCACCACCAGGTTGAGCAGCTCGGATTCGTCGGAGGCCACGCGGCGCGCGACCAGGAATCCGGCGATGCGGCCGTCTTGCAGGCAGACGCGGAAATCGTACTGCAGATAATCGGCGGCATTCCAGTGGGCGGCTTCGGGGCTGTCGGCCTGGATGGCGGCGACTTCCGCGAGATCGCGTGGATGGCCGGCCCGAATTACTGGCATATTAGTTATTATGCGCGTAGCGATCGTGGCGCTCTTCTTCTTTCTGGCGCAGCCGTTTTGGGAGGCCAAGCCGCCGGAACGGTGGACGGCCAAGGAAATCGAAGAGATGCGGCAGGACAGCCCTTGGGCGCGGCGCGTGGGACCGGACCCGAAGATTGTGATTTACCTGGCGACTGCGGCTCCCATCGAAGATGCCGAAGCCGAGGCGCGGGTGCGGGCCAAGAATCCGCTGGAAGAGCCCGATCCGGACTATTTGGATTACCTCAGGGAGAATCGGGATACGCGACTGGTGGTGGCCGTTCCGTATTCGGCGAAAGGCGCGTTCGCCAAACCCGCGGAACTGCACCGCATGGAGGAGGAAAGCGTGATGCTGGTGGGCCACAAAACGTTCAAGATGGTGGGCCATTTCCCTCCGACCGGCGCGGACCCGGTTTTGCGGCTGGTGTTTCCCAGGGAAGTAGAGACTTCGGACAAGACGGTGGTCTTCCGGCTGTACCTGCCGGGTATGGAGTTTCCCGACCGCGAGGTGGAGTTCCCGACCAAGGAACTGATGTACCACGGAAAGCTGGCGATGTAGCCCCAAGGCTGTCCACTTAGCCAGGCCGCGCTGCTCGCTGGCCCTCGACCCCCATTGAGCCAACCCGCTGTTACGCATCCTTGCCGGACACATTAGACAGGAGTGAGACAATATCCAGATGAGCTACAGCCAATTTATGTGGGGACTATCGAACGGCGTTCTGGTGCTGGCGATGGCGGGGGCGTTTTGGTTCGGATTGGCTGCCTTCAACGGCGGGTTTCAGTTGGGGCCGGCGATCTTGATCGCTGTGGGCGCAATCGCTGTCGCAGCAGGATCCGTATGGCTGCGGCGGAAGGCGGGCGGGTTCCGGTTTTCCCAGTTGAAGCAGGGAAATGAAGCGCAACGCCTGGCGAACCGGCGGATACTGATCGGGCTTCGTTGGACGACGATCCTTGAGACGCTTCTGGTTGGGAGCGCGTTCGGTATCTGTAACGGGATTGGACGGCAGGATCTGGTTTGGCCCGCGGTCGGTGCGGCCGTGAGCCTTCATTTCACCCCGATGGGGTATCTGTTTCGTTTGCCGCTGTACTATGTCACGACTGCGTTAGGGTGTGTGGTTTCTCTGATCGCTTTGACGCAGAAGGCGCCGGCGAGCCTGTGGGTAGTCGGCGCGGGCATGGGCGGCGTTCTTTGGGCGACGGCAACTTTCGCCATCCTCAAATCTGAATTGCTCGCCAATCACGCCGCTCCGAAGTAATCCCTTGGTACATCGGCGTGTCGGGAGTGCCTGCCCACCTTTAGATGAATCTACCCGTGCCCCGCCGGACACAAGTCCCGATAGAACGGACACCTCTTGCAGTGTTCGCCTTCGCTCAGCGGAAACTCTCCCCGCTCGTGCGCCTCCTGGAATTCCTTGACCATCTGTTCCGGCGATTCCAGCAGCGACGGCGCCAGATCCACCTCCACCGCCGTATTCGGCCGCAGAAAATGCAGCCAGGCCCGGCGAGGCGCGCGGCCCGCCACGCGTTCCACCGCCAGCGCGTAAAGCCGCACTTGCAGCTCGTATTCGTGCGCGCGCTGGTGGGCTTCCGCGGGTGTCACCGCATCCGTCTTGTAATCCACAATCGCCAGTTCGCCGGCCTCTTCGAACCACAGGTCCACCTGGCCGCTCAACACCAGGCCCTCCAACGCCATCAGAAAATCGAACTCGCGCTCCACGCGCGTGGCCCGCGCCAGGCGCTTGCCTAGCGCACTCTCGCGAAACACCTGCACCAGCCGCACCGCCCGGGCATCCGGTGAAGCCACCGCGCTCCCCGCCAGCAGCGCGTGGACCTGGCTGCCCAGCTCTCCGGCCGGCAGCTCGCCATCGGGTTCCTCAATCTTCCGCAGCCTTCCTTCGAATCCCAGATAGTTCCCCAGGTAGTACGCGCGCGGGCAACTCGCGAACTTCGCCAGCGCCGTCACCGTCGCGTTGCTCTCCTGCCGCTCCACCGCCGGCGCCGCTGTCGGGAACTCTGGCTCGCGCGCGGCTGTTGGGGCGCGCATCTCAGCCCCTGCGCGCCGCGCGCCTTCGGGCGCCCGGCTCGTCACCACCACCCGCAACTTCCACTCTTCCCCATCCGGCGCCACCATCGTCCGGTGCTCATCCCGGGGCTGGGCCAGATTCAAATCCAACTCCAGCCGCCCCACCACCTCTTTCGCCCACTTCGCCGGTTTCCCGGAGAAGCTCAGCACCAGATGCTCCTCGGCCCGCGTCGTCGCCACGTAGAGCAGCCGGTTGCTTTCTTCGTCCTCCCGCTTCTTCCATTCGCCGCGCAGCGCATGCTGGAACAGATCGTCCTTCTCGTCGCCCGTACCCGGGTCCCGCCACCGCGCGCCCAATCCGTATTTCCGCGAGAATGCCACCACCGGCAAGTCGGTTTTGACGCCCTTGTCCAGGGCCGCCAGAAAGACGGCCGGAAACTCCAGTCCCTTGGACGCGTGCACCGTCATCACGTTCACGGCGTCGCTTGAATCCTCCGGCGGCGCATCCTGCTCGCGCGGATTCGAATCGCGCAGCAGAGCCATCTCTTCCACAAATTCGTCGAGCGACATTTTCCCCGCGGCCTGCCGCGCCTGCGCCAGGAATTTATCGATATTGGCCGCCCCGCGCGCGCCCGATTCCGCCGCGTACCCGCTTCGGTCCATGGCCTCCGCCAGCAACCGGTCGAACGTCACATACTCGCGCCGCACCCGCCACTCCCGCAGCCGGTCGCGGAAGCCGCACAGCCTTTCGTAATCCTCCGCCTCGAAGTCCCCCGCGTTCTCCGCTCCCAACCGCATCAGCGACGCGCCCAGGTTGTCGCCCATGGCTTTCAGCGCCAGCAGCGCTTCATCCGAGACTGCAACCAACGGCGACCGCAGCACCGCCGCCAGGCTCACCTCATCGCGCGGATTGGCCACCGTGCGCAGCAATTGCGTCAGGTCTTTCACTTCCGCCGTCTCGTAAAAGCCCTTTCCCATGTTCACCACGTAGGGAATGCCGGCTTCCTCGAACGCCTGCGTGAAGGCTGCAATCACCTCGGTATTCCGCACCAGCACCGCCACTTCGCGGAATTCGAACCCCTCCGCCACCAACTCCGCGATGCGCCGCGCCACCCACCGCGCCTCTGTTTCCAGATCCACGGCGTTCAGCAACTCGATGCAAACTTCCCGTGGCTTTTCGAACACCCTCCGCCCCACCAGCGGACGCTCCACAATGCCGTTCGCGCGCGCCACAATCGTTTCCACCGCGCTCAATACCTCCGCCCGGCTGCGGAAGTTGTCGTTGAGTTCCACCAGGTGACGGTTGCGGTCGGCAATGTCCTGCCGGTATCGCTCAAACTGTTCCGGCTCCGCATGCCGGAAGCCGAAGATCGACTGGTTGATGTCTCCCACCGCGTAGAACCGGTCCGCCGTCCGCACCAGTTGCATCAGTTGCGCCTGTTGCCCGTTGGTGTCCTGAAACTCGTCCATCAGGATGTGGTCGAACTGGCCGCGCACCCGCGCCCGCGCGTCGGTGTGTTCTTCCAGCAGCCGAACCGCGTACTCTTCCAGGTCCGCGAAATCCAGCAGCCCGGCCTGCCGCTTGCGTTCCCGGTACAGCCGGTCGAAGCGCGCCAGAATCTCGATCAGCATCCTTCGTTCCGTGGCGTACAACTCCGTGATCAGCGAATAGCGCGCCTCCTCCATGTGCACGTCTCTCATCTGCTTCAGCAGGTTGTAAGCCGTGGTGCCGCGCTTGCACTTGGTGAGGTTGCACGAAAACGCGCCCATCGCCTCGAGCGCCGCCCGCGGCCCGTCCGCCGTCACAATGCGCTCGGCCCCATCGAGCGCCCTGCGCAGTTCCTCCTTCTGCGAGTAGTTCCAGTTCGTCACCGGTTCGTTGCGCAGCGCGCTCAACGTCACGGCCACATCGCTCAACGTGCTTCCCGCCGGCGCCGCAAAACCGGACAACTGCTCCACCCGCACGCCGGCGCCCCGCATGGCGTCGTACGCATCCAGCATGGCCCGGTCGAAATCCGCCGAGGACAGCCCGCGGATCAGCGCCCTCATTCCCGCCGGGTGCTCGCCGAGCAGCCCGTCCATGGCCGCGCTCGTCGATTCCAGTTGCAGCCGCTTGCTTTCGTTCGCGTCCGCCACCGTGAACTCCGGGTCGATGCCCGCGAACACCGCGTTCTCCTTCAGCAGCCGCGTGCAAAACCCATGTACCGTGGAGACCCACGCCCGCTCCATCTTCGCGCGCATGCCCAGGTCGTGCTGGAAACGCTCCGCCAGCTTCTTCCGCATATTGCCGGCGGCCTTCTCCGTGAACGTAATCGCCAGAATGCGCAGCGGGTCCACACCCGCTTCCACCAGGCGTCCGAAGTACTCCACCAGCACCGTGGTCTTCCCCGACCCCGGCCCCGCCACCACGCACGCATCCAGATGGCGCTTGCCGATGTCGATCGCCTGCTGCTGGTCGGGCGTAAAGTCCACGTCCTTCATGCGCCCTCCGCCACTGCCGCCTCTTCGCCCGCCACGCGGCACACGTCGCGGAAATCGCAGTACCGGCACTTGTCGCGGTCCTTGGGCGCCACTTCCATCCGTCCGCTGCGAATCGCCGCGACAATCGCCATGGTCCGCGCCGTGGCCGCTTCGCGCCAACCCGCCGGCAGATCGCCGTCCTTCCATTTCGCCAGAACCACGCCGCCCTTCAGCCCGATGTACGTCATCCCCGCCGGTTCCAACCCGAAGAACCGCTCCGCCGCCAGCAGGTACAGCGGCGCCTGCAGCAGGTCGTCGTTGTCCTTCCGGTCCCTGGTATTCTTCTCGCCGCTGTATTTGTAGTCGATCACCAGCGCGCGGCCGTCCGGCTCCACATCCAGCCGGTCGATCTTCCCTTTCACCTCCACTCCCTCTTCCAACACAAACTGGAAATCCGCTTCGGTGCGCGATTGCGCGCCGCCCCGCGGCGCCTCGCGGTGGTTCGCGAAGGCCCGCAAATCGTCCAGCATGGCGTTGCGCAGCCGCTCGCGGTGGTAGCCCGGCGGAATCTGTTTGTCCTCCACCGTCCGCTCAAACACCTCTTCGAAGAGCGCCTCGACATCCTGCGGCCGCTCGTACAGTTGTGCCAGCACCGCATGCACGATGATCCCCTGCGTCAGAAAATCCAGCCGCTCGTCCGGACGCACCGGCCGCTCCTTCAGCCGCAGCACCGAGCGGCCGAAGTATTGGAACGGGCACTGCAAATAGCTTTCGAGGCGTGTGGGCGAAACCGTTTCGGTCTTCTCGCGCAGAATCCGCAGCAGCTCCGGCGCACGGATCCCTTCCCGCGGGCCGCCGCCCGGTCCGCGCCGGTCGCGCGAAAGCGGCTTCACCGCGCGAGCCGTCTGCTCTTCCACCGCCGCCGCGCACTCTTCCAGAAACAGCGACCGCAGGTTGGTTTCACCGCGCGGGCTGAACTCCGGATAGGAAAGCGTCGCCAGCATGGTGGCCCGCGTGATCGCCGAATCGAACAGCGCCCGCTCTTCGCGCTCGAACTCCGCCGCCGTCCGCACCCGAATTCCGGCCGCGTTCAGTTGCACCCGCGCCGTCTCCGGAAAAAACACATTTTGCGGATGCATCCGCGGGAATTGCTTCTCCACCATCCCGCACACAAACACCACCGGCAGCACCCACTGCCGCGCTTCGGGCGCGCTCAGCACGTGCACTACGTTGCGCCGCCCGTCGTTGAGGCGCAGCGGCTTCATTCGCAGCACCGCCTTCACCGCCCGCCAGAAATCTTCGAGCGGCATCGCGCGCCCGGTCCCGAGCGCGCAGGCCGCCTCGTCGAGCGCCTTGTCGAATTCGTCCAGCGCCCGAGCCTGGCTGCGCCACATCTCCGCGCGCTCCGCGTCCGGCTCCGGCCGCGCCGGCCGGAACAGGTTCCGCAGCGTCCGGAACCGCGCCGCCCAATCCTTCGGCTCGAGCGCAAACAGCCTCCACTCTTCAATCTCGCCCAGCGCGTCGATCTTATGCAGCAGCGGCTCCGACCCCTCCGCCAGCGCCTTCAACCCTCCCAATCCGGCATTCGGCGTCTGCTCGCGCACCTTGAAGTCGAAGCGGTCCATGGCGTTCCAATCCGCGAACCGCGGCGCCAGGCGCAGCACCTTCAGCGTCTCGCCGTGGTCCCATCCGCCCAGCATCGCGTCCACCGCCCCGCCCAGGTACCGCACCGCCGCGTGCCGGTCCAGCCGCTCTCCAAAGTAAAACCGCGCCGGAATCCCGAAGCGCTCCATGGTCGACCGCAGGACCGGCACGTAGATCTCCGCCGCGCGCACGATGATCCCCATCTCGCGGAACGGCCGGCCCGCGGCCGCCTGCTTCAGGATGCGCCGTGCGATTTCCTCCGCTTCCCGCTCGATGCCCGCCGCCTTCACCACCGCCAGGGCCGGCGCGGCCCGCCTTTGCGGCGCGCGCTCTTCGCGGAATCCCATGCCCTGGAGCCGCTGCCGCAGCGCCGGCGTCAGATCGCCGTCCGCCAGCGCCATCGTGACCTCACAATGCCGCCCCAACGCCCCAATCACCCGCAACTCCGGATCCGGCAGCGCGTGAAACCCGTCCAGCCATACCGTGCGGATTCCGCCCGTGCCCTCACGTTCCATCCGCGCCGCTACTCGCTCCAGCCGCCGTGCCCGCAGTTCCAACCCGCGCGCCTCCAGTTCGCGGTCCACTTCCGCGTACACCTCCAGAAACGCCGCGCCCAGCGGTGTATCCGGAAGACACTCCGCCAGCCGCGCGGTGTCGCACCCGGCCGACGCCAACTCCTCGATGGTCCGCGCCAGCGCCGCGCAGAATCCCGCCGTATCCACCACACGCGCGAATTCCGGCCGGTGCAGCCGCCGAGCGGCCTGCTCCACCAGCAGGTACAGCACGGGCTGCTCCGCCGACAGCGCCCCGCCCGCGCTCTCTTCCACGAACGCATTCAGCGTCTGGATCAGGTTCCGGTGAAAGACCAGCCCTTCGCGCGCCACTTCGTTCTGCAAGTGCTGCGCCAGCGTTGCCGTCGGCGTCAGCAACCGTATGCCGTCGCCGCCCGCCCGCAACGCCTCGCGAAACTGGTTCAGCAGAATGGTCGTCTTGCCGGAACCGGCCGGCCCCGTCAGTAGCCGCATCGGTTTTCAGTGTATCTTGAGTCCGCGGCATCGGGGACGGACGCACTTTCGCCGTCTTGATGTGACCGCCCTGCCGTCCAACTGGCCGTCTGACCGCACACCCCGTTCCCCGAGCTTGCCATCAACCAAACCCAGCTTGGACGCGGCCTGAACTTTGCCGGCGAACGCCGCACTCCCCCCGGCCGGTCGCCTACAATAGTTGCTTCTATGTCTAAACGTGCCGGCCTGGTCTGCTTCCTGATGCTCGCCGCGCTGTTCGTGATCGTGAACCGCGGCGCTTACAAAGGCTTTTTCACGGACGATGACTTCGACCACCTGAGCTGGACGCGCAACGCCAGCGTGGCCAGCTTCGTTCAAGGCCTCCTCTCGCCGCGTTTCCAGCCCAACAACTTCCGGCCCGCCGGCCATCTCTTCTATCACGAAGAAGAGAGCCTCTTCGGTTTCGATTTCCCCAAGTACGTCGCGGCGCTCCACCTTCTCCACCTCTTGAACGTGTGGCTGGTCTGGCTGCTGGTTCGCCGGCTGGGCGCGCGCCCCTTGCCCGCGGCCGCCGCCTGCGTGTTCTTCGCGCTCCACATGGGCTTCTTCGATGCGGTCTGGAAGCCGGCCTACATCTTCGATGTCCTGTGCGCCACCTTCAGCCTGCTCAGCATCCTCAGCTATGCGCGGGGCCGCTGGATTCTGAGCTTCATCTGTTTCTGGCTGGCGTATAAGGCCAAGGAGCCGGCCGTCATGCTGCCGTTCGTGCTGGCCTGTTATGAAATCGGGTTCGGCAGCCGGAAATGGAAACCCCTCATCCCCTTTTTCCTGGCGTCGTTTTCCTTCGGGCTGCAGGGGCTGCTGCTCAATCCCAATCACGACAACGACTACACCTTCCACTTCACCGCCGCCGCCCTGGCCCAAACCGGCGTCTTCTATGCCGGCCGCGTCTTCCTAATTCCTTACCTCGGTTTCGCGCTCCTCATCGTTTTCTGGTTCGCGCGCAATCACCGCGTGCGCTTCGGCCTGGCCGCCATGCTGCTGTTCTTCATCCCCATGCTCTTCCTGCCCGGCCGCATCGATACCGCTTATTGCTACCTGCCGTTCGCCGCGCTCGCCATCGCCTTCGCCGGCATGGCCGAGGCCGGCCCCATCGCCGTCCTCGCCGTCTTCTTTCTCTTATGGCTGCCGCTCGACCTTCATGAGCTGCGCATCCAGCGCCGCGAAAAGCTGGCCCGCGATAACGACGCGCGCGCCTGGGTCACCGCCTGGGACCGCTACGCCCGCGGCCATACCCCTCCCGACAGCGTGATCTATTCGGGCGTGCCCGAGGGCTTCGGCAGTTGGGGCATTATCGGCGCCATCAAATGCTCCTACCGCCAGGCGCCGCCCGACATCGAGTACGCCGACCCGCCCGTGCTTCCCGCCGCCGCCGATCATGCCCGCATCGCCTTCGCTTCCTGGAACAGCTCCCTCCACAAGCTGGATATCGCCGAGCACTCGCCGCAAACACCCGACGCCTCCTTCATCTCGACCACCAGCGCCACACCCGTCTGGCAGTTGGAGACAGGCTGGTACGGCCCGGAGAACGGCTTCCGCTGGATCGCACCCGCCGCCGCCGCGCGCCTGGAACGGCCCGAGGGCGCAGCCCGATTCCAATTGCGCGTGTTCCCCAACACCCCGCTTCTGGAAAAGGCCGGCCCCGTCACCGTACACGTCTCCATCGATGGTCGCGAGTTGGAGCCCCGCCGTGTCACTCAGCCCGGCTGGCAAACCCTGGATTGGTCTCTGTCGCCGGCGCCCGCCGGCCCGGTTGAAGTCTCCATCCGTACCGAGCCGCCCTTCCAACCTACCGGCGATCCCCGCATTCTCGGCATCCCCGTTGGCGACTTCGGCTTTAAGGCAGCGCTTCCACCGCCCCCATCAGATCGCCGGTGAGCCGCAGCACCGCCCAGCGCGCCCGCTCGGTGGTGTACTGCGCGTCGTAAAACGCGATCCACTTGTCGTTCTCCACCACCCGCGCTTCTTCCACCTGCCGAAGCGTGACGCGGCCTTCCTGCATTTGCGCCAGGTAGACGGAGATTTGTTCGCGCGCCGCGTCCAGATCCAGGTGCGCCACTTCGGCCGCCGTCTCGGACCGGCGAACCGTGCGATAAGCCTGCTCCAGATCGCTGCGGATTCTGTTGCGCGTGTTGTTGAGGTCGATCTTCAGGTGCGTAATGTCGGCCTCCGTCTGCGCCACTTCCGCGCCCAGCGCCGTGCTCGCCAGCAGCGGCAACTGGAAGGACATCCCGATCTCCCCATTGTTGCGCTGGAACTTGCTGAAGTATTCGGCGTAGTTGTTGAACTTGGCGAGCATCGCATACTGCGCCACCAGGTCCACGCGCGGCAGGCGCTGTGCTTTTTCGCCCTTCACCTCGAATCCCTTGGAGATGATTTGCGATTCCAGCCGCCGCAGGTCCTTGCTGGATTCGAGCGCCGCGTTGATGGCTTCCTCTTGCGATTTCGGAAGCGCCGGAGCGGGCCGCTGCTCAACCGCCGCGCGCACGCGGTCCTCGGCGGAGAACCCCAGCGCCATCGCCAATGCCGTCTCCGACGACGCCTGGTCGTCCTCCAGCAGATCGGCCGCCTGCCGCGCCCGCGCCAGGTTGTAGGCAGCCGTCTTCTCCGCCAGCGGCAGCGCACGCCCTTCCTTCACCTGCACCTGAACGCTCTCCAGTACCTTCTGCAGGCTCTCCGCCTCTTTGCGCGCCAACTCCAGAATGCGCGCCGCGCGTTCCGCGGCCAGATACAACGACGCGGTCCGGTAGGCCACTTCGTCGCGCTTGCCCGTCACCGCGATGGTGGCGCCTCGCGAGTCCTCTTTGGCCTGCGCCACTGCGTAGCTCTGCTGCCGGTTGAAGATATCCGACAACGCGGTGGCCTGAACCAGGCTGGGCGCGGAGCCCTCGATGCTCATCGGGAAGCCGTTGCTGTACGCCAGGCCGCTGCCTATTACCAGTCGCGGCGCAAATGGGCTCCGGGCGATGCGCACGGCCTGCCGCGCCTTGTCTTCATCCAGGCGCGCCAGCGCGATATCGGGGTTCTGTTTAAGCGCCGTCTCCACCGCTTGCCGCAGCGTCATGGGCCGCACTTCGGCGCGAAGCACACAGACAAATACCAGAAAGAAAACTGCGATTCGAGACATACCCCATTGTACCGGCGTCCCCTTGGGGCCGTGCTTCAGCCTCGTCGTGCCCAACCGCGAGGCCGGAGCATTCTGTCTCCTGACTTCTGGCCTGTGACTCCTATATCCCGGAAGAGATATAGGGGCGAAGCCCCTGCGCTCAGTTGTAGTGCACTGAGTTCAAGTCGGCGAACCGCGCGGATTCCACCGGCAGTTCCTCCAGCGTGTAGATCGAATTCGTCGGGCACACCGGAATGCAGGCGCCGCAATCGATGCAATCGGCCGGATTCACGTAGAGCTGCGGAGCCTCCGCAAAACCGCTCTCATCCTGCTTCGGGTGGATGCAATCCACCGGGCAGGCTTGCACGCACAATTCGTCCTTGGTACAGGTATCGGTAATGACGTATGCCATATTGCCGCCTGTTGCAATTGCCGGGCCAGCGGCCCACGCCGCTAACTAGCAGAAAAGAAGAGGTGAATATCTACAGCCCGGTTGGTTTGGGTGCGCGATGACACGCAGCGGGGCGGGAACAGACGCTACACTGAGCAGTGATGAAGATCGAAACCCGCGCCGTCCATGCCGGCCGCCACATCGACCGCTCGACTGGCGCCGTAACCATGCCGATTCACCTGTCCACCACGTTTGAACGGAGTCCCGCCGGCGAATATCCGCTGGGCTACAGCTATTCCCGTGAGAACAACCCCAACCGCCAGGCGCTGGAAGTCTGCCTGGCGGACCTGGAAGGCGGCACGCAGGCCCTGGCCTTCTCCTCCGGGCTGGCCGTCGCCACGGCGCTGGTCCAGGGACTCGAACCGGGCGACCACATCCTGGCCCCCGACGACGTTTATTGGGGACTGCGCAAAGTCATCGGCGAGGTCTTCGGCAAGTTTCCCATCGAGACCACCTACGTGGATATGACCGATCTCGACGCCGTGAGCGGCGGCATCCGCCCAAGCACTCGTCTGATCTGGGTCGAGACGCCCTCCAACCCGCTCATGAAGATCACCGATCTCGCGGCCGTCGCCGGCCTGGCGCGGGCCGCCTCGCCGCAGGTGCTCACGGTGTGCGATGGGACTTTCGCCACTCCGGTGCTGCAGCGGCCGCTCGATTGCGGCATCGATATGGTGGCGCACTCGACTACCAAGTATATTGGCGGCCACAGCGACGTAATCGGCGGCGCGCTCATCACCCGGCACGAGAATTATTTGTTTGAACGGGCCCGCAAGTCGCAGCGCTATGGCGGCTCGGTGCCCTCGCCGTTCGATTGCTGGCTGACCCTCCGCGGGCTGGACACTTTCCCGTACCGCGTGCGCGCTCAATCGCAGAATGCCATGCAGGTGGCGCGCTGGCTCCAGGCACACCCCGCGGTCGAGCAGGTCCACTACCCGGGCCTCGAGGAACATCCCGGCCACTCAATCGCCGCGCGCCAGATGGCGGCGTTCGGCGGCATGCTGTCATTCCAGGTGCGGGGCGCGAGAGAGAAAGCCATGGCGGTAGCGGCCGGCTGCCGCCTGTTCATCCGCGCCACCAGCCTGGGCGGCGCCCACAGCCTTATCGAACACCGCGCCTCGGTGGAAGGGCCCGCGACGCGCACGCCGCAGAACCTGCTGCGGCTCTCGATCGGCCTGGAACACCCGGACGACCTGATCGAAGATCTGGATCAGGCTCTAGGCGTCTGAGCTGGAACTAGTTGGCCAACAGGCACAGGCGCCGGGCGGCGCGCCGGGCCTTGAGGCGCTCGTTGGCCTTCTTCTGCTTCTCCGCGGAGACCACCGTCTGGCACGCATCGCAGCGCTTCCGGATTCGGGATCTGGTGACAAAGGCGGCGCCGCAGCGGCGGCACTGCTTCGTCATGGTCTCCTCCAGCGGGAGAATGCCCGGTTTCTTGGGCAGGAGATGAGAATAATGGAAGTCGCAGTGATTCACGTTAAGCACCTCTCGTGTATGGTCGGCCGGCCTGTCCAGGTCCAATAGCGCAAGTTGGGTGTAATGGCGCATTCCTGTCAGTCATTGCATGAAAATCCCACACCCCAGCAAACCCCACCCGTTTGTGGTTAAGTCTCTCATTATGAAAGAATTTCTGGGCGCGATCAGGGTTTAATAGAGTTACTTCTTGCCGGCTCGCCGCCAGAACTGTCATGGTTCTCACTTATACGTGCACGCCACCAGCCGAACTCAGGCAGCGCTTGGGGAAACCGGGCGGAACGGTTCGGTCGCGCCCAGTAATTCCCATCTCAAGTGGTTCACGTAAAAAAGGAGGATCGGGTCCGGGAAAACGCCCCGAAACTTTTCGCACACCCGAACTTCCCAGCCTTCGGTAAAAAATGGTTTCGGATCGATGTCTTTCGCGAAGAATCCGTTCTCGTGCGGAATACCCAGGAAGTCCAGCACGCCCGTGATCATTTCCAGATTGGAAACCAGCACCACCTGCGCCAGGTCCTTGCCGAAATCCTCATCGCGCTCATTCAGGCGCGCCCAGAATTTGGGGATCGACTTGCGGAGCAGTTCGGTGTTGACCTTGTGCAGATGGGCTCTCACCTTGAAGCCTTCATACATCTGATAGGTCTTCAGCTTGCCTATGGAAATGCTTCGGATCAGTTGTCCAAACGCGTCCTGGCCCATATCCAGGTAGACATCGGAAATCTGCATGTAAAGGGTAAGCGTATCATAGCCGGGCGGCTTGCGGGAGGAGTGGGTCCTTATATCCGGGGATGCACGAAAAGGGTAAAATGAATGGGTTTGGTCAAAATGGGAAACGTCATCGTACTGGGCTCCCAGTGGGGAGATGAGGGCAAAGGGAAGATCGTCGATCTCTTCTCCGAGCGCTTCGATTTGGTCGCGCGCTATCAGGGCGGACACAATGCGGGCCACACCGTGTTTATCGGCGAGCGGAAGTTCGTTTTGAAGCTGATCCCGAGCGGGATCTTGCGGCCCGGTAAGCAGGCCGTAATCGGCAATGGGCTGGTGATCGATGTGGCGGCGCTGCTGTCGGAAATCGACGCGCTCGAAGCCGCCGGCGTTGCCGTCACCAGGAACCTGTTCATCAGCAACCGCGCGCACGTGCTGTTTCCATCGCACCGCATGATGGAGAAGATGTCCGAAGGGCGGCCGGGCCGCGTATCCATCGGAACCACCTCGCGCGGCATCGGGCCTTGCTATGAAGACAAGACCGCGCGGCGCGGCATTCGCGTGGCGGACCTGCTCGACCGGGCGGCATTCCGCGCGCAATACGATTCGCTGATGGAAGAAAAAACCGTCATCGCCAAGGCCCTCGGCATCTACGAAGATCTCGACCTGGAGCAGATCCGCGCCCAGTACGAAAGCTTCGCCGAACGCATCCGGCCGATGGTGTGCGACACGGCCTGGCTGCTCAACCAGGCGATCGCGGACGGGAAGAGCGTGCTCTTCGAAGGCGCGCAGGGCACCATGCTCGATATCGATCATGGCACCTACCCATTCGTCACGTCTTCGAACGCCAGCGCCGGCGGAGCCTGCACCGGCACGGGCGTGGCGCCGACGCGCATCGATGGCGTGATCGGGGTTTCCAAGGCGTACATCACGCGCGTGGGCGGCGGCCCGTTTCCCACCGAGGCGCTGGATGGCGCAGGCGATGAGATCCGCCGGCGCGGCAAGGAATTCGGCGCCGTCACCGGGCGGCCGCGGCGGTGCGGGTGGTTCGACGTTCCGCTGCTGCGCTACACGGCGGCCATCAACGGCTTCGACAGCATCGTGGTGACCAAGCTCGACATACTGGACGAATTCGACCAGATCCCGGTCTGCGTGGGCTACAAACTGGGCGGCAAAACCATCGGCGCCATTCCGCCCACGGTGGCCGAAATCGCGGCGATCGAACCGGTGTACGAGTGCCGGCCCGGCTGGCGCTCCTCCACGTTCGGCATGTCCAATTACGACGACCTGCCGGCCAAAGCGCGCGACTACCTGACCTACCTGGAGCGGCAGACGGGCGTCGAAGTGGGCTGCATCTCCACCGGTCCGGAACGCAACCAGACCATTGTGCGGGCAGGCTCGCGCTTCGCGGCGCTGGTGGGATAAAGGCGAGCCGCAGAGTTTGTGGGGCAGACCCCCTGGTCTGCGCGGGACGCCCTCGTCCCGCGGCAGGAGCAACGATATCAGCATCCTGCAAAGCGCCAGCAGGCCGACGGGGGCGTCGGCCGCAGTCCCGGGGGACTGCCCCACGACCAATGCAGGTTGCGTGGTGGTGCGAAAACTATGTGGCATTAGGCTTTCTTCGGGGCGGCATCTCACCGGCGCTTCAGCCCGCCTCTTGGTTGCGCCTCTGCTGCCCTGTCAGGCGGCGAGGTAATTCAGCCGAAACAATCAGGATTTGAGGTTTACACCCCACCTTTTCAGACGACATGATTCATTCTCCGCGCCGATCGCGCTTCCCTTGGTAAGCGGCGTTTTTCAGGAGACGGCGCACTCTCAAAAGAATCAATCAGGAGGATTTATGGATCTTGCTTTAAATAAGGGTTTTCTCGCGAGGACACTGGGGGGGCTGGTGCTGCTGGGCGGCTTGGCATCCCACGCTCAGGCGGGGACGTTCGGTATCTGCGTCCTTCCCGGGGTCTCCACGGCACTCGGCACGTCATCGGCCGATTATTCGACTGCCGTTGTCACCGCTGGTTGCATCCCCGGCTTCAGCACCAGCCTGCAACCGAGCGCTACTCTCAACCCGACGTCACTCGGCGCGGGGCTCACCACAGCCACTCTCACCTTGTCGCAGCCGATGACATCCGGCGGCACTGCAGTCGCCATCGCCACTGCCAGCATCGACCAGGGAGCGATCCATCTTTATGGCGATTCCCAAGGCACCCCGATCGGCTGCGGGGGTAGCTGCCAGACGACCGGGGGCTCTGCTTTCCCGGAAGCGTTGTTCGACGACACGCTGCACTTCATCATCACCGATACGGCGACTTCCGCGATCGGCACTTTCCAGGCGCATCTGGACGGTGTGATTGGCCTCGAGAGCGACTCCGAAGGCAGCTTCGGAAGCTACAGTGTTTCGGAAAGTTTCCTGTTCGGCGGCGGATCCGGTTGCTGGGGTTCCCAGACAAACCTGACTCCCGGCCCTGGCCGAGCGCCAGATCCTGGCCGGCCTCAGCCACCCCAACATCACCAAGCTTCTGGATGGCGGCGTCACCGCGGAAGGCACGCCCTATCTGGTGATGGAGTATGTTGCCGGCGACCCGCTGGACAGTTACTGCGACGCGCACCAGCTAGGCTTGCGCGATCGTCTGGAGCTATTCCTCAAGGTGTGCGCGCCGGTCGCGTACGCACACCGTAATCTGGTGGTGCATCGGGATCTGAAGCCTTCCAATATTCTTGTGACCAGCGAAGGCCAACCCATGCTGCTGGACTTCGGGACGGCCAAAGTCCTTACCGGCGCCGAAAACAATGCAACCGCCACCCTGGCGCTGTTGACGATTCGCTATTCGAGTCCGGAGCAGCGGGCGCGCGCGGCCATCACCACGAGCACGGACATCTTCTCCCTGGGAGTCATTCTCTACGAATTACTGACCGGCGCCTGGCCGTTCGGCGATTCGGCTTCAGCCCAGCAGATTGCTCGAACGTTTCGCGCGCGAAACGCCGATGACCTCGCCCCAGACGGCGGTGACCGAAAAAGCCTCGCGAGATCGATCCACGAGCCTGCGGTCGCTGCGGAGTTCGCTGGCGGGCGACCTCAGAAACGTTCTGGCCAGAGCATTGACCCCGGCCCCGGAGCAGCGGTATGAGACGGTGCAGGCTTTGTCGGCGGATATAGAGAATTGGCTGGCCGGCTTGCCGGTCCACGTCAAGCCCCCGCGTTTTTCCTACCGCGCCGGCAAATTCCTCCGCAGGCACTGGCTCCCCAGTGCGGCAGTTACGGTGTTTGTGTCGGGTCTTCTCGCAGCAACGCTATTTTCCGTGCACGAGGCAAAGGTGGCTCGTGCCGAGGCGCTGAAGGCCGAAAAGGTCAACCGGTTTCTGAACGACATGCTCTCTTCGGCGAGCACGCAAGAGTTTGATCCCCGCAAGTTCACGGTGGCCCAGATGCTGGATGCGGCGGCGCCCCGGCTGGAAATGAGTTGGAAGGGTGACCCTCTGATCGAAGCGACGCTTCGCAATAGCCTTGGCAGCAGCTACACCGCAGTTCAAAAACATGATCTCGCGAAATTGCAGTTAGAGACCGCTCGCGCCACGTTCCAGCGGCTTGGCAGGAAGAGCGATGAAGCCGAATCGCTCTTCCTGCTTGGGTGGAACGCCGCTGAGGCTGGCGCACCCGCGGAGAGTATCCGCTATTACCGCGCCGGGCTGGAGCGACTCGATTCCCTGGGAAAGGACGCGCCCGCACTCCTGGTCTTTCGAACCAAGCAATCGTTGGCAGACGAACTGAGCCCAGTGATGAACCAGGACCTGGAGCAGGCGGGAAAGCTGTTCACGGAGGCGATTGAGCTGGCGAAACGAGAACCATCCATCCCCCGATCGGAGCTCGCCACCGCCAGGACGGCACAGGGCGCGATGCTCCTCAACCTCGGGAAGACCGCCGAAGCTGAGGCTGCTTTCAACCAGGCGCTCGCACTTTTCCGGCAGGAGAACTATGAGGGCAGCGCAAAAGCGCAGGTATTCTACTATCTTGCGATCCTGAACTCACGGCGCGACAATTTCGTCGCTGCGCGGGAGTTTGCCCGCCAATATTATGAGGTGAACCTCAGGAATATCGGCCCCGACCATGAAAGAACCGCGCAAGCCAAAATCATGTGGGCCCGATTCAGAGCGGAGACCGGTGAAACGAAGGAAGCCGTCGAGCAGGAACGCGAAGCGATGCAGGTGGTGCGCAGAGCCGTACCTCCTCTCTCCTCGGTTCTCTGGACCCCGTTGGCCAGTGCCTCTCACATCCTGAGTCTGGCAGGCCGCTTCGATGAAGCCGAGCCGCTTGCTCGGGAGCAGTTAGCCATTGTGGATAATCACAACTTTCCGGAGGTAGACGCAAGGCGGGCGGGAACGCTATTCGAGCTGGGCATCGCGCTTCAGGGAGAGAAGAAGTATCGCGACGCGACGACCACCTTCGAAAGGGCCGATCGGATTTATGAGCAACTTGGTCCCGTGTGGAACCTGCGTGCTGAGCAAGTCCGAAAGAAGTTGAGTGAGCTGAGATCTCAACCGAAGATGTAAAGAGTGCGGGCACGCGGATGTGGCGCGCGCACTCCTGCGTGCCGCTCGGCACTCTCGCCGACGCCCGCTGCCGCAGGGCGCAGAGGCGTCGAGTGGAGACTTTCGCGGACTCTGAAGACTCCCGCCGAAACCCCCCGCTCGCGCGCGGCATCAAAATAAGGAATGCGTTTTCTGGCTCTGGTGATTTGCGTTCCGGCGATCCTGGCCGGGCAGGACGCGCGCGAAATCGTGCGGCGGTCGATCGAAGCGGAATCGGCCGGCGTCGAGGTTGCCCGCAACTACACTTATCTGGAGCGCGAGGAAACACGCGAGCTGGACGGATCGGGCAAGCTGAAGAATCGCGAAGTTCATACTTATGACGTGACCTTGCTGGAAGGTTCCCCCTACCGCCGGCTGGTGGGGCAGAACGACCAGCCGCTCACTGCAAAGGAACAGAAGAAAGAAGAGGAGAAGCTGCGCCAGAGCAACCAGGCGCGCAGCCAGGAAACCGAGGCGCAAAAGCGGCAGCGCATCGAGGACTGGCGCCGCAAGCAGGAAAAGCAGCGCGAGCCCATGCGTGAGATCCCGGATGCCTTCGACTTGCGCCTGCTGCCGGACGAAACCCTGAACGGCCGCGCCATGTGGGTGATTGACGCCACGCCGAAAGCCGGATACAAGCCGAAGGTGAAGAGCGCCTTCTTTTTCCCCAAAGTCAAAATGCGCTTTTGGATCGACCGCCAGGACTACCATGCGATAAAGGCGGAGATCGAAACTCTGGATACGATTTCCTGGGGCGGCATTCTGGCGCGGCTGGCGAAAGGCGACCGGCTGACCCTTGAAGAGACGCGGGTGAACGACGAAGTGTGGCTGCCGAAGGGCATCCGCATCACCGGCTCGGCGCGGGTTCTGCTGGTGAAAGGCTTCCGCGGCGAGATCGAGATCAGCTACAGCAATTACAAAAGATTCTCCACGGAATCGCGGGTTGTGTCCGTGGGGCAATAGGCGCCGGGGACAATAGGCACCGGGTGTCAGAGCCGCGCGTGTTAGCACGCGGCCTGGCAATACGTGAGCGAACTTCTAAAGCCACGTACTTGGATCAGCTACGGCGTCTTCTTCCCGTGCGCCGACTCGCGCAAGTGCCGGTAAAACCCCAGGTCCGCCCCGGTCAGCATCTTGGTGGCGAAAATGATCTGGCCGGTGTGGCCGGAGAAATGTTCCACCACGTGGTAAATCGCTTCCAGAACCGTCACGTCGTAATGCTGCACCACAATCCGTTCGTCCAGGCGCTCGGGCGGCAATTCCGCCAGGACGCCGGCCGCTTCTTCGACGGTTTCCTTCAGTTGCGCGGCTAACCCGGCTGCGCCGCCACCACCGCGCGCGGCGAATTCGGCGTCGCGTTGGCGCGTGTCCGGCCGGCCGCCCACGCCCGATACAATCCACTGCCGGACATTCCCGCTCAGGTGCAGCACCAGGTTGCCGATGGCATTCCCGTTCTCGCTCGACCGCGCCCAGACCTGCTCCTCCGAGAGGCCGTCCAGGCAGGTTTCGATCCGCCCGGCCATTTGCCGCAGCGTCGCCGCCGAATAATCCAGAAAGATCCGATGCAACGCGTCCGCCACATCTGCAAGTATAGAAGACGGGAGTATCGAAGACCAAAAGGCGCGTGCGCACTCCTATTCACATCATCGGCGGCGGCCTGGCGGGCGCGGAAGCGGCCTGGCAGATCGCCCGGCGGGGCGGGCCCGTGGTGCTGCACGAAATGCGGCCGGCGCGCACCACCGCCGCGCATCGCACCGACCGCCTGGCGGAGTTGGTCTGCAGCAATTCGCTGAAGTCCGAATCCGAATCCACCGCGCCGTGGCTGCTCAAGCAGGAACTGCGGCGGCTGGGCTCGCTGCTGCTTGGGGTGGCGCAAAGGACCCGCGTCCCGGCCGGCCACGCGCTCACCGTGGACCGCGATCTCTTCGCCGCCGAAGTCACCGCCGCGCTCGCCGCCGAGCCGCTCATCGAACTACGGCGCGAAGAGGTCACCTCCGTACCGCGCCATGCCATCGTCATTGTGGCTTCCGGACCGCTCACCAGCGACGCGCTCGCCGAAGACATCGCCCAACTCACAGGCTCCGATCGCCTCTTTTTTTACGACAGCATCAGTCCCATCGTCGACGCCGGCACGGTGGACCGCGCGGTGGTTTTCCTCGCATCGCGCTACGGCAAGTCCACCGATGGCACCGACGATTACCTCAACTGCCCCTTCAATCGCGAGCAGTACGAGAGCTTCGTCGACCAGTTACTGGGCGCTCAACCCGTTCCCGTGCACATCCCGGAGGACGCGACGCCGTTCTTCGAAGCCTGCCTGCCCATCGAAGAACTGGCGCGGCGCGGCCGTGAGACCCTGCGCTTCGGTCCCATGAAACCGGTGGGCCTTACCGATCCCCGCAGCGGGCGCCGGCCTTACGCCGTGGTGCAACTGCGCCAGGAAAACCTGCGCGCCGAAAGCTACAACCTGGTCGGCTTCCAGAATCATCTCCGTTTTGGTGAGCAACAGCGCATCCTGCGGCTGATTCCCGGGCTGGAGCAGGCCGAATTCCTGCGCTTCGGGCAGATGCATCGCAACACTTATATCAACGGGCCCGCGCTGCTCGCCGCCACGCTCCAGTTGCGCGCGCGGCCGGAACTTTTTTTCGCCGGCCAGATTTCGGGCGTGGAAGGCTACGTCGAATCCATCGCCACCGGCCTGATGGCCGGTATGCACGCGGCGGCGCTCTCTCGGGGCGCCGCTCCGCGCGCGCTCCCGCGGGAAACCGCTCTCGGGTCGTTGTGCCATTACGTGTCGGGCGCCGACCCGGCCGATTATCAGCCGGCCAACATCACCTTCGATCTGTTGCCGCCGCTCGACGAGCCTACCCGCATCCAACTGCGCCGCGACAAGCAGGCCCGCCACGCCGAGGTGTGCCGGCGGGCGCTCGCGGCACTGGAAACTTATGCTGGCGGAACAGAGTAAGCGCTACCTCGAAGACCTGGCGCGCGGCGGCGCTTCCGCCCACACAGTCGACGCCTACGCGGCCGACCTGCGCGAGTTCCTGGAATCGCTTGCGCCCCACGGCGCGCCCGAGCCCGAGCCCGCGGCCATCGACCTTCTGATGCTGCGCCAGTGGCTGGCCGGCCTCTATCGCCGAGACCAGGCGGCCGTCACCATCCGGCGCAAACTCGCCGCCGTGCGCGGCCTCTTCCGCTTTCTGCTGCGTGAAGGCGTGGTGCACAAAAATGTCGCGCGCCTGGTGCGCACACCCAAAGCTCCTCAGAAGCTCCCCGAAGTGCTCACGCCCGATCAGGTGAACGGACTGCTCGACGGGGTGGCCGCCAGCAAACTGGAACGGCCGTTCCCCGCGCGCGACCGCGCCATCTTCGAGCTGCTCTACGGTTGCGGCGTGCGCGTCAGCGAGCTCGCCGGCCTGAACCTGGAAGACTTGGACCGCACCGAACGCTGGCTGCGCGTGCGCGGCAAAGGCCGCAAGCAGCGCCAGGTGCCGATGCCGGGCAAGGCCGCCGAGGCCCTGGAGCGCTATCTCTCCGAGCGGCCCGTGGTGCGCGACGAACCGGCCGTGTTTCTCAACCACCATGGCGCCCGCCTCACCGCTCGCGGCATCCGCGGCATCGTCAAACTGTACGCCACTTTCGTGAACGGAGACCCGTCCATCCACCCCCACAGCTTCCGGCACGCCTACGCCACGCACTTGCTGGCCGATGGCGCCGATCTCCGCGCCATCCAGGAATTGCTGGGCCACGCGCGCCTTTCCACCACCCAGAAGTACACGCAGGTTTCGCTCACCGACCTGATGGCCGTGTACGACAAGGCGCACCCCAAAGCCTGACGCATGCTTCACGCGGCGGATCTGCGGCGCGAGTTTCGTCCCATGATGCGGCTGGCGGCGCCGCTCGCCCTGGCGGAGCTCGGCTGGATGGCCATGGGCGTGGTCGATACCATCATGGCCGGTCCGCTCGGCGCCGCTGCCGTGGGCGCCGGCAGCCTGGGCGCCATGATGTTCTTCCCCATCGCCGTCTGCGGCACCGGTCTGCTGCTCGGCATGGACACCTTAGTGGCGCAGGCTTTCGGCCGCGGCGACCTGCGGGATTGCCGCCGCACGCTGGTGAATGGCGTGTGGCTGGGCGCCGCGATTTCTCCCTTGCTCATGCTGGCGCTTTGGGCCACCATCCCACTCTTGCGCGCGGTTGGAACCAATCCGCACGCCCTCGAGATCTTCGAGCCGTATCTCAAGGCGCTCACCATAGGCGTTCTGCCGCTGCTCCTGTATACCGCCTTCCGCCGCTATCTGCAGGCGGTGAATCTGGTCAAGCCCATCACTTTCGCGCTGGTCAGCGCCAACCTTATCAACCTTGCCGGCGATTGGGCCTTGATGTACGGCCACTGCGGCCTTCCCGCCCTGGGAGTGCCCGGCTCGGGCTTCTCGACTTCCATATCGCGCACCTACATGGCCGCGGTGCTGCTGGGCGCTATTCTCTGGCACGAACGCAAATCCGGCAAGCTGCTTTTCTCCGTCTCCTGGCGGCCCGATTTCGCGCGCATTCGCCGCCTGGTGGAGCTGGGGTTGCCCGCCGCCGGACAGATCCTGTTCGAAGGCGCCGTGTTCGGCATCGTAACCGCCATGGCCGCGCGCCTGGATGAAGCCTCGCTCGCCGCCCACGGCATCGCCGTCAACGTCATCAGCACCACCTTCATGGTGCCGCTGGGAATCAGTTCCGCCGCGGCCGTGCGCGTGGGGCAGGCCTGCGGCCGCAAGGACGCGCGCGGCGCTGCCACCGCCGGCTCCGCCGCCCTGCTGCTCAGCGCCACATTCATGGGTGCTGCCGGCGTGGTCCTATGGCTGGCGCCGCAATCCATTGTCCGCATGTACATCCGCGACGCCGCGGTTGTCTCCTTGGGCGGTCTGCTCTTGCGGATCGCAGCCGTTTTTGAGCTCTTCGATGGTTTGCAGGTCACGGCAACCGGCGCGCTGCGCGGCCTGGGCGATACGCGCACTCCCATGCTGGCGCACCTGGTGGGTTACTGGGGTATCGGACTGCCCACAGCCTACGTGCTGTGCTTCCCGCTCGGGTGGGGCGCGCCCGGCATCTGGGTAGGCCTCAGCGCAGCGCTCATCCTGATCGGCGCAGCTCTCGCTCTGGTCTGGCGCCGCGCGGTGTCGAACTGGATGTTACTCTGATCCGATTGCCCTATGCGTCAGGCACGTTGGACACCTGTGGCGTAAGATCGATGGGAAATACAAAGAGGGCGTTGCGGCGGCCGGGGCTCTCGGACTTTTCGCCGGGCGTGTCTCCGGATTCTCTCGGACCCTATTACGGGGCGGCCGCCGATGATTT
>JBEKQS010000018.1:0-34850 GCA_049519475.1 Bryobacteraceae bacterium | reverse complement strand
GCCAGCACCGGGAAGAGGAACGCAATCCCGGCGTTGACAATCCAGTGCGTGAAGCTCCCCAGGCTCTGCCCCTTGGCCCGCACGCGCGTGGGGAAAATTTCGCTGAGGTACACCCAGATCACCGCGCCCTGCGAGAAAGCGAAGAAGGCGATGAAACCCACCAGGCACCACACCAGCAGATCCTGGTGCGTCCCGCTGAAGAACACCGCGGCCACTCCCGCCAGCGCGAACGCCATCCCCACCGAGCCGATCAGCAACAGCTTCCTGCGGCCGATGCGGTCGATCACACTCATCGCCACGATCGTAAACAGCAGGTTCGTGGCGCCTATCGCCACGGTCTGCAGATCGGCCGAAACCTTCGTGAAACCGGCCCTGGTGAAGATGAAGTTGGTGTAGTAGAGAATCGCGTTGATGCCCGTGAACTGGTTGAAAAAGGCGATCGAGACGGCCAGGAAAATCGGCAGGTAGTACTTGCGCGAGAAGAGCGATTCGTCCGCGGACCCGTGCTTTTCCTCCACCGATTTCACGATCTCCGCCAGGTCTTGCCGGTAGTACGGATCGCCGGAGCTCATCAGCACGTCCTCGGCCTCGCCCACGCGGCCCTTCTTCGCAAGCCAGCGCGGGCTCTCCGGAATGGCGAAGAGCAGCACGAAAAACAGCAGCGCGGGAAGCGCCGCAATGCCCATCTTCCAGCGCCATTCGTCGTCGCCGAATCCCATCGTGCCGATCACGTAGTTCGAGAAATACGCCACCAGGATTCCAAACACGATATTGAATTGGAAGAAGCCCACCAGGCGGCCGCGCAATCTCGGCGGAGCGATTTCGGCGATGTACATGGGCCCCAGCACGGAGGAAGCGCCGATCCCCAACCCGCCGATGAAGCGCGCCCCCACGAACGCATACCAGTCGAAGGCGAACGCGCAGCCCAACGCCGAAATCAAATAAAGGACGGCGGTGATGCGCAGGCTGCCGCGGCGCCCGTACCGGTCGCCCGGAACGCCGCCGAACATCGCGCCGATGATGGTGCCGAAGAGCGCGGCCGAAACCGTCAGCCCCAGCGCCGCCGGCGTCAGCGAGTATTGCGCCTGCAAAGCCTCGGTGGTGCCGGCAATCACCGCCGTATCGAATCCGAACAGCAGCCCGCCGAGCGCAGCCACGGCGGAGCCTTTGGCCAGGTAACTGTTCATGTGAAAGGCAAGCGTATCACAAGTATTAGTGGGACTGACGATCGCTATTCGTCGTCTGTCTTGATCTTGACTCGCCGGGGAACGCCCGCTTGACTGGCCACACAAGGCGATGGTCTGCCCCACCGCCCGCGCCGCCACGTAGTAAACTGGCACCCATGATGTCTCGACGGTATCCCTCGACCCTCCTGCTGGTAGCCGCGTTTTCGGCGATTTCCCTGATCGCGCAAACCGCCCCCAAGATCACCATTCCCAAAGACCAGCTTGGCTTCAATATCGGCGACGACTACATGGTCGCCAACTACACCGAGCTCGAAGCCTATTGGAAAAAGCTGGCCACCGAGAGCGACCGCATGAAGCTGGTCAGCATCGGCAAAACCGAGGAAGGGCGCGATCAGTACATGGCCATCATCTCGTCGCCGGCCAACATGAAGAACCTGGAACATTACCGCGACATCTCGGCCCGCCTCGCCCATGCCGAGGACCTCACCGAAGAGCAGGCCCATCAACTGGCTGCCGAGGGCAAGGCCGTCGTGTGGATCGATGGCGGCCTGCACGCCAGCGAATCGGTGGGCTCGCAGCAGCTCATGGAAATGGTCTACCAGATGGTGAGCCGCACCGATCCCGAAACCATGCGCTTCCTCAACGATGTCATCCTGCTGTGCGTTCAGGCCAACCCCGACGGCCAGGAGTTGATCGCCAACTGGTACATGCGCGGCGTCGAAAACCCCACCGCGCCCTTGCGCGATCCCGAGCGCCGCAGCATGAACAACCTGCCCCGGCTCTACGCCAAATACGTGGGCCACGACGACAACCGCGATTTCTACATGTCCAATATGAAGGAAACCACCAACATGAACCGGCAACTGTTCCTCGAGTGGTTCCCCCAGATCATGTACAACCACCACCAGACCGGCCCGGCCGGCGCGGTCATTTTTATGCCGCCGTTCCGCGATCCCTTCAATTACAATTTCGATCCCCTGGTCCCGCTGGGAATCGAGCTGGTGGGCACGGCCATGCACAGCCGCCTGGTGGCCGAAGGCAAGGGTGGCAGCGCCATGCGCAGCGGCTCCAGCTACTCCACCTGGTGGAACGGCGGCCTGCGCACCATCACATACTTCCACAACATGATCGGGATACTGACGGAAATCATCGGCAGTCCCACCCCCATGACCATCCCGGTGGTTCCCGGCAAGCAGTTGCCGCAAGGCGATTGGCCCATGCCGATCACGCCCGGCCCGTGGCACTACCGCCAGTCGATCGATTACGAGATCACGAATAACCGCGCCATCCTCGATCTGGCATCACGCTACCGCGAGACCTGGCTCTTCAACATCTGGCGCATGGGGATGAACTCGATCGAGCGCGGCAGCAAGGATAACTGGACCGTGACGCCCAAGCGCATCGATGCCCTCGAAGCGGCGGCCGCGGCGGCCAATCCGCAAGCCGCCGGACGCGGCGCGCGCGGCGGCGCGGCAGTTCCGGCGGGCGGCGATCTGGTGGGCGGCGACACGCCCGGCTTCGGCGGCGGCGGTGGCCGCGGCGGCGTCTCCATGGAGCTCTATAACTCCGTGCTGCACGATCCCAAGTGGCGCGATCCGCGCGGCTACATCATTCCCTCCGACCAGCCCGATTTTGCCAACGCCACCGAATTTGTCAACGCACTGCTCAAAACCGGCATCACCTGTCTCAAAGCCGGCGCCGCGTTCCAGGTGGCCGGAAAGAATTACCCGGCTGGTTCTTACGTGGTGAAGACCGCGCAGGCCTTCCGCCCGCACGTGATGGACATGTTCGAACCGCAGGACCACCCCAACGACTTTCGCTATCCCGGCGGGCCGCCCAATCCCCCTTACGACATCACCGGCTGGACGCTGGCCATGCAGATGGGCGTGCAGTACGACCGCATTCAAGATGGATTCGACGGGCCGTTCGTGAAAATCCCCGGGCTGCTCCCGCCCCCGCCCAGTTCCGTCAGCGGGCCCATCACCGCGGCCGGCTACCTGATCAGCCACCAGATCAACAATTCCTTCATCGTGATGAACCGCCTGTTGAAGGCCGGCGCCGATGTCTACTGGCTGAAGAAAGACCAGACCATCGACGGCCAGGATATCGGCACCGGCGCCATCTGGGTTCCGGCTTCGCCCGCCGTCAGGCCGATTCTCGAAAAGGCAGCCAGGGAGCTCGGCGTGCCGGTGCATGCGCTGGCCAAGGCGCCCACCGGCGACGCGCTCAAGCTGAAGCCCATTCGCATCGGGCTCTACGATTCGTACGGCGGCAGCATGCCGGCCGGCTGGACCAGGTGGCTGTTCGAGCAATATGAAATGCCCTTCCAGACGGTCTATCCCACCACGCTCGATGCCGGCGACCTCAAGAGCAAGTTCGACGTACTGGTGTTCGTAGCCGGCGCGCTGGGCGGACGCGGCGGTGGCGGACGCGGCGGCGCGGGCGGCGGTGGTGGCGCAGCCGGTGCCGGCGGCGCAGTTTCTGTACCCACAACCGCCGGCGGCGATGCGGCGGCCGGTGGAACAGCGCCGGCCGGCGGACGCGGCGGTCGTGGCGGGCGCGGCGGCGGCGCGGGCGGCGGACGCGGCGCGAATGCCGACGTGCCCGAAGAGTATCGCGCCATGCAGGGCCGCGTCTCCGAAGACATCACCATGCCGCAGCTCAAGAAGTTCGTCGAGCTGGGCGGCACCATCATCACCATCGGCAGCTCCACCGGCGCGGCCGAAGCCTTCGGACTGCCGGTCTCCAATTACCTCACCGAGATGGGCGCCGACGGGCAACCGCACTCCCTGCCCCGCGACAAGTTCTATGTGCCTGGATCGCTGCTCAGGATGAACGTCGATAACTCCAATCCGCTGGCCTTCGGCATGCCGAAACAGGTGGACGTGTTCTTCGAAAACAGCCCCGTCTTCAAACTCGGGCCGACCGTCGAGATGCAGCATACCTCGCCCGTCGGGTGGTTCGCCGGCAAGACCGTTCTGGACAGCGGCTGGGCCTGGGGCCAGCAGTATTTGGATGGTGGAACCGCCGTCGCCGAAGCCACGGTGGGTGAAGGCAAGGTTGTGCTGCTCGGTCCGGAAGTGAATTTCCGCGATCAGCCGCACGGCACCTACAAGCTGCTGTTCAACGGCCTGTACTACGGCAACGCCAAAGACGCGCCGCTGAAATAGCGCCGATTCGGAGCCGCGAACGTCAGAGAGCGGTTGCCGGCGCTGAAGCAGCCGGTAGTCGACCTGGGAAAACCTCCGGGAAGCGGTAGGCCTGATCCTGGACTCCCACGGCGCAGGCGAGAACGCCGCAATACGGTTTACCTAAGGTGAGCAGACTTCCCAGATCGCCGTTTGGGGACCGGTTTCCGAATGCGTGTTACCGAATCGCCCGGCTCGGCTACATCCCTATCTGCACAAGCTCGACGCTCTCGATTTCGAGGGCGCGCCGCAGGCGCACCGCAGCCGGCGGGCTGGGGTTTTGCACGCGATTGGGGAAGCCGTCGTAAGTTCGGCCGCGGAGCACTCTTCCCGCTGCTTTCTTGCGTACACCGCCCCACTGCTTGAAGAAAAACGGGACTTTCGCTGCCTCACACTGTTCCCGAATCGAAAGAACCCACTCCTCTTTCATCGGACGCGCCCCTGGGCCACTTTCCCCGCCGACTATCACCCACGAGATTCCCCCAAGCGGGAGTTTGCCGACATTCTCCAGCAGCGGCTCAACTGAAAGGAACCGCATCGCTACGGGCGCAGCTTGCAGGTCCGCAATTCGCGGCAGTCCATACTGACGGTCTTCCACCGATACACCCCACCAAATATGAGCCTCAGCCGCTGCGTCCCTTAAGCGACCGGCTAGCAATTCCCTAAGACGCCCTGAACGCTTCGTAAGGACCTGGTACGTGTGCCATCGCGCAAGGCGCATCGTAGCGGCCACCTGAGCGATGTACGATTCCGGGACCTCGTCGTGGAAGAGGTCGCTCATCGAGTTCACGAAAATCATCCTCGGCTCGCTCCACCGGAGGGGTTCGCCCAGCTTATGCGGTACGAGCCTGATATCGAACCCTTGCTCGAATGGATGCCCCTTCACCCCCCTGAAGCGCTCCGCAAACCGCTCTGCGTAGCAATGCTTGCAGCCGGGACTGATCTTGGTGCAACCGCGCACAGGGTTCCATGTCGCATCAGTCCACTCTATTTTTGAAATCAGCGACATAAGCTTAGTCCCAGAGGTTTGTCTGATCCGTGCTGTATTTGAGCACGTCGTCCCAGAATTTAAAGGCCATCTCGTTACGTGAGAATAGCGCAAGGTAATACAGTGGCAAATTCTTGTCGACGGATCGGACGAGTTTCATGCGATCCAGCGGTTTCTGGAGGTAGCCGAGCGACGCCATGCTCATGGAAAACTCGGAGGCCAGAAACGGCCTGAAGTCGCTTCTCCGGACTCCCACGGCCTTCCACCGTTCGCGCCACTCCGTGTTGCCGAGGGCTTCGTCAATCTTGGTGGAGTGCCCGTCGACATAATGGTCGTAGTTCCGGTTGGCGTCCATGCCGATCGCCAGTAGCACTACGAAGTCGATGAATACGGCCGAAAGCCGCCGCAGTGTCTCGAACTTCATGCCGAAATCGAACGGGTCCACCAGACACAGGCTCAAGGTCTTGTTGCCCGACGAGCCCTTCGGAATCGCGGCGCAGATCCTGTCGATCTCAGAATCGCAACTCCCGGGGACGAAGGTAACGCCTGCTGTTGGCGCAACCCGCTCCACTCTAGCCTTTAGCCCGCCCATGAGTTCCGGGCTTTCCTCGCAGAAAATGTATTTGTCGAACGGATCGGGCACGGTGAGCGCGATGATAGGTGACCCCATGAGAACCGCTTTCGTTCCCTGAATCCGGCTATACCCAGCGCCGGCGTACAAATCGATGTACACTCGCTGGTCCCATTTGTTCTTCATGCCAGTCGAGAACAATTTGTCATACAGTGCCAGGAGACGATACTTGTTTTCCGCCCAGCCGCCCACTTCCGGGCAGATCAGGCCGTCATCCTCAACATTGAGCGCACGAAGTACCACCCCAGCATGATATAAAACATTTATGTCAGGAAATGTCGTCATCGGCGCCACAAGCCCGCCGAAACCACCTTCGCCCCACCGGACGCCCCCCCAAGTCCCCTTCTGGTCCGTTTGTGTGCCACGAATTTGCGCCGTCAAGCGGTCTCCCGGTTCGCTTGCGCAAGTACGCCCCGGTGCGGCTGCACTCCGAAAATAACTCGAACTCAGGAGGGCCCCTGGCCGGCTGTCCGGCAGTGGAATCTCCGCTTCCTCGGCGCTCTCAGCTCTTGCCTTTGCTTTTTTCTCCTCCGCGTCTCCGCGCCTCGGCGGTGAATGGGAGTTTCCTCCTTGCTTCCGCTCTGCCGGGTTAGGGAACGGAGGCCCCGAATCCCCAACCGAACTTCCGAACGCCCTCGCCAAGCTGCTACAGTAGGCCGAAGGAATCCCGATGGACGCCACGGAACAACTTCAGCATAAATTCTGCGCCGAGTGCGGCCGGCCGACCCTGCCCGATGAGCTCGCCAGTTTCGGCGGTCACATGGTCTGCCCGGAGTGCAAGAACACCTACGTCCAGAAACTCCGCGAAGGCGTCGCTCCCGGCGCGCGCGCGTTCCGCTTCGGCGGCTTCTGGATCCGCTTCGTGGCCTCGATGCTCGACGGCATCATTCTGGCCGTGGTGGCCGGCATTTTCAGCGCGTTGCTCTTCCCCGCCTTCATCTCTCGCGGCTTTACGCGGAGCCCCAACCCCACGCCCGATGAAGCTCTAGCCATGATTCTCCCCATGATGGGTATGATGGGCGCCATCTTCCTGTTGAATATGATCGTGGGCTGTTCCTACGAGACTTTCTTTATCGCCCGCCTCGGCGCTACCCCCGGCAAGATGGCGCTGGGCCTCAAAGTCGTGCGGCCCGACGGCGGTCCCATCACCGTCGGCCGCGCTGCCGGCCGCTATTTCGCCAAAATGATCAGCGGCATGATTCTGATGATCGGCTATATCATCGCCGGCTTCGATTCCCAGAAGCGCGCCCTGCACGACATGATCTGCGACACCCGCGTCATCAGGACCCAGGACTGACGCTCCCCCATGCCGCTCCTCTGCGCCCGCTGTCAAACGCCTCTGCCCGGCTGGGAACTGGCCAGTTCCGAGGGCGCCCGCTGCACTTCCTGCTGGTCGCTCAACACCCTGCGCGCTTTTCCCGCCTTGTTCCGCCAGGCCGGCGCGCCCGCGCGCCCCCTGGTTGCCCTGGATGGCGAAGCCGCGTGTTTCGATCATGCCGGCAAGCGCGCCGTGGCTGCCTGCAACCAGTGCGGCCGCTTCGTGTGCGAACTCTGCAAAGTGGAATTCGCCGGCCAAGTCTGGTGCCCTTCGTGCGTGGCGGCCGGTTACGGCGCCGCCCGCGCCGCCCATCCCGATTCCTCGCGCATCCTCTACGATTCCATCGCTCTCGTCGTGCCCACGCTTTCTCTGCTCTGCTTCTGGCCCATCACCACCCTCACCGCGCCCGGCACGCTGGTCTTCACGCTGCTCAAATGGAAACAGCCGCTCAGCCTGGTCCGCCGCAGCCGATGGCGATTCGTAGTAGCCATCGTGATTGCGCTCGCTGAACTCATCGCCTGGCTCTGGCTGCTGGTCTATTGGGTACAACGCCTGAGGTCGGGGCACTGACCATGCAACCGGCCATCCCCCAACCCTCCACGCCATACCGCAAACTGCCCGGCCGCCTCCGCGGCATCGGTTACGGCGCGAGCGTCTGGCTGGCTCCCGACCACTTGTTGCTGGTCCGCACCCGCATGTTCCGCGAAGAGTACAAGCGTTTCTATCTGCACGATATCCAAGCCATCGTCGTGGCCGGGCACCCGCGATTCCACATCTCCACCCGCTCTATGGCCACCGCCTTCGCGTGGCTGTTCCCGTGGCTCTTCTGGCTCGTTTTGCCCGCCGGTTTCGGCATCGCCTGGTGGGCCGGGTCCGCCATCCTGGTCGGTGCGTGGCTGGTTTTCTCGTTCTTCTTTAGCTGCACCTGCCGCCTGTACACCGCCGTCAGCAATGACCCCTTGCCGTCGCTCTATCGCACCTGGACCGCGCGCAAATTCCTGAACGAAGTCAAACCCTGGATCGACGAAGTGCAGGGCTCGCTCGATGCCAACTGGGCCGAGGCCGTCGAAAGCCACGCGGCCGGCCCGGTTCGAGGAGCCCCGCCCACCACGCCGGCCGCCGCCGCTGCACCGGCTCTCCGAACCCACACCACCGCCTGCCTGGTTCTGGTCGCCAGCCTCCTGGCAAAGGCCACCCTGGACCTCCTGACTCTGCACTCCGTCTCGGCCGCCATCGGCTGGATTCTCTCCTGCCTCAGTCTCGTCCAGGTCGCCAGCGCGATTCTCGTCATGGTGGAGCGCCAACGCCGCATTTTGCGCGCCGCCATGCAGCGGGTGGCCATCGCCGCTCTGCTTACGCAAGGCCTCCTTTATTACGTCGCCGCGACCTCCGCGGCCTTCGTCAACCCGGGCCTCTACGGGGCCGCCGGCGCGTTTTCGCGCCTCATGCTTCCCCAATTCACTCTGCTGCGCGAGATCGCCGCCGTCCTCTACATCGCGCTGGCTGTGATCGGTCTGGCCATCATTCTCCAGCCCGCCGCCCGGCCGCCGGATATCATAAAGAACTGAGGAGCCGACGTGACTCCCCCTTCGCTCGAGCAACGCTGCTGGAACCACGAAGACCGCGAAGCCGTCTGCCGCTGCCCGCAGTGCGGCCGGTCCTACTGCCGCGAGTGCGTCACCGAGCATCAGTCCCGGCTGCTCTGCGCCGCTTGCCTCCGCTCGGTGGCGCGCGAAAGCCGCTCGCGCAGCCGCATCTTCCGCCGCTTTCTGCCCGCCGGTATGGCGCTGGCCGGTTTGGTTCTGGCCTGGTTCGTTTTCTATGGCGCGGGCGAGGCACTCCTCGAATCTACCGCCCACCTGGAGCAATCGATATGGCAAAGCCATTGACCCGCGATGGCGCTATCCCCTTGCTCGAAGATGCCGTCCACCTGCTCCGCCGCGCGCCGCTTCCCACCCTGCTCTGCCACCTCGTGGGTAGCGCCCCCCTGGCGCTCGGCCTGCTGATTTTCTGGACCGACGTCACCAACACGCACACTTCCAATTCCACCTGCGCCATCGAATCCATGGTGCTCGCCCTGCTGCTTGCCTGGATGAACTGCTGGCGCGCCGTTTTCGCCGGCCGTCTCCGCCGTCAGCTCAGCGGCGCGCCCGATGCGCCGTGGTCCTGGCGGCGCGTCTGGAATCTGCTCGCCGGTCAGGCATTTCTCGGTTCCACGCGCCTCATCGCCGTTCCCGCCGCCGCCCTCATCGTTTTCCCGTTCGCATGGGTGGTCGGCTTCTATCGCAGCGCCACCGCGCTCGCCGACCGCGACGATCTCGATGTCCTGCAATTGATCGCCCAGGCCCGTCACCTGGCCGGCCTGCAAAGGCGCCAAAGCTGGTCCGTGCTGCCCATTCTGTTTTTCCTGGGCTTGCTGGTGACCGTCAACCTGGCGCTGGCGCTCGCCATTCTGCCCCAACTGGTCCGCATCTTCACCGGCTACGAATCCGACTTCTCCCGTTCCGGCGTCTACTTCATCTTCAACCCGCTCTTCCTGCTTTCGGTGGTCTCCGTTTCCTGGATGGCTTTCGACCCCTTCACCCAAGCTGTCTATTGCGTCCGCTGCTTCCACGGCCAATCCATCACCAGCGGCGAGGATCTCCGCGCCGGCCTCCGCGCGCTCGTGGCCTCCGTCGTGGTGCTGCTGCTTTTCCTGGTCCCGTTCCATTCCGCCGCCGCTGTTTCGCCCCAGGAACTGGAAGCCTCCGTTCGCAAGGCCGAGCTCGCTCACGAATACGATTGGCGTCTGCCGCCGCCCGGCGCTACCGATCAGCCCGTGTCCTGGTTCGTCAAAGTAACCGACCGCATTGTCGATTCGCTCAGCGCCGCCAAAGACGCCGCCGGCAATTTCATTCAGGCGCTGTTCGACTGGCTGAAGCGCCAGTTGGATTTGATTCCTTCGGCTCCGCCCGGCGCCATGCCGGCGACCGGCCTGCATCGGGGCATCTATATCTTGATCGCCGCCGTGCTGCTCTTTGCCCTGTGGATTGCCTGGCGCCGCCGCTGGTTTCGGCGCGCCCGTCCAAACCTTGCCAATACCCACTCCCTGCCCGCCATCGACTTGCAGGCCGAAGACCTCACCGCCGATCGCCTCCCCGAAGAGAGCTGGCTGGATCTCGCTGCGCGCTTCCTGGATGAGCGCAACTTCCGCCTCGCCCTGCGCGCCTTCTATCTCGCCAACCTGGCTTGGCTGGGCCGCCGCGAGCTCCTCGCCATTCATCCCGGCAAGACCAATCGCGAGTACGAAATCGAGCTCCGCCGCAAGGCCCGCTCGCTCGCCGAGGCGCGCCGCCTGTTCTCCGTCAATGTAGCCGCCTTTGAGCGCGCCTGGTATGGCCTCCACGAAGTCACCGCCGATGACGCCGCCGAATTCCGCCGCCGCACGGACGCCATGAAACAGGGAGTTCCTGCATGAGTAGCACGCGCGCGTCACTCCTCTTCATTCTCTTCGCGGCCGCTTTCACCTACGGCCTGATCCGTCTTTTCAGCCTGCAATTCGCCTCCGGCGAGGTCTATCCCGAACTCTCCAGCCTGCGCGCCGATCCCGCCGGTGCCAAGCTTCTCTACGACACCCTGGCGCTGACGCCCGGCATCAAAGTCTCGCGCAACTATCTGCCGCTCGACTCGCTCGATCAAACCGGCGCGGCCGTTTTCCTGCTGGCTTCGAAGCCCGACACCTTCGACAATGAGCCGTACCTCAAGATGCTCGAATCGCTCGCCGGCCGCGGCAATCGCGTGGTCGCCGCCATCGACTGGCAATACCACGACGCTCCCGGCGGCGGCAAGGAACTGAACGCCCGCTGGCATGTCCGCTTCGCAATCGATCCCGACAAAGCCCACACCCACCATCTCTACTTCGCCGAGGCCACGGGCTGGCAGGTCGCGGACCAGGTCGGCGGGAAGCTTCTCGCCGTGGAGCGCACGTTCGGCAAGGGCACGGTGCTTCTGCTCTCCGAATCCGACGCCTTCACCAATCAGTCCACCGCCGCCATGGATCGCCTCAACGCCGTTTCCGCCGCCATCGGCTCCAGCAACCAGGTGATTTTTGACGAGGAGCACTTCGGCATCGCCGAATCCGGCAGCGTGGTCGGCCTCGCGCGCCGCTTTCGCCTCGGCGGCATGTTCATCGGGCTGGCCATCTGCGCCGCGCTGTTTCTGTGGAAGAGCGCTGCCGCTTTTCCTCCGCCCGCGCCGGCCGCGCCGGTCGAGCGCCTGGCCGGCCGCACTTCGCTTTCCGGGTTGCTCACCCTGCTCCACCGCCATATTCCCCCTCGCGACCTGGCCGGCGTCTGCTGGCGCGAATGGCTTTCCACCCATCGCCGCGACGTCAACACCGAGCGTCTGCGCGGCGTGGAGACCGTTCTGCGCGACCGCGCCGCCCGCCCAATCGAAGCCATGCGCGAAATCCAAACCGTTTTGCAAGCGAAAGGACCGCTTTGAACCTCGATCAATTCCAAACCGCCACCGAAGGCATTCTGGCCGGCATTCGCAAGGTGATCATCGGGCAGGATGAAGTCATCCGCTATTCGCTGGTGGTGGTGCTCACCAACCAGCACGCCCTCATCGAAGGCGTCCCCGGTCTCGGCAAGACGCTTCTCGCGCGCACTTTGGCCGCCGCGCTGGGCTGCGATTTCAAACGCATCCAGTTCACGCCCGACCTGATGCCCGCCGACATCACCGGCACCAACATCTTCAACTTGCAGCGCAACGAGTTCTCGTTGGTCAAGGGCCCGCTCTTCACCACCTTTCTGCTGGCCGACGAAATCAACCGCGCGCCCGCCAAAACGCAATCCGCGCTCCTCGAAGCCATGCAGGAGCGCACCGTCACCATCGACCGCGAAACCCACCGGCTCTCCGCCAACTTCACCGTCTTCGCCACCCAGAACCCCATCGAATCCGAAGGCACCTACCCGCTTCCGGAGGCGCAGAAGGATCGCTTCATGCTCAAGATTCCGATGACGTGGCCCTCGAGCGAAGACGAACTGTCGCTCGCCCGCCGCAGCCTGGACGACTCCGCGCCCGAAGCCGTTTTGCAGCGCGGCGAAGTCCGCCAATGCCTCACCGAGTCCGAACTGGTCTCCATGCGCGAGGCCCTGGCGCTGGTCAACGTCAGCGATCAACTGGTGGATTACGCCGTGCAGGTGGTGCGCCGCACGCGCACCGACGATGCCATTCTTTCCGGCCCCAGCCCGCGCGCCAGCCAGGGCCTGCTCCGCGCCGCGCGCGCCTGGGCCGCTCTTTCCGCCCACGATTTCGTCAGCCCCGACGACATTCGCGCCGTGGCTTCGCCCGTTCTCGAGCACCGCCTGTTGCTCCGCCCCGAATCCGAGCTCGAGGGCGTCCGTACCGCCGAAGTGCTCGATCGCATCCTGCATGAGGTGCCGGTGCCCCGATGATCGTTCCCTCCCAGCGCTTGATGCTGGTGGCCGCGGTGGTGGTTGTGCCGCTGGCCACCGCCGCCGGCTTCGTTCCCGGCGTAGCGTTGCCCTGCGTCATCACTCTTGGACTGTGTGCGGCCGCCGCCGCCGCCGATGCCCTTCGCTCGCTCGATCGCCTGGATGCGCTCCACCTGCGCACGCCCGCCTTTCTCCGGCTCACCAAGGACGTCCCCACGCACCTGCCCGTCTTCATCGACAACCGCTCTCTTCACCCCATCGCGCTCCGGCTCGGCGCCGTCATGCCCACTGGCGTCGCCTCCGAATCTCTCATCGAAGACGTCCTCGCGCCCGCCGGCGCTTCGCGCTTCGATTGGCCGGCCACCGGAATCGCGCGCGGCGATCATCCGCTCGCGGTCCTGCATCTCGAAGTCGCTTCGCCCTTCGGCTTGTGGCTGGCCCGCGCCACGCGTGCGGCCGCCTGCGCCCTGCGGGTCTATCCCAACCTGCGCGACCGCTCCACCGCCGCGCTCTTCCTGAAGCGCGCCGATGCCGGCCCGCGCGCCCACCGCCTGCTGGGCAAAGGCCGCGAGTTCGACAACCTCCGCCAGTACATGCCCGGCGATAACTTCGAGGACATCTACTGGAAAGCCACCGCGCGGCGCCATTTTCCCGTCGTCAAACTCTATCGCGCCGAGCACGCCCAGGAAGTCTACGCCATCATCGATGCGTCGCGCCTCTCCGCGCTCGGCGATATCCTCGAAAGCTACGTCAACGCCGCGCTCCATCTGGCGCTGGTGGCTGAACGCCAGGGCGACCGCTTCGGACTGCTCACCTTCAGCGACCGCACCCATCGCTTCCTGCGCGCCGGCAATGGCGTCAACCACTTCCGTCTCTGCCGCGAAACCATCTACAACCTTCAGGCCCGTAGAGTGAGTCCCGATTTCCGCGACGTCTTCACCAACCTCCAGTTGAATCTGCGCCGCCGCGCCCTGCTCGTCTTTTTCACTTCGCTCGACGACGCCCTGCTGGCCGAAACTTTCGAACGCGAAATTTCCCTGCTGGCCCGCCGTCATGTCGTCCTGGTCAACGTCACCCGGCCCTCCATCGACCCGCTGTTTTCCGGCGATCCGGCTCCCGATCTCGACGCGCTCTACACCTCGCTCGCCGGCCAGATGCTCTCCAACCGCATGCGCCGTCTGGCCATCGCGCTGGGCAATCGCGGCGTCCGCCTTTCCACCGTGGACTCGCTGCATATCAAGACCCAGGTGACCGCCGAATACCTGGAAGTGAAGCGGAGGCAACTGCTGTGATCATCGACCTTCCCCGCTTCGTCGCCGCCGAGCGTGCTTATTGGGACGAGCTCGCCCGCTTGCTCGCCCGCCTCGAAACCGAACCCGAGGCCCGTCTCGCGCTGCCGGAAATCCAACGCCTGCATTACCTCTATGAACGCAGTTCGGCCGATCTCGCGCGGCTCGACACCTTCTCCACCGAACCCAACCTGCGCGCATACCTCGAATCGCTGGTGGCGCGCGCTTATACCGAAATCCACGAGACCCGCGCGCCCGTTAAACTACGCTGGAAATCGCTGGTCCTCGCCTTCCCGCGCGCTTTCCGCCGCCACCAGGGCGCCTTTCGCCTCTCGCTCGGCGTCACCCTGCTGGGCTGCGCCTTCGGATGGTTCGCCCTCCGCATGGATCCTCACGTCAAGAGCGTTCTCATGCCGTTTGCCGGCCTGAATAGCTCTCCCGCGGAGCGCGTTGCCAAAGAAGAAAGCGCCAAGACCGACCGGCTGCAAGGTGAAAAGGCCTCCTTCTCCGCCGAGCTGATGACCCACAACATCCACGTCACCGTGCTCACTCTGGCCTTCGGCATGACCTGGGGCGTGGGAACCCTGATTCTCCTTTTCTATAACGGCGTCATTTTGGGAGCAGTAGCCGCGGATTACATCGGCGCCGGATTCGGCACTTTCCTCACCGCCTGGCTGCTGCCCCATGGCTCCATCGAGATTCCCGCCATCCTGCTGGGCGGCCAGGGCGGCTTCATTCTGGCCGGCGCGCTCATCGGCTGGGGCGGGCGGACGCCGCGCACCGAACGCCTCCGCGCCGTCGGGCCCGACCTGTTCGCCATCATCGCCGGCGCCGCCGCGCTCCTGGTGTGGGCCGGCATGGTCGAAGCGTTTGTCTCGCAATACCATCAGCCCGTGCTGCCCTATAGCCTCAAAATCGCCTTCGGCGCTTGCGAGCTTGTGGCGCTCACGGCATTCCTCGGGTGGGCGGGCCGCGAATGAAAGCCGCCCGCCAACGCCGCCTCTCCATCGAAACCCCCGAAGGCGTGGTCTTCTCCTTCGAGCTGGCCACGCCGGTTTCGCGCGCCCTGGCCTGGGCCATTGACGCCGCCGCCATTGGCGCCGCCTGCTATGTCGCCGGCCAAGTCTGCTCGGCCCTCAATCTTTTCGGCCGCGATGTGGCGAACGCCGTGTCCACGGTGCTCTTCTTCGTGGTTTCGGTGGTCTACGGCATTCTCCTGGAATGGCGCTGGCGCGGCCAGACCATCGGCAAGCGCATCCTTGGCCTGCGCGTCCTCGACATCCACGGCATGCGCCTGCAGCTTTCGCAGATCGTCCTCCGCAATCTGCTGCGCTTTGTGGATGCGCTGCCCGCCTTTTACCTGGTAGGCGGCATCGCGTGCCTGTTCAGCCGCAACGCCCAACGCCTGGGCGATCTGGCGGCCAACACCATAGTGGCCCGCGAGCGCAAGCCCGAAGAGCCCGATCTCGACGAAATCGCTCCCGCCAAGTACAATTCGCTGCTGGCCTATCCGCACCTGGCCGCGCGTCTCCGCAGCCTGGTAACTCCCGAAGCCGCCGCCATCGCCATCCAGGCCGTCACTTTGCGCGACGGCTACGATCCCATCGCGAGAATCGAGCTCTTCGCGGAACTGGCCGCTCACTTCCGTTCGCTGGTGGAATTCCCCGAGCAGGCTTTGGAAGGAGTGACCGACGAGCAATACGTGAGGAGCGTGCTGCGCGTCATCTACACGGGGTTTTGACTGGCCCTCGGCCGGATCTCCACGCGTTGGCTGCATGGCAGGACAATCGCGAGTAGCCGCACACGGTGAGATACTGAAAGGCGTGCCAACCATACTGATGGTGGGGCCATACCGCATGTATTTTCACAGCCATGAGCCGAACGAGCCTCCCCATGTGCATGTGGATCGCGACGATCAGTCGGCAAAGTCCTGGCTGGACCCGGTTGCGCTTGCCAGGAACCTTGGCTTCGGTCCCGTGGAGCTTCGGCGAGTCCACCGGCTAGTGGCAGAGAATCGCAATTTATTGTTGGAGAAATGGCATGAACGCTTCCCATCTTAATTCCGGAGAACGCGTACGCGACGTACACCTCACTGAGGACACGCTGGCAGTGGACCTCGCAGACGGGCGCACAATCATCGTTCCCCTGACGTGGTACCCCCGGCTCTTGAGCGCTACCATGGAACAGCGATCCCGCTGGGAAGTAAGCGGAGCAGGCTATGGGATTCACTGGCCGGACATTGATGAAGACCTGAGCACGGAAGGCCTACTCCGCGGCGCCCCTGCCGCCGCGGAACCCGCTCGTCTTGGCCGCTAGGTGGATCGCGCGGATAGGCCACCCGGAAGTGCCCAGGCGATTTGAGCCTGCGTCGGCCTTGAAGTGAACTTATGCAACCGTGGGACAGCCCTTCATGGAATCAGGCGTAGCTTTTTCCCGTGGGCCAGACGGAGCACGCCAAAGTCACGCCGGTCCAGGGTGAACATCATTTCAATCCCTTCACGGTTTGCCAGGTGAACCAGCGATGCATCGGCAAGCTGTATCCGCAAGCCTTCATACTTGGCGAGGATCGCGGCAATGCCGGCTAGATCCGTCTCGCTCAGAGGAACCAACTCAAAGGGGCGGCCATGGAAAGAGGACAGGAGCTTCCGGATCGCCTGCGGATACGCACGCAAGAGCCATGCCGCCTCGGTAATCACGGGCCAACAAGTGAGCAGCGGACCCCTGATGTGATGAAGGCGCTCGACACACGCTTCATGGTGCTCATCGGATTCCAACAGGATGGCCACAATCGGGCCGGTATCTACCAGTACCTGGCCGGTCAAGAGCCACCGAATCCGTCAAAGTACTTTGCGTTCGTGCTGAGGTCCCGGGCCGTCCCCTTCACTGCCCCAATCAATCCGGACTTTTTCGCAAGCTCGTACGCGGTGAGCGAACCCTCCTCCGCCGCCAGGTGCACCTCCACTGCGCCGCGAACCAGGTCGGACTCGCGCGTTCCGCCACGCCGGGCAGCGGCCTTAAGCCGCTGGCGCAGCTCAGGGGAGAATCGCACGGTAACGCGTTGATCTTTCATATATGCCCGTCTGACATTCTATCAGATCTGTCCGACATCAACGTGTTCCTCTGTTGGCACTGGGCCGTGTCGCCCCAACCGCCGCGGTGGGCCCAGCGGGAAGATACAGTCCGGGAAATGCCTTGGGCTTTTCAAACTGACCCAGTACCGAAAAGTCCGGGTGAAACACGAGCCTCGAATCACGGGGTGAGCGGAGTCAGAAGTCGAGGCGCCCTCAGAACGGTGGCAGCCACGCATCCGCCAGCCGCGTAATCACCCTTTGCTCCTCGGCGGAAAAGCGCCCCTTGAACGCCGGACTGTTCAAGAACCGGTCCCGGTCCGCGTCCGGCAGATTCTGCAACCGCGCCAAGGCCTGCCGGACCAGCAGCCGCCGGTCCGCCGGCAGGTCCTGAGCCTCTTTAATCAGCCCTTTCACTTCCATCCGCTGTTCCTGCGGCAGTTGCTCAAACCGCGCCAACTGCCGCAACTGGGTGGCTTGTTGCTCCTTCGGCAGTCCGTCGAACCACTGCATCAGTTTGCGCGCGCTCTCCTGCTGTTGCGGGTTCATTTGTTCGAAGGCGCGCTCGCGCTGCTCCGGAGTCATGCGAAACAGGCGAGTGGCCGGATTCGCGGGATTCACCAGGCGCTGCGCGTTGGCCTTCGGCACTCCGCCCTTCGCCGCGTTATTCTTCGCCGGCGGCTTCACCGGCGCCGGACGCGGCGGTGGAGGCGGTGCCTTCGCGGCCGGCTTCTGGTCGCCGCACAGGCCGGCAACCGCTCCGAGCAGCAGCACTGCTCCCAACTCAACCCAGCGGTTCATGCCGTCACATCCTCGGTTCGGCGCTATCCGCCCGCACCAGGTGGTTGAAGTCGCGCAGCATTTCCATATCGTCCAGCGCGCTCTGCACCTGCTCCGGACCCAAAACATCCACCTGCGCCGATTCCTGCGGCGGCGCAACCGGCGTCACCGCCGGCCGCTCCAGCATCAACCCCGCCAGAATCATGACCCCCGCCGCCGCCGCCACCGGCACGGCATGGTGCATCACTTGTCCCGTCAGCCGCGTCCACCACGAAGCCGGCGCCTGCTCGATGCGCGCAAACAGACGGCGGTCGAAATCCATCGAAACCGGCTCCGCTTCCCACGCTTCCAGCGCCTGCCACACCATTTTCTGGCTCTCCGCGAATTCGCGGCAGCGAGCGCAGCTTTCCAGGTGCGCTTCGAGCGCCGTGGCCTCGCCAGCCTCCAGCCTTCCCGCCGTATACTCCAGCAGCAACTCCGATCCTTGCCGTGCTTCCATTGGGCAGTTCATGTCAATCTCTTTTCTTCCCTAGGCCATATGGGCCAAGCGGGCGCGCAATGTTTCATACGCCCGGAATAGTAGCGATTTTACCGCCGATTCCGAACAGCTTAACACTTTCGCAATCTGCGAATACTCCATCTCTTCGTACTTGTGCATCAGCACCGCGGCGCGCTGCTTCTCCGGCAGCGTCGCTACCGCCCGGCGCACTTCGTTCAGCCGGACCTGGTACACCATCCTCTGCTCAACCGTCGGCCGCGCGTCCGAAACTTGCCTCGCCGGCATGTCCGGCGATTCGTCGTCCAGCCTCTCCTGGAACTTCTCGTTCTTCCCGTCTCGTAGCGCATTCAACGCCAGGTGCGTCGCAATCCGGAACAACCACGTAGTAAACTTCGCGCTCGCTTCGTAACTCTCCCTCGACCGGTACACCCGCAGAAAAACTTCCTGCGCCAACTCCTCGGCCACCGCATAATTCTGTACCATCCGATACAGGAAGTGAACCACCGGCGTGCGATGCTTTTCCAGCAGCACGCCAAAGCTCGCTCCATCCCCGTCCTTGACCCGGAGCATCAACTCCGCGTCGTAGTCCAGGGTCATTGCCAAAGCCCCCATATTTCTCTGAACCCGTTTTTCCATCACAGGTTGCGGTCATTCGCCCTTTAGCGAACGCTCCATCAGTTGTTGGATCGCCACCCGCGGCGCCAAGTCCGAGTGCATCATCTCAAACATCCGCCCGGCGATCGGCATCTCCACCGAATGCCGCTTCGCGAGATCAACCGCGGCATTTGTAGTTTTAATGCCTTCCGCCACCATTCTCATAGACCGCACAATCTCATCCAGCTTCCTGCCGTGCGCCAGTTCTACCCCTACCATGCGATTGCGGCTCAAATCTCCATTGCAAGTCAAGACCAAATCGCCCAGTCCGGCCAACCCGGCCATGGTCTGCGCGCGCCCGCCCATCGCCACCGCCAGGCGGGTCATCTCAGCCAGACCCCGGGTAATCAGCGCCGCCATGGAATTATCTCCTAACCCTAGTCCATGCAATACGCCAGCGCCAATTGCGACGATGTTCTTAATTGATCCTCCAATTTCTACACCAATCGTATCTGAAGAGGTATACAACCGGAACGCCGGTCCTGAAAAAGCCGCCTGAACGCGTTCCGCCAAGCCTTCATCGACCGATGCTACTACTAATGCCGTTGGCTGCCCGGCGGCCACCTCCTTTGCAAACGTCGGCCCGGAGATTACTGCCACCGGAACCGCCATCCGGGCTGCCAAAACGGTGCTAATTACCTCCGACATCCGTAGCAGTGTGCCGTTCTCCAGCCCCTTGGTCGCACTCACGAACGCCATCCGTTCCGTCAAATGCGGCAGCATCTGCTGGTAAAGGCTCCGCACCAGGTGCGAGGGCGCCACGCTCAGGACCACCGAGGCATCTCCCAGCGCCACCCCCAGGCTGCTCGTAACTTCCACATTGGCAGGCAGTTGGAACCCAGGAAGATAAACATCGTTTTCGCGGCTGGCGGCCATCCGCGCTGCCAGATCGGTCTCGTAAACCCACAACCGGACGCGCTCAAACCGCGGCCCCAACGCCATCGCCAGAGCCGTCCCCCAACTCCCCGCCCCGATGATCGCGAGGTTCTTCAAGCCTTCCGCGCCCCGAATGTGAATTTGGGCTCCGTACCCGCGTGCAGCCGCTCGATATTACTTCTATGCTTGTAGATGATGAACCCTCCTGCCAGCAGGCTCGCCGCCACTACCGCCGGTTCGGGCTTCTGAATCAGCCATACCGCCAGCGGGAAGGTCGCCGCGCCCACAATCGACCCCATCGAAATATGCCGGGTCCAGGCCACCACCACGCAAAACACCACCAGCACCGCCCCCAGCGCCACCGGCGTCAGGCACAGAAATGCTCCCACAAAACTGGCCACGGCTTTGCCGCCCTTGAACTTCAGAAACACCGGGTAAGCGTGCCCCGCCATCACGGCCAAAGCCGCCAGGCTCTCGCACGCCATGCTGCCGCCTGTGAGCCGCCCGGCCATCCACACGGCCAGGTACCCCTTGCCGATATCCAGCAGCAGCGTGGCCACGCCCGCCGCGCGGCCCGTCGTCCGGAGCACGTTGGTCGCCCCGATATTGCCGCTCCCCGACGCTCGGACATCGCCGCCCGTCTTCCATTTCACCAGAAGGTAGCCGAACGGGATGGCGCCCAGAACATAGGCGATTGCCGCCGCCAAAATTACCATCGTCACGTTGTAAAAGGAAACTCCGCAAGTTTAGTGTACACGGAACCGCCCGGCTGCAAGCGGCTCCGGTACAGAAAGAAACGTCGTGCCGCGAACCGTCCGAATTCTATATCGGCGAGCCCTTCGACGGCCGCGTGCAGTCGCCCCAAATCCGTCCGCTCCTTGATCCGCGCCAGCGTCAGGTGTGGCGAATAGGCGCGTTTCTCCGGCGCCACTCCCAACCGCCGCGTGGCCTCGTCGGTATCCGCGGCCAGCGGCGCCAATCCCTGTGCTTCCACCCCGCACCAGAACACGCGCGGCGCGCGCGCGTTCGGAAAGAAGCCCACCTTCCGGACGGCCACCTCAATCGCCGCCCGCGCCTCGACCGCTGCCAGTGCCTGCTTCAGTTCTTCGAGGCGCTCATCCGGCCACTCCCCGATGAACTTCGTGGTGATGTGCAGATTCGCCGGCGCGCTCCACCCGATGCGCGCCGCCGGACGCAGTTCGCCGAGCAGCCGCTCGAGATTTCCCACCACATCTTCCGGCAGATCGAGGCCCGTGAACAGTCGCATCAGCCGCCATTGTACAGTAGGGACGAATGACCTTCGGTCCCGTCCTGCCGCGCTCCTTTTATTCCCGCCCGGCCATCCATGTCGCGCGCGACCTGCTGGGGAAAGTCCTGGTTCACGGCCGCGCCGCGGGCATCATCGTGGAAACCGAAGCCTACCTCGGCTCGGGCGACCGGGCCGCCCACTCCGCGCGCGGCGTTACGCCTCGCACCGAAGTGATCTTCGGGCCTCCGGGCCACGCTTACGTCTACTTCATCTATGGGATGTATGAGTGCCTCAACCTGGTCTGCGAACCGGCCGGCGCCGCCGGATGTGTACTGATTCGCGCCCTCGAACCGGTCTTGGGTCTCGACCTCATGCGCCGCCGCCGCCCCGCCGCGCGCAAACTCGAGGACCTGACATCGGGCCCCGGGAAACTCACGTTGGCGCTCGCCATCACCCGCGCCCACAACGCCGCCGACGTCACTCGCGGCAGCCTGGTAGTCCGCCAGCCGCTGCGGCCGGTCTCCTTCGAAATCGACGCCACTCCCCGAATCGGCATCAGCCAGGCGGCCGAGCTTCCGCTCCGCTTCCTGATTCGCGACAATCGATTTGTCAGCCGGGGGCGATAGGGGCTTGAGCGCAAAGGTTGGCCGTCTTTACAGGCGGCTGCGGTCAGGATTGGCCGCCCCCCGGAGCGGCATATGCGCCGTGATAGGAGAGATGGCGCTCCCTTAGGATAGAACCAGGCGTCACCTTGCGGCTTTTCGCAGGTCGTATACGTAAATCGAGTAACCGATACGTGCGTCGGGCCGCAATTCATCGAGGCCGGCGAGTTTCTCGTACTGGGTGGCCAGATGAGTAACGCTGACAGCGGCGACGCAATCCAGGCTGGCCGCATCTTCGATCTGCGGGACAGCGGGCAGTTCGCGATACCGGATGCCATAGTATTCAACCGGGGCCCATCCGTAGTAGGAAAGACAAACCTCTGGTATGTGGTGATCGTCCAAATACTTCTTCAGGTTCTTGAGGTCCTGTCCCCAATCCAAGTTGGAATCCACTAGATAGCGCCGTCCGCCGGCGGGACCTCCTGCCAGCACGTTAAAGAATGCAAGATAGTGGGGATGGATCATGGCTGTTTCGATGACCAGAAGAAGTCCGGCGGCTGCGACCGTGAGCGCTCGCCATTTGGGCAAGGGCTGGGCGAGCAGTACAGCGGCACTGAAGACAAATAGAAACGGATATAGCGGCAGTAAATGGCGCTCTCCAACATTGGAATGCGACATAAGGGCTGCCACTAAATAGCAGGCGGTGGGGACCATCAGGAGGTACCAGCGAAATTCCAGATCGCGTGGTCGCACCGTCCGCAACCGCCTGAGCCCGATCCATAGGACCAGTACAAAGAGGATCAGTTCCGCGAGCGGGGTCTTGACCGCTAGCGCGACGGGCGTCATGTACCACCAGCCGGTTGGCGACTGATCGCCGAGCAGGAAGCTTACTTCCAGTGCCCTCCCCACTTGCCTGAGACTGAGATTCCCCAAGCTTTCGAAGTAGGCCATGGCGGGCAGCGGCACTTGGTCCATCCAGGAAGGGAAAATGCGCACGAACTCGGACGACGAACCCGCGGGTTCAATTTCAAACCCGTACACACAGAAGATGACGAGAAAAGCGATGACCGCGACTGTGCAGAGACGGCGAAGGAGCGGTCCAGCCTCGAAGGTTCGGCGCTCCTGCCAGCACCGAACGATATACAGCAGCAACAGAACCGGCCAGAGGATCATCGCCGAATTCTTGACCGTAAGAGCGAGACCTAACACGATTCCCGACAGGCACAAACGTTTTCGGGTGGGCTGAATGAGATAGCTGCCCCAGGTCATCGTACCGGCGAAAATCGCCAGTGCCGCCCCCACATCATTCTTGATGTACCGGCCATTGGCCAGGAAGTTTGGATCCGCCGCATAAAGAAATACGGAGAACAACGCCACGCGCTCTCCGAAGTGACGCTTGGCCCAAAAGGCGATGGCCAAACCAAGAAGCACGGAAACGGCGATCGCGGAGCACCGGCCAGCCAGCAAAAGTTGGTCTGCCGGCACGCGATTGCTGTAAAGAAAGTCCACAGCGGCATGCCAGGCGTCACCGTCGTGAGGAGGATCAGGATGGAGAAACCACACTGGGATCGCCCACAGCAGTTTCAGCAACGGAGGGTGCTCGCGGGCCACGGTGAAATGGCCGGAGATGAGATACGTGTAACCGGAAATCAGTTGCCGGCCTTCGTCGGCAGTCTGGCTTTCCATCCGCATCGATGTGAACTGCAGCGTCGCCATGACCGCCAGCAAAGCGGCGACCACCCACCAATAGGGCAGTATTGGCTTCCTCTGAATTTGTGGGCCGTTTGAGGAAGTGACGATTCGATCCAAGATAAACGAGTATAACGCTCGGCTTCAGGCGGTGTCGCCAACATTCACAGCTAATTATCTCGCATTACTTGAGCACTTCTTCGAAGAAGGCTTGCGCGCGCGCGTCGTGCGAGGCTTCCAGCTTGTTCATGGCTTGCTTGCGCACCTCGGCGTCCTTCGATGTCTTCACAAGCTGGATCAGCAGCGGAATCCCCGCGCCGTCGGGCAAAGAACCGAGGGCGTCCACCGCCCGTCGCCGGACCGTCGAGTCCGTATCGTTCGCGATAGCGTATTGAATGGCATCCAGCACCGGCTGGCCTGGCTTGCGGGTGAGAGCCGAGATGGCCAGCGCGCGGACATGTGCATTGCGGTCCGTGCGCGCGGCCGAGATTAGCAGATCGACGGCTTCCGGCTCCTTGTTGCGGGCGAGTCCGTTGATGGCGCTTTGGCGAACATTGTCACTGGCATCGCTCGAGATCAGGCTTTTCACGGCTTCCACTCCGTGGCGGCCGCGCTGCGAAGCTTCGAGCGCCGCCGCGGAGCGCCGCAGCCATTCCGGCTGCGTAGCAGCCAGCAGCCGATCGAGCGCGGCGTCGGCCGAGGCGTCGGCGTGCGCCGCGATAGCGCTCACGGCGCCGTTCCCGTCCAGTTCCCTCTGCGGCAAGTAGCTCGCCAGCAGCGCCACGCTTTGCGCCGGCGCCACCTCCGTGAGCCAGTGGACCGGCAGACCGCCGGCGTCGATCTCGCAATCCGGGGAGAGGCTGCGGATTCGGCCGACCGTGTTGCCTTCCACGCGGAACAGGATGACGGCGTGGTCGGGCGGTTCCAGGTGAATCACGCCCGGCGAGGAGTAGCTGTCGCGCACGTATTCGCAGCTCAGGCTGGGGTTGCGCACCACCGGCACGTCGTACATGATCCAGGCCGGCTGTGGCTGCGCGGTCAGCAGCGCCTTGAACTCCCGGTCGAGAGCCGCCCCGGAACGGCTGTCCACCTTGGCATTGACCAGCAGTTTGGGCTGCGCCCCGAGCGCCAGCGCAGCCGCCATCAAGCACAGCGCCGGTTTCATTTGCTGAGGATCTCCTGCAGGTAGTCCTGCGCTTCCTTGGAATACTGGGCCATGTGGGAGAGATGATTGACGATGTACAGCTTCATTTTGGGGTCCTTCTCGGCGCGCGCCAGGTCCACCAGCGCCTTGCCGTTCGGCGCCTTGCCGTTGCGGGTAGGGGCCAGGTCGTCGACAATCGCCCGCTTCACCTGTGCGTCCTGCTCGGCCGTGTAGACCGAAACCAGCGCGGCCGCGGTGTTGCCGGTTCTTTGCCAAGCGATGGCGTGCACCGCCGCCATGCGAACTTTGGGATCCTTATCCGTGCGGGCCACTTCCACCAGCTTGTCCAGGCTGCCGTTCTCGCGCATGTAGCCGAGCAGCGACGCCTTGGCCTCGGGAGTGGTTTCGGATTGATAGATCTGCCAGATTTCGGGCTGTCCATCGATCTCGCCAAGAACGCCGATGGCGTAGTTGCGAAGGTCGGGGTTCTTTTCCGTCTTGGCGATCTGCAGCAGACGGTCTTTGTCCTTGGTGGTGGAATAGCTGCTGAGGATGGCACGCTTCACGTTGACATCGCTCGAAGCCGCGTAGATTTCGGCGAAGAGCTGGCCGTAGTTCGAGTCCTTTCCCCGCGCCAGGTAGCGAATGGCATCGAGCTGGAGGTCGGGGTTGCCGCCGCGCGCGATCTGTTCCAGGTCCTGGCGGGCGCGCGGAGAGCTATTGAGACCCAGCACGATAATGGCCTGGCGCTTGAGCTTGGGCGAGTGCGAAGTCTTGAGAAGGTTCTCCACCTGCGGCAGGGCCCGCTCCGGGTCCGATTGCATCAGTCCATTGAGAGCCAGGATCTTGATGTCCTCGTCGGTTTCGGCTTCGGGCGAGACAGCTTTGCCGGAGGACTGCTTCACTTCCACTTCGAGCGCCTTGGCGTCGTCGAGCCAGCGGCTGCCGGGATAAGTCTTCCGCAACTGGTCGATGGCGGCCAGGGCGTCGGCGCTGCGGCCCAGCTTGTTTAGCGTATAGGCCTTCCAATAAAGACCGCCTTCCGTGTGGGGGCCGGCCGCCGCCACCACCTGGTTGAAGTCCTCGACGGCTTCGTCGTAGTGGTGGGCGTCGATGGCTTCCAGGCCGCGCTGGTAGGGGTCATTCGCCCGAAGACCGTTAAGCCGGATCGGAGGCATGGTTGGCGTCTTCAGCACAGGCCTGGGAATCGTCATCTGGTCGAGTTGAAACGCCAAGCCCTGCAGCTTGCCGTCGGCCAGAAACAGGTTGTCCTGCACTTCCTGCATTTTCTCGAAGGCTTTCTCCTGGGCATCCCACTTCTGGTCGAACTTGAAATCGAACTTGTCGAGTTTGAGTTTGTCGAGCTGGAGATCCACTTGGGTTTGCACGTCGATATCCAGGTCGAGCTGCCCGGGCCACGGAGTTGCCGGCTGTGCCGGAGCAGCCTGCGGCGCGGGAGCGGGCGCCGGCGTTGGCGGTGTCGGAGCCACCGGCGCGACTTGCGCCAGGGCCAGGGCAGCGGTCAGAAACATGCCGCCGATTGTCATCCCGATTGTGATCATCTTGCGAGAGCTTTTCATGTGGTTTTCAATCCCCTTATAATTTGTGCCCGCCGGGCTGCCCCACCAGCGCGGCCGGTTCCTTCTGGTTCTTTACGTTTGCGCCCAAGACGCGAATCTGGAAGAGAATGCCTTCCCCGCGCAGGCGGTCGCGGAGCTTCTCCACGTCCGCGGCGGGCATGCTGGACGGCTCGTGCGCGATATCCACCAGCACGCCTTCCAATTCCTCCAACACCCCAGCTACGGCGGTGTCGCCGGTGTGGGCCGCGGTCTGTCGATACAGCCGGTTTTCGGTGAGGAGATCGGCGGCGCGTTCCTGTTCCGAAGAGATATCGAGCGGGCCGTCGGAGCTGGCGTTGGCGAGCTCGATCAGGACCGTCTGGGAGCGCTCCAGGTAATCGCCCACGGCCACCAGCAGCACCCCTTCGCGGAGCTGCGGGTCGGCGGCCGAGGCCATCGCGCCGGCGTTGCCCGGCTGCGGATAGAAGCGGCCGGCCAGGAACGCCACCACCAGCAACGAAGCCAGCGCCACCGCGGCGGCGGCCCAGCGCCAGGGCGCCGGCAACACCAACCGGCGGCGCGCCGGCAGACGGTGCTCAATCCGCTGCCAGACTTCGGCGCCGTATTCCGGCGAGCGCGCCGGCACCGGAAGCGTATCCACCACGTTGAGCACGCGCTGGAGCGAGCCGTATAGCTCGCGGCACTCCGCGCACTCGTCCAGGTGCATTTCGGCGCCCGGTGCATCCGGCTCTTCCCCGTAGTAAAGCAAGATCAGTTGTTCTTCGCTGAGGTGGTTCATTTGGCTGCACTCACTACCGGCTCCAGGGCCCGCCGCAATTTCCGCACGGCCCGAAATACGCTGTGCTTGGCCGCGCCGGGCTGGCATTCCAGGACGCGGGAGACTTCTTCCATGCGCATGCCTTCGAAATGGCGCAGCACGAAGGCCGTGCGTTCGGTCGAGCTCAGTTCATTCATGGCGGCGCTGACGTGGTGGGCCAATTCGCCGCTCAACGCCGCTCGCTCCGGCGTCGGACCGGAGGCCGGCAGGGCGAGCACGGCGTCTTCGGTTTCGCCGTGGGCATTGGTAGCCGGCGCCAGGTATTCGCCGCGCCGCTTGCGGGCACGGACCAGATCGAGGGAACAATTCGTGGCGATGCGGTAGAGCCACGTGCCGAAGCTGGCCCGATCGTCGAACTTGCCCAGTTGCTTGTACGCGCGGAGCAGACTCTCCTGGACTACGTCTTCGGCGTCTTGTTCATTTCCAGTCATACGAAAAGCCAAACGGAAAATGGACCGGCTGTGACGTTCCACCAGCACGCGGAACGCGTCGGAATCACCCGCCCGCGCTCTGGCTACATGAGTACCGTCGGTCGGCTCCATTCGGCTGTTCTTTAGACTGTAGCGTTTCGAACTGGTTAGCAAGGGGCCGATAGGAGGGCGGACCCCCTGGTCCGCGCGGGACGCCCTCGTCCCGCTGCCTTCCCCCAAAAAACGCCGCCAGGCCGACGGGGCGTCGGCCGCGGACCAAGCAAGGGGGTCCGCCCTCCTTCCGGAGATGCGCCTACGGGTGCGTGAATTCGTTGGCGTGGGGGATCAGGTCGGAATAGATCTGGCTCGAAAGGTTGGTGTCCCAGTGGCCGGTCAGCCGGGCGTAGCCGCAAATGCCAACGAATAGAAGCGCCACCCCGGCGGCGATGGCCCAAGCCGGGACCCGGCGGCGGCCCGGCGCCGACATCCACAGCGCGCCGGCGGCGGGACAGGAAGCCACGCATTCGAGACAGCCCGTGCACTCCGCCGATTGTATGGCGATCAGGCGGTCCACCGGAAGGCCGGACGGGCAGGCTTTCGTGCACTTGCCGCAATCGATGCACAGCGAGCGATCCCGCCGGATCCGCAGCGGGCTGGCCAGCGCCGCCAGGCCCATCAGCGCACCGTAGGGGCAGACGTAGCGGCACCAGAAGTTCTCCACCAGCACCGAGGCCATCACCAGCCCGGCCACCACAAGGCCGCCGGCGAAGCCCAGGAAACGGAAGAAGTTGAGCATCTTGACATCGTCCACCATGCCGTAGGGGCCTTCCAGGAAAGCTCGGATGGCCGGCACGGACATCGATGCCACGGCGTAAACGAACAGGCCGAGCAAAATGTACTTGAGGCTGCGCAGGCCGATATCCAGGCGGCGGGGCAAGTGGAGATTGCGGCCAAAGGTCCGGCGCCCCAGCCGCCACAGATACTCCGAGACGGTCCCCACCGGGCACAGCCAGCCACAGAAGCTCTTGCGGAAGAGCCACGACATCCCGAAGAATGCGATCAACAGGAACATGCCGGCCGGGTGCAGGTTCGGCAGGCGGCCCGCCGCCACCAGCACTTTGAGGTTCATCATGGCGGCGATCGGGAGCCAGCCCTCGACGCCCGCCGGGCGGCCGGCCCAGACCGTGCCGCCACCCGTTTCGTAGTACCGCACAAAGAGGTAGAACTGGACGCCGATCCAGATGTTGAGCAGCAGGAAGGCCACCTGAAAGGCGCGCCGCAAGCCTTGCGACCGGTCGGGCGCCGCGCGCTTCCCCAGCTTTTTCCGCGGTGTGGCGGCGGCCTGGACTGGTGCAATCGCGGCCATGGATCGAACCTCCAATTCCAGCCTAAGGGAACGATCCCCGGAAGGCTGTGACCCAGGTCACAGGCTCAGGGGTTCCCAGCAGCCCGGCGAGGGTGCACGACATAGAAGTGGACGAGAAGGAAGCCCCAATCGGAGCCGCGACCGTGAGGGAGCGTTGGCGGCGTTGCCCATAGACCTAACGCTCCCTTACGGTCGCGGCTCCGATTGGAGTACTCCCTACGCTAGGATTCTCTCAATTGGCCGGCAGTTGCGTAAAGCTCTCACCTATGTGTCGCGCACCCGCCCGGCGAGACCGGCTTGACTTCTTGCCCGCTCAGGCGCATAGTGGAGTCGAACGGTGTGAAAGGCCGTTTTAAGACCTCTTTCTCGGAAAGAGGCAACCGCGATCCCCTTTCACGGGGGAGTCATAGTGAAGGAGGAAGTTACATAGAACCAGTCCACAACACGGGCGGCTTTCGGCTTCCTCGGCTGACCGGTCGCAAGTCCTGACGCGCCGTTGCACTACTTTGATTTGGCGCCGCGGTTTTTGAGCCGCTGTCTCTATGGCTTGCGGGCACATGTATTGACAGCAGGGGCCGGCGGCCGCCCTTTCCACGTTTGTCTTCCCCCTATATTTGTTGCGTTCCCGCACCCCCGATCCTTGCTCCATAGCTCGTAGTGCCCATCCGCCCTTGGCTCTCTTGACCGATTGTGTCTCCGCCGCGATCAGCGCACACTCTAAGTGCAAGATAGGGATAATGATATGCGAGCGGCTGGTCTCTTTTTGGCCTGGGCATTCGTCGCCAGTGCCCAGAACCCTCCAACGGTTTACCTGGACCTGTACTCCCAACTTCAGAAGGAATTGACGGCGTTTGACTCGACCGTCACCTCGCAATGGAATGGCTCGAAGCCCCCAGTGGATTTCTGCGCCGAACTCAGATCCCCCGGCGCCGATAGCGTCCTCGAAGGCCTGGGCGAGAATACGCCGGCCGTCGTGCAAGCGGAGATCCAGAGTCTCCAGGCGCTGGGCGTTACCACCGTGTGCTTGGGCATCCCCTTTCCCGTCCTCTACCAGCCGTTCTTCACTTACAACGGCGATCCGGACGATTACCAGAAGTACCTGACGTTTTACAAGCAGGTCGCTGCCGACATCCGCGCAGCCGGCCTGCGCCTGGTGGTGCACGCCGGTCCGCTGTATACCGGCGTCCTAACCGAAAACTCGGGTCTGAACGTGGCCGCTTACTACCGGACTCTCACCAGCAGCGAATACATCACCGCCCGCACCCACCAGATCGTCACCATCGCCCAACAAATCCAGCCCGATTACCTGGTGGTCGCCGGGGAGCCGGATAACGAGGCCTCTATGACCGGCCAGCCATCCCTGGCAACTGCGGCGGGTTTCACTGGGATGGTGGATACCTTCCTGACCCAATTGGACGACGCCGGTCTTACCGGGGCGTATGTCGGCGCCGGTATCGGAACCTGGCTGGCCGGCGGCGCCGCCTTTATCAAAGCTCTGGCGGCCAACCCCCGCCTCAACTTCATCGACCTGCATGTTTACCCCATCAATGCCGGCTTGCTCAACACAACCGTCACCCTCATCGATCAGGCCGCTGCCTCGGGCAAGCCGGTCACCATCACCTCCGCGTGGCTCGAAAAGCGCCGCGATTCGGAATACCCCGCACCGAACATAGCTGCCGACCCAAACATCTTCATCCGCGACCCGTTCAGCTTCTGGGCGCCGCTCGACCAGCAATTCCTCACTGAGCTGGTCAAACTCGCCTGGTGGAAACAACTGGCGCTGGTGTCCCCTTACTGGAGCGACTACTTTCACGCCTACCTTCCCTACAACGCCGCCAACGCCGCGCTGTCGTATAACCAGCTTCTCGACGACGAGATACAGGCCTTTTCCACCGCCATCCAGAACAACCAGTACACCAGCACCGGCCTGGCCTGGCAAAATCTCATCGCGATCCCGGTTGCCATGCCGGCCCTGGTTTCGGCAGCGAACGCCCAGGCCGGACCCGTGGCGCCCGATTCCATCGTCAGCCTTTACGGAACCAACCTGGCCACCTCCACCGCAAGCGCGCCGTCGATGCCCCTGCCCACCGTGCTCGCGCAAACCAGTCTCACCTTTTCCGATGGTTCCGGCTCCTCCTTGCCCGCGTCCCTTTACTTCGTTTCCCCCGGCCAGGTGAATGCCGTGGTGCCCGCCCAATTGGCCGCCGGGCCGGTCGCCTTCCAGATCGGCAATTTCAGCGGCACGGCAACCCTCGCGGCCGTGGCCCCCAGCTTGTTCAGCGCCAACAACAGCGGAAGAGGCCCAGCCGCCGCCTTCGTCTTCCGCCTCCACGCCGATGGCACCACCTCCCTCGAGTCCACCGTCACCTGCACGGCCGGCGCCTGCTCCAATGCCCCCATCGATCTCTCTTCCACCACCGACCAGGTATCTCTCGAACTGTTCGGCACCGGAATCCGCGGCCGCGGTTCGCTCTCCGATGTGCGCGTCTCGGTGGGTGGAGTCCTCGTGACCCCCAGCTATGCCGGCCCGCAGCCGCAATACCCCGGCATGGACCAGGTCAACATCCCGCTCCCCAACGCGCTCGCCGGCCGCGGTGAGCTGAATATCGATCTGTCCGTCGCCGGTCATCCCGCGAACGTCATCACCATCAACGCGCAATGATCGGAAATAGCCCGCATTTCTACCAGACATTCGGTAGTGGTGACGTGGCGCACGCACTCGTGCGTGCCGCGTCGGCACTCATGCCGACGCCCGGTCCCACGCGTCCAAGGCCATCCAGCCGGGCGTGAGATTTCGTCCTTCTACAACTTCGCGGCCCGCTTCCAGATGCCCCAAAACCGCACGTTCATCCCACCGCACATGGCGTTGTCGTTAGCGACAAGATAGTTGCCAATGAGCGTGAGATCCACGGTGCAGGAGTCCGCGCCCTCCTCGACGAAGTGCAATTGGTTTCCAGCGGGAACCGCCTCACCGGCGAAATCGCCCGTATGAACCACACCTCTTCCGCCGTGCCAGGTGGCTTCTCCCTGAAGATCCAGCTTTCCCGATGATTGCGACGGTTGAATCCTGATGCGGTCCTTTCCGTTCGCCCAGGTGCCCAGCCACGCATTCAGCGGAGGGGTTGGATCGAAGTGGACCGGACGAATGTCCTTGGATCGAACCCAACCGGGTCCCGCCCCATTGTGCTGCGACAGATATCCACAGGTCCAGTCGCCCTCGACTCGATACACCAGGACCGCATCGCCCGGCGCCAGCGTAGTCGCAAGGCAATCATTGCCTGACGAGCAGCCGTAGTATCCCTTCGTGGATCGTGCGGTCGAAACCTCTGCCAACTTGGGATTGGTGCCGAATCCGTCGAAGCCGCACAGCGTAGTGGGGCGGTCCTGTCCGGCGGCCGCCGAAATTGCGGTTACCCAGATGGCTGTGGCCCATAAGAAAGATCTGGCTCTCACATTCCCACCTTACAACGGACCGGGCAAATCGCGGGACCGAAGGTCATCTGCCTGGCGGTGTCGGTCACAGGAACTCAAAACATTTTTATTCCCTCTCGTCTCCGTAACTTAAGGCCCATTTCCCCTGCGGCGACCCGCGGGAATCTGGAACTCGTCTGCCACAATCGAATCGGGCGGACATGTGGAGAGCGGCTGGTGGTCCGGTTGAATCCAACCGGACTCCAGCCGCTTTCTGCATTGTAATCGACTAATCGCTGCACCAATTCCGTTGAGTCAACCGAAAACAGGTCACCAGGCTGACTGAACCGTCCGCAACCGCTTCCGCCCCGATGTCGCACTGCTGAATTGGGTTCCTTTTGGAAGCGATACCTGCTTTGGATTCTTGTGGTTGGCCCACAAATTGGGTTCGTTTGGTATTTTCCAAATTGGGTTCGATGGTGGTTACGCAATGACAATGACACCGCACCGCCCTTTCCGCATTTCTCTCCGTCCGCCCCACCACCGCGCCGACTTCCGATACACTGGTCTTTCTTTCTCCACCGTGAACGCAGTTGAGTTCCAGAGTGTTTCCAAGAGCTACGCGATCTACGACTCGCCGGGCGACCGGCTCAAGGAACTTCTGTCTCTGAACCGCGCCCGCTGCCACAAGGATTTTCTGGCACTCGACGACGTCACGTTCCACGTGAAACGCGGCGAGACTTTCTGCATCGTCGGCGAAAACGGCTCGGGCAAGAGTACCGCCCTTCAGATCATCGCCGGCATTCTCCAACCCAGCCGCGGCGCCGCCATCGTCAACGGCCGCGTTTCCGCCCTGCTCGAACTCGGCGCCGGCTTCAACCCCGAATTCAGCGGCCGCGACAACGTCTACCTCAACGGATCCATCCTCGGCCTCACCACCCGCCAGATCGACCAGCGCTACCAGGACATCGCAAACTTCGCCGAAATCGGTGACTTCATCAACCAGCCCGTCAAAACCTATTCCAGCGGCATGGTGGTGCGCCTGGCCTTCGCCGTAGCCATCAGCGTCGATCCCGAAATCCTGCTCGTCGACGAAGCCCTCGCCGTCGGCGACATCTATTTCCGCCAGCGCTGCATGCGCAAGGTGCACGAGCTGCGCCAGCGCGGCGTCACCATCCTGTTCGTCTCCCACGCCGTGGCCGACGTCAAGGCCATCGGCGACCGCGTCATGTGGCTCGACAAAGGCCGCCTCATCGAAATCGGCCAGCCCGATCGCGTCATCTCCAGATATATGGCCGCCATGGTCGAAAAGGACTCCACTTACCGCCTGCGCAGAGCCGCCGGCGCCGCAGTGCCTTCCACCGCCGGCCCGTCGCGCGCTCCCGAAATCGTCGGCACCATTCCCAATATCGATCACCGCTACGGCGACGCCCGCGCCCAAATCATCGGCATCGCGGTCCTCACCGAGGATGGCGCGCCGCTTTCCCTGCTGGCGCCGTCTTCCCGCATCGTGGTCCGCATCAGCGTGCGCGCCAACGCCGAAGTGCCCATGCCCATTATCGGCTTCATGCTGCGCAACCAGTTGGGTATGGATTTCGCCGGCACCAACACCAGCCGCGAAGGATACGACATGGCTCCCCTGCGGGCCGGAGACATCTGCACGGTCGATTTCCACGTCGATCTCCCCGAGCTCTATCCCGCGTCCTTCTCTTTTTCGCCCGCCGTTGCCGATGGCACCCTGCTCGGCTACCAGATGTGCGATTGGATCGACAACGCCGTGGCCTTGCAGATGGCGCGCGGCGATAACGAGATCTACGGATACATTCACTTGCCCTGCCACGTCGAAATCAATGCGCGCCTGGGCTCGCCGATCGCCGAACCCGCGCCCCTGCTGGAGAAACAGAGTGGCTGAATTTACCGGAGAGCGCCTCATTCCCGGCGAAGTCGACGTCGACCTGCTCAACGAGCACGTCGCTCGCTACACCTTTGCCTCCCGCCTGGCGCGCGGCAAACGCGTGCTCGATGCGGGCTGCGGCGCCGGTTATGGTTCCGCCGAACTGGCGCGCACAGCCCTGACTGTGATCGGTGTCGACCTCGCTCCCGAAGCCATCGAGTTCGCCCGCGCTCACTATCAGTCCCCCAACCTACGCTTCGAACACGCCTCCTGCGTCAGCCTGCCGTATGACGCCTCGAGCTTCGATCTGGTGGTCGCCTTTGAGGTCATCGAGCACCTGCAGGATTGGCGCGCCTTTCTGCTCGAAACCGCGCGCGTGCTCGCCCCCAACGGACAACTGGTGATCTCCACGCCCAACAAGCTCTATTACACGGAATCGCGCGGCCCCCGCGGCGCCAACCCGTTTCACGTCCACGAGTTCACCTTCGATGAGTTCCGGGGGGAGCTCAACGCCGTCTTTCCTCACGTTTCTCTGTTCCTTGAAAACCACATCGAAGGAGTCACCTTCCAGCCGCATGAGGCCGGCGAGACCGTCGAAGTGCGCGTCGATGCCGGCGAACCCGCGCCCGACGATTCCCACTTCTTCGTGGCCGTCTGCGCCCGCCGTCCGCAAATCGGCAATCCCACTTTTGTGTACGTGCCCCGCGCCGCCAACGTCCTGCGCGAGCGCGAGCGCCACATAGACCTTTTGATGCGTGAGGTCGCCGAAAAG
>JBEKQS010000017.1:0-42942 GCA_049519475.1 Bryobacteraceae bacterium | reverse complement strand
GGCGTTGCGCTTGAGCGAAAGCGCAAGAGCGTAGGGTGAGGCTTTGTCCCATACGTAGCGCACGATCTGCTTTGCTTCGGGGTAGTTCTCCGCTGCAAGACGAACTTCCTTCAAGCGGGTTTTTGCTAGCAGGTATTCAAGGAACTCCTGGGTGTTCGTCGTTTGTGCGAGTCGCCAATCGCTGCGGTGGCGCGCTAGAATGTTTGCGAGTTCGCCCGGCCAGTAGATCTTCTGCGCTGAACTCGCGAAGAGCTTTACGATGTCGGGCTTTGCGATGTCGATCCGGGATGGGCGTCCCCGTGCCATGAGCACTCCTTTTCTGATAGAGTCCGATAAGGTATATATACCATATCGGATCCATCATTAAAATGGCAAAGTTCACCTTCAAGTACCTGAAGAGAAAGAGATAGGCCACATACTTAGTTGCCACTCTGTAAGGTATATATACCTTACAGAGTGGCTTCCTATACTTCCCACTCGCTCTTCGAACATCAGCACCACCAATGGCTGCAACTCATTGCTAATACGGCACTTACATACGGAATGGAGCATGGCTCGTGAGCTACAGTCAAAGGACTTTGGACGGTTGGATCGAGGGCGGACAGGAGAGTGACAGAGGCGGGCACGCCGGGTTACGTTCCGTCGCCGGGTTGCTGTCCGTCTGTCGCCAGGCTTCCGGAGAGCGAGGCTCGCGGGGCAGTCCGGGGACAGGCCGCATTTTCACCCGGTTTACGTCGTAAATTGCGGGTGCGGGCATAGCAATGCAGCCGCGTCATGGGACGAAGATTTCAAGCGCCGTGTAGGCGGCGATGGCGCTGAAGTCGCGGTCGCGATGCCAGACCGGGACCCGGTTTTCCATGGCGATGGCGGCGATCAGGCAATCGATCGACGAACGAATCGTCACTCCCTTGCGGCGGCCCAGGCGGTAAATGTCGCCTGCCGCGAGGTAGAGATTCAACGGAATGGGGTCGCTGAGCACCGGCACGGCGAGAAGCAACTGCCGGAACGCGTCGCTCGGCGGCGACGGTTTCAAGCCCTGCAACAACTCCTGAACCACCGGTCCGCAGGTCGCAAAGTTGACGAGGTCATCCTCCGCCACCTTGGGCCGGCCGTTTGCCAGCAACCCGATCCAGATGGAGGTATCGACCAGGATCATTTCGTCCGCCGCCTGGCGCTCTTTCCTCCGCGCGAAACACGGGGCGGCCGGTCCTCGCGCATGGCGGACAGATCCCCTTCCCAGATGCCGGACCCGAAGAACTGAGGGATCCCCCGGATCTTTTTCAGGCGCACCGCCTCCTCCAGCGCTAGATTGACTGCTGCCGAGTAGGTCTTCGTGCCCAGCACCGCGACTGCCTGTTCCAGCAGTTTCTCATCAAGCACAAGATTTGTACGTCTCATGTGTATAGTGTAGCGCGGCCGGCGGGGTTGCATGGGGCCGCCGGGAATAACATCCTGGTTCTCATGCGTGCCATTCTCTTCGTGCTTTGCGTGGCGCTGATTCCCGCGGCATTCGCCCAGCCCGCCGACCTTCGTCCTGGCAATTGAGGGACGGGCTACCAGATTCCTAACGTGCTGCAGAGCGCGAAGCGTCGCCGCTCCGCGTGCCTACCGCTCCGCCCGTATCTCTTCAAGCCGGCGGCGCAATTCCCCGGAAAGCCCGGCTTCGATCTGCGCGGTGATCAAGCCGGCGTTGTCCATATCCTGAATGTGAAGGCGGTCCTTGAGGCGATAGCTGGTGAGCTTCATGTGCACCAAGTCCCCCACCGGCGCCAGGAGCACGCCTTCCCGTGTCACCACCGGCGGAGAGAAATCGGGCACTGCCTCCGCGTATTCAGGCCGCACCTTCTCGCGCACCATTACAAGGTGGACGGCGCTTCGGGCACTGGGGCTGGCAGCGTCCACCAGCATGTCGACGCCGGCGGTGTGCCGGGACTCGAAGCCGAAGGGCCGCACTGCTTCTGCCAGCCTTTCCAAATCGCGGCGGTCGACGGCCAGATCAATGTCGCGTGTCATCCGCGCGGCCAGCGGGTCGCACTCGGAGATGTGCAGAAATACGGCTATGCCGCCTACGACGCGGTGTTCGATACCGGCTGCGCGCAAAGCGCCGGTAACGCGGTTCAATACCTGGAAAAGCTGCTCCACGTGCTGGTCGTATGCTGTTGCGGAAATCACAAGGTACTGTTTCAGTATACGGCGGTATGGAACCGGGTTGTGGGGTTGGCAGGCGAAAGCGCCTGCCCCACCTTGGTTTGGCTCCAACCCTCCCTACTGCACTACCACCGTCTGCCGCGGAAACGCGAACTTCCGCCCTACCTGGTCCACCACGTTGAGCTGGCAAACATAATGCCCCGGCGCCAGGCTCTTCAGCGGAATCTGCATGTTCACCGGAACCGCGTTCGGCCGCGTCGACGCCACCGCCGTCGCCGTGATCGGGCCGGCTTCGAAGGCCTTCTGGCCTTTCTGGTTGAACAAGCTCATGGTAACGGCAACTTTCCGCTGCGCGAGATTGGCCGGATCGGGCGCGGCGTCGTAGACGTCGAACGTCACGGTCATGTTCTGCGCGCGGTGAAAAACTTTGGTGATATTCGGAACCACCTTCTCTTCACCGAAGATCAGCGGGTTGGCAGCCGCCATTTTCTTGGTGGTCTGCTCCGCCGCGCCTACCGCGGCTTTCAGCAACTCGCGCTGGCTGCTCCACACCACCGAACTGGTCTTCAGCGTCATCGAATCGGCCGCCAGGTCGGGCACCGTGAACTTGTAGTCGAACGTCCCCATCTTGCCGGATTGGTTCTCCCGCACCAGGAACCGCATGCGGTATCGCCCGGGCGCCAGCGTGAAACCGAAATCGCAGTTGAAGTTTCGCGCGGTCAGCTTTTCGGCTTCCCCGGCATCCAGCTTGACCTTGATATAGTCCCGCAACTGGCCCACCACGGCCTTGTTTTCGTCCATCACGTTGCCGATGAAATCGAACTGCGTCTCGCCGCCGCTCTTTCTCATCGCCAGCGGGATCGCCGAACCCGGCACTTTCACCGACACCGGCACCAGGTACGCCACCGGCGAAATGCGGAACCAGTCGATTTCCAGAGCCAGCGGGATATCGGTCTGCGGGTCGCCCGTGGTCAGGGCGTCGCGCAACTGCTTTTCCTTATCGTCGCCGTTGAACTTGCCCCATATCTTCGACGCGTAGTAACCGTCGCGGAATTCCAGCTTGGCGGAAGTATTGTCCCTGATCTTCACCGTAATCTTGCGGTACTTGCCGTCGGTGGCGCCGTTGGTGGTGTAGTAACCCAGGATGTAATAACTGCGGAACTGCTCCTGCACCTGCGTGATGCCCAGCGCCAGGTCGTTGCTGTCGAGGAAAACTTTGCCGCCGGTATCGGCGGCCAGAGTGGCCAGGGTTTCCTGCGAATCGTTGACCGCGGCGCGCTGCGTATTGATGGTCGAGCCGGTGAACAGGCCGCTGCCGCGCGAAGAAGCCGAGCTGGCCGCTCCGCCGGGAGGATCGCCCATCAGGCCGCGCGCATCCAGCGGATAGATGGCCACGTTGGCCTTGGTGGCGGCGTTGATGGTGGCTTCGAGCTGCGCCTGGTTGTCGATCCCGGTCTTCGAAATGCCGCCCGTGATGTAAACCAGGGCTTTCTTTTCGGGCAGCGTGGCCAGCCTCTTGACGGTTTCCTCCACCGCCGCCAGCTTTTGGTCGGTGTTGAAGATGTTGAATTCGGTTTCGTCGGCGACAAACGCGGCCCCGGTGTCCTGGTTGTCGTCCGCCCCGGTATCGGCCACATCCGCAAGATCGGCGGCATCGCCGATCGGCAGGTTCTTGATGATGTCGGTGAGCACCATGCGGTCGGCGGTGAAATCCGTCTTCACCTGCACGGTGGTGGTGTAGAGCAGAATGGCCACCATGTCCGACTTGGTCATGTGCTCTTCCAGGAACTTCATGGCGGCGTCCTGCGCGCGGAGCTGGTCCGGGATCTGCATGTTCGAAAAATCGAAGAACAGGGCCAGCAGGCGCCTGTCGTGGTACTGAATCTTGGTGGTCCCTTCGGAAGAAATGGTGGTCTTGGGCGGCGGCGGCAATTCGTTCTTATCTTCCAGCGCCGGCGGCGCATCGGGCGGTTCCGGTTCCAGCGTCAGCTTCTGGTGCTCGAAGATATCCACCTTTTGCGGCTTGCCGTCTTCGAGCACGATGAAATCGTTCTTGTCGAGCGAGTCGATGGCGTTGCCGGCCTTGTCCTTCACCGTCACGTCGACAATCACCAGGTTCGAGTTGGCCGAGAAGGTAGTGGGTCGCGCTGACCCCGCCGGTTGGGCGGTGGTGACCCTCGGCCGCGTCTGCTGCCCCGCCGCCATCAGAACCGCTAGCATGACAATCCAAAGATTTCGCATATCAGAAACTAAACCTCAGGTTCAGGGTCACGGTCCGGGTTCCGGAGGCGCCCGTGGGCAGACCAAAAGTGCTCGAGCCCACGGTGGTTCCAAAACCGGTGATCTGCACGTGGTTCAGAACATTGTTGGCCGATAGCCGCAGTTGCAGATTCTTGCGCGACTCGCCGAAACGCCAGGAGCGGTTGAGCGTGCCGTTGAGGCTGAAAGAAGGCAGGCCGGGAATGGTGTCCACGCCGGCGTCTCCGTACTGCCCCGCCGGCGGCGTGGTGAAAGCAGACTCGTTGAAGTACGGATAGTTTCCGCCCAGGATACTCCCGCCGGTAGCCTCCGCGCGGAAACTGGTGCGGATGGCCGAGGTCTTGGTATTGCCGAGGTTGCCGCCCAGCATGGCGGTGTGAGGCAAACCGGAAGCCGTGGTGAAAGTGCTCTGCAGCATCCAGCCGGTAAGCACCTTGGTCTTCCATCCGCCATTGCGCCACAAACCATGCACGCCCACCGGCGAAGAGAACAGCGACGTGAGCGAGAGGCGGTGCCGCTGGTCGGTGCCCGACAGCCCGCGCTCGGCGGCCAGATCGTTGATGTTCTGCACTACCGATCCGCCGCCGCCGCCCGAGAATCCCGAGGCGTCATCGATGGCTTTAGAGAAGGTATAGAGCGCCACCGCCGAGATGCCGCGGGTCATGCGGCGGGTGAAGCGGACCTGTCCGGCGCTGTAAATGGAATTGCCGGTGTCGGTCTCGTAAATGAAACCGGAAGCATTGGTGACCGGACCCTTCAGGCCGGCGGGCGAATTCGGCGGAAGCTGATTGGGGTTCTCGACGATATCCAGGCGCGTTCCCTTGATGCCGATGTATTCCAGATCCACCACCAGGTTGTGAGGCAGTGTCTGCGACACGGCCACCATCCAATCCTGCGCGTAGGCCGGCAGATAGTTCTTGTTGATCACGTACGTATTGGTCACGGTGCCCGCCGCGGGCACGGGAGTATTGGGGCACTGCGGCGACACGATGAAACCGCACTGCACCGTCAGCCCGTCGCCGGCCTGCACCAACGCCAGGCTGTTGACCAGGTTGGCGGTGGTGGAAAACTGCGGCTGGCCGGCCAGGTTACGCGCCATCGAGGAATAAGCCGCGCCGCTATAGAAAACGCTGTAGCCGCCGCGAATCACGCGGCTGTGCTTCTGGGAAGGCCGCCAGGCGAATCCCAGACGCGGGGAAAACTCGCGCGGGTCGCCATTCACCAGGGCGGAAGGGAATCGGCCCGTGAAAGGACCGTTGAGAATGGACGCGGGCGGGCATCCGGCCGCGGCGCTGACCTTGGTGGCCACGGCGGCCGCGCCCACCGGGCAGGCCAGCGTCATAGTCGGATTGATATCGAGCGTGGCCATCTGGCCGTGCAATTCGGTATACGGCGCAAAATACTCCCAGCGCAAGCCGACGTTCAACGTGAGCCCGCGGCTCACGCGCCAGTCGTCCTGCGCAAAGGCGTTCGAGGCCCAGCCGCGGTAATACAGATCGGAGTCGTTCACCCGCAGAGTTGCCGACTGCGGATAGCCGAGCAGAAAGTCGGCAAAATCGTATCCCGTATTGGGGAGCAATTGTCCGTTCGAGTCGTAACCGCTGGTCAGCGAGCCGCCGAAACTGAATTGGCCGCGCGAATTCGCGTAGGACAAAGAATTCTGCTGCATGCGCCGGTAACCCAAACCGAAAGACAGGTTGTGGCTGCGATGGGCTATGTAAGTGATGGTGTCCGTGAAGTTGGTGGTCTGGTTGCGCGTGGACGACGAGCTGCCGTCGGAAAGGCTCCCGAAATTGGTGAAAGACAAATTCGGAGGGCCCCAGGCGGCGGGGGTTTGGTCGGGGCCCACGATTCCCAGTTCGCTCGCGACATTCGTCTTGTCGGCAAAGTAGGGAGTGCCCCGGCTGATGTTGCGGCTGAACGTAAGGCTGGCGTTGTTGTTGAATCGCGGTTTGAAAATGTGCGTCCAGCCCGCCGAAGAGCTGAGCCCGTAACCGCTCGAGGTGTCCTTGAAACCGAAAAGTTGCTGGCTGGTGGAACCGTTGAAGTTGAATTGCTGGTTGAAATTGAGCGTGTTCTTGTTGTTGACGCGCCCGTTCAGACGCACCGCGAACGATCTGGCGTAGCTCGGATTGGACGGCGAGATGTCGTAGTTCTGAACGATGTTGCTGTACAGCGGCAGCGGGAAGTATCCGAGCAGTGCCTGCGACGCCGCGTTGATGCGCGATTGCGGAACCACGTTGCCGGGGAACGGCGAGCCGCTCAACGGGTCATAAATCGTCACCGGCACATAGGTGGACACGCCATTGACCAACTGCTTCTGCGTCGCGCTGGAGAAATCGCCCTGGCGTTCGGCCAAAGTGGGAACCTCGGAGACCTGGCTGCTGCCACTGCGGGCCTGCGTGGTGCTGAAGTTGAGATAGAACTGCCACTTGGGGTTGGGCACGTTGTAGATCTTGGGAATGCGCAACGGTCCGCCGAAGTTGCCGGTGATGACTTCCCGCGCCGAAGAAGGCTTCGGCTGTTGCTGGCCGTTCAGCGAATACGGCGCCGCGTTGAGAGCGGAATTGGTCACGGTCACCGCCACCGAGCCGCTATAAGGCGATTGCTGCTGGCCGCGCCCGCGCCGGTTGCCGATGGAAGCGAACTGTCCGTTGAAGGGCCCGCGTCCGCCGCGGCCACCGCGTCCACCCGCCGCCCCGCCGCCACCACCGCCGCGCCCGCCACCACCACCGCCTCCGCGTCCGCCACCGCCGCCACCACCACCGCCTCCGCCACCGCGTCCGCCGCCAGCGCCACCGCCGGGACCGCCCAGGCCGAAGCCGCCGCCGCCCGCATCCGCGCCAAATCCGGCATCCGCGCCGGCCGCGCCGAATCCGCCCATCCCGAAGGGATCGGCGCCGCCGCCCAGGCTCGCACCCAGCGACATCAATCCCATGTCGCCGCCGGCGCCCATGCCGCCGGGTCCGCCGCGGCCGCCACGGCCGCCCATCTGGTTAAACCTTGCCTGGTCGTCCGCCGCCACGCCTAAACCGCCGCTGGTGGTTCCGTTCACCAGGTACGCATCCGCGGCGTCGCCCGTGGCCATTTCCGGAATGGTGTCGCCGGCCGTTGCCAGCGCCTGTTGCCCCGCGTCCGTCGCCGTCACGTCGGCATTTTGAAAGTTCGGGCCTTGCTGGCCGCGTCCTTGCGCGTTCGCGCCGCGGCCCTGTCCTTGGCCGCCGCGGCCCTGTCCGTTACGCCCGCCCCGTCCCGTTTGCGCAGCCTGCGTCGATGCCTTCGGCGTGGCCGCCGCGGTTACCGGTGCGGGCGGCTTCGCCGTTGCAGCCGCCGCCGGCGTGTCCGCCTTCTTCGCATCCGGAGCCGCGGGCGCAGCCGTCGAGGCCGGCTTCGCCGCTGGCTCGCCGTCGCGCGGCATCTCCAGCGTCCAGTCCCGGTTGCTGGAACGGTCCGTCACCGTGAGCGCGGCGTGCTGCGGTGCGAAGCCGAACATCGTCACCTCCAGGTCCCACTCTCCAGGCGTCAGGTCCAAAATGTACCGGCCGTTCTCGTCGGTATAGGTGACGATCTTCGCCCCGCCTTGCCGCGCGGTGATGGTCGCGCCCGGAATGATCTGGTCCGCGGCGCGCACCGAACCCGTGTGTTCGGTGCCGGCCGGGGCTTAGTTCGCTTTTTTGCCACCCAGCAATGCCCCGGAGGGCCGCTGCCCTACGAGTATCTCTAATAGATGGTTTTCGGGGACGGAAATGTTACAGGAGGGGGACTAAATCTGCGGCCCCGGCCGGGAGTCCCCTGGCCGGAGCCGCTCTTGTAAGGAGGGTTTACAGGCCTTTGGCGTCCAAAAACGCAATCAGGTCGATCACGCGGCACGAGTAACCCCATTCGTTGTCGTACCACGCTACCACTTTCACCAGATTGCCATCCAGCACCTTGGTCAACTGGCTGTCCACAATCGAGCTGTTGGGATTGTGCAGCATGTCGCTCGAAACCACCGGATCCTCGGTGTATGCCAGGATGCCTTTCATCGGCCCTTCGGAGGCTTCCTTCAGGGCCGCGTTCACCGCCTCCGTGGTCGTGGCCGTGTTCAGCAACGCCACCAGGTCCACCACCGAAACATCCGGCGTCGGAACCCGCATCGAATAGCCGTCCAGCTTGCCTTTCAACTGCGGCATCACCAGGCCGATCGCCTTGGCCGCACCAGTCGTCGTGGGGATCATGTTGAGCGCCGCCGCGCGTGCCCGCCGCAGATCCTTGTGCGGGAAATCGAGCACATGCTGGTCGTTGGTGTAGCTGTGGATCGTGGTCATCGATCCCTTCTGGATCCCGAATTTGTCGTGCAGCACCTTCACCACCGGACCCAGGCAGTTGGTGGTGCAGGAAGCGTTCGACATCACGTGGTGCTTGGCCGGGTCGTACGCGGCATCGTTCACGCCCAGCACCAGCGTCACGTCTTCGTTCTTGGCCGGCGCCGAAATGATGACTTTTTTTACCGTGCCCCGCAGATGCTTCACCGCTTCGTGCGCGTCCGTGAACTTGCCGGTGGATTCCACTACCACCTGCACCCCCAGCGAACTCCAGTCGAGTTGCGCCGGGTCCTTAGTGGCGAACACTTTGATCTTTTTGCCGCCCACAGTGATCGAGTCGGCATCATGCGTGACCGTCTCGCCGATGGTTCCCAGTACCGAATCGTACTTTAATAAGTGCGCCAGTGTCTTCGTATCGGTAATATCATTGACCGCCACGAATTCCATGTCTTTGCGGTCAAGCGCCGCGCGGACAATGTTCCGGCCGATGCGGCCGAAACCATTAATACCTACTTTGATTGCCATTCTGTCTCCTGTTGTGAGATGAGGGATGTCGCGCTAAGAATGAGGATAACAGCAGGCGCGTATCCGCGGCAAGCTGGGAACCGGGAGAAAAAAGCCTGAAAAGGCTAGGGTATTGTTACCGGGCTCGGAATTTCCAGGCGCTCCGTTCGCGCCGCCGGCTCCGTGCCAACCCCTGATCGGCACGCAAGATTGCCAACTCTTTTCCATGCGCTGCGTCTTTAGTAATATGTGGCTCGACATTCGGTATGCGCTGCGCACCTTGAGGCGCAACCCCGGTTTCGCCGTCGTCGCGATCCTCACTCTGGCCCTGGGCATCGGAGCCAACACCGCCATCTTCACGGTCTTCAACGGCGTCCTGCTGCGCCCGCTTTCTTACCCGCAACCGGACCGGCTGGTGGCCGTCCAGGAAGTCGTTCCCAAGTGGGCCCGCTTCGGTCCGGCTCTGCCGGTGACTGCCTGGCACTTCCGCGAGTGGCGCAAACAAAGCAGCTCCTTCGATGGTTTGGCGCTGGTCGGCGGTCTTGGCTTCACACTCACTTCCGGCGGCGACCCGGAGTTGGTGAATGCCCAGCGCGTGTCGCCCAATCTGTTCCCGCTGCTCGGTATTCAGGCCTCGCTCGGACGGACGTTCACCGAAGCGGAAGATCAGCCCGGCAGCGACCACGTGGTGGTCCTCAGCGACCGCCTGTGGGCGCGCCGTTTCCACCGCGATCCAGCCATCGTCGGCGGCAAGATTCTGCTCGGCGGCGCGCCCTACCAGGTCGTTGGCGTGCTGCCGCCCGACGCCCGCATCCCAACAGAAAGCCAGCTCGAAGGCTCGCCTTTTGTTACCAGCGCCGCAAGCCTGTCGAATGCTTACGACGCCGCGGCCGACCTCTGGAAACCGTTCGCCATCGCCGATAGCGACCTCGCCGTCATGGCCGAATTCGATTTCGGCTGTCTGGCCCGTCTCAAACGCGGCGTTACCATCACGGAGGCGACGGCCGATCTGAACGTGATTCAAAGCGCCATCGCCGGCACGCTTCCCGAAAAGACCGAACTGCGCGCCAGCATCACGGGCCTGCAAGTGCAGATGACCGGCAGTTCCCGCTCCAGCCTCACCTTGCTTCTGGCCGCCGCCGGCGCGGTGATGGTGATCGTGATCGTCAACCTCGCCAACCTGCTGCTGGCTCGCGCCTCGGGGCGCCGCCGGGAACTGGCGATTCGCGCTGCCATCGGCGCCGGCGCCGCCCGCCTGGTGCGCCAGATGCTCACCGAAAGCCTGCTGTTGGCGGCCGCCGGAGGACTGCTGGGCGCGCTGGCCGCCGACTGGGCGCTCACCGCAATCATCTGGAAAGCGCCGCTCGACGTGCCGCGCCTGCATGACCTGCATATGGATTTCGCGGCTCTCTCTTTTGCCGCGCTGTTGAGCATGTCGAGCGGCGTCTTGTTCGGCGTTCTGCCCGCGTGGGGGCTGAGCCGTACCGATCCGCAGCGCGCCCTCAAGTCCGCCGGCCACGCCTCGACCGACCGCGCCGGCGGCCGCGTGCGCCGCTTGTTGATCTCGGCCGAAGTCGCTCTGGGCGCCATGTGCCTGGTGGCCGGCGGCCTGCTCTTGAGCAGTTTCGTGCGGTTGATTCATGTCGACAAGGGATTCCAGACCGACCGCGCCATTGAGATCGGCCTGGGCCTTCCCGGCGTCCGCTATCCCGACGCGGCATCGCACGTGCGCTTTGTGCGGGAACTGCTCGACCAGGTGCAGACGCTGCCCGGAGTAGTCGCCGCCGGCATCACCAACCGCGGGCCGCTCAGCGGCGAAGGCAGCAACTTGAGCATTAACGTCGAGGGCGTCAATCTTCCGGCGGTGGAGCAACCCATCGTGGACTACCGCACGGTGACGCCCGGCTTCTTTCGCGCCATGGGCGTTCCCCTCCTGGACGGCAGGTTGATGGCTGAATCCGACCGCGATCGCCCCGTCGCCGTGGTTTCCGCTCAGGCCGCGCGCCGCCTCTGGCCGAACCAGAATCCGATCGGCCGCCGCTTCCAGTTAGGCAGCGACGCGTGGTTCGACGTCATCGGCATTTCCGGCGATGTTCGCGCCAGCCTGCACAAAACCCCCAATCTCACCGTCTACCTGCCCTACTGGCAACGCGACCGCTCCGACTTTGCGCTCGTCGTCCGCACCGCCATTGACCCGATGACCATCTCCGGCGCCTTGCGCGTGGCCATTCGCCGCATGGACCCGCAACTGGTGGTGCCGCAGCCAGTGACTCTGGCGGAGATCGTGGACGCTTCCGTGCGTCAGCGCCGCTTCCAGTTGGGTCTGGTTTTGGCCTTCGCGCTTTCCGCCTTGCTGCTGGCTGCCATTGGCGTCTACGGAGTGGTGTCGCAGTCCGTTACCCAGCGGTCCAAGGAGATGGGAATTCGAATCGCACTCGGGGCGCCACGCCGGCACCTCTGGGGCGTCATTGCGCGCTACGGCCTGAGCCCGGTGGTCGCCGGGTTGTGCGCGGGCCTCGGCGCCGCGGCTTTCGCATCGCGCTGGATCGACGGCCTGTTGTTTGGCGTGCCCGCCATCGATCCGCTGACGTATCTCGCTGTAGCCGCGGCGCTGTTGGGCGCGGCGTCACTGGCCTGCTACCTCCCGGCGCGCCGCGCCGCGCGGGTCGACCCGCTCGCCGCCTTGCGCAATGAGTGAGTGGGGCGCCCTTCCTGCCCAATGCGCAATGCCCAATACTGAACATCTGCACAAACTGTGGGGCAGCCAATCATGGCTGCCGCCGGCTTTTCAGCCGGCGCTTGCCCGGTGCGAGAGATCTCTTTCAGCCCTCCCCACCGAGCCTTGTAGACTCACAATGACAACTCAGAGAACGTGGAGGAGTGCGCGGCATTCTCTCCCCTCTCTCTCTCTATCTTCTCCGCGTCTCCGCGCCTCCGCGTTGAATCATCGGTTTCCAGCGCTAGGTTCTCCCCCTCCAGTACGGGATGCCGTGCTCGTCACGCAGATAAATGGTGGTCGAATCGCGCCGCACCTGGCGGGCCAGAACGACGGAAGCGCCGCCGTACTTCACTTTCGAGCCGATCACCTGGACCCGGTCGCCTTTGGCAAAGGTGACGTCGAAATCCTTAAGGTAGTTGGCGGGGCCAAGATAAACATCGATGGTCTCGGAATTCTCTTTGGCCGATTCCGGCCGGACGATCAGATGAGATCCACTGAGCGGGCTCCCGCGGGGAACCTCCCGCATCTCGGCGACAACCGTCATCATGTCAACCGTTGTGGCCGAATCGTAGCGCGGTTCCGGCTCCGCCTGGGCCGTCTGGCCCGAAGAGGCGGTAAGCCCCGGGAGCAGGGGCGCTACCAGGAAAAAAACGACAATACTTCGCAACCCCATGGTCATGCCTCCTTTTCAGCCAAACACAAGGGGCGATCAACCAACCGGTCCTCTCGTGGGCCGGCTGACTGTAGTATAAGATTCTTTTATCTCCTTTACAAGGCAGGGCCGCGCCGCCTATTGCACGGCCACCGTGACCGTCGTCTGGCTCTGCCAATTCCCGATGCGGATCGCCAACGGCACGTTCGCTCCGGGGGTTACGCCGGCCGGAATCACGGCATTGATCTGCGTCAGGCCCGCGATGTTGTCCGGCGCCGCGCCGCTGTACAGCACGTTCGCATTGATGCCCCCGATGGTGACCGAAACCGCCTGCGTCAGCACCGGTGGCAGCGCCGGCGGCGCAGGCGCCGTGATGATGGCGCCATCCGTGCTGGGAGGACTGGTAACTCCGCCGCCCACGCAATAGATCATGATTGCTTGCCCGCGCGGCGCGGGATTGGCGGCTGTATTTATGGAAGAGTCCTGGTTGAGGATCGCGCCCGGTCCCATGCCGGTGCTGTCCAGTGACAGCAGCCCCGGCGTGGCCGCCTGCACAGCCAGGGTCAGGGTATTCGAAGCCGTGCTCTGGTATTGCACCTGCGCCTGCGTCGAGCCGCTCGCGGCGTAAGGCACCACCGCGTTCACCTGCGTCGCGGAGACGAAGATCAGCGGCGCGGGAACGCCACCGAACAGCACTTGCACGTTGCCCAGCGTCGTGGGGAACGAGCCCGCCGGATGCTGCACTTGCGCAAGCGGGCCGATGTTGACGCCAAACACCGCCACCACCTCGCCCGGCGAAATCGCCCCCTGCGCGTAGCTCCCGCCGTTCAAAATGGCGTTCAACTGCACCGCGGGCGCGGGCGTCGCCTGCTGCGTGACCGTGAACAGCAGCGGCCCAACGTGGATGTTGCCGGTGCGCGCCACGCTGGTATTGGCGATGATGTTGTACCCGATACTGCCCGCGCCGGTGCCGGAACTGGCGCCGGTGATGCTCATCCAGCCCACGTCGCTATACGCGGACCAACTGCAGGCAGCGCCGGTCGTGAGCGTGATTCGTCCATTGGCGCCGGTCGATGGCGCCGCCGGCAGTCCGCTGGGCGCCAAAGTCAGGTTGCTGAGCGAGCCGTCCTGCACCAGCGAGAATGTCGCGAAGGGCCCGTTGGTGCTGCCGGCATACACCACCGCGGTGCCGGAACGTTGGCTCACGCAGGCGTTGGCGGCAACCGTGTAGCCCACCGCCCCATTCAAGGTGCCGCTCGCCGGAGCGGTCAGCGCGATCCAGTTCGCATTCGAGCCTGCCGCCCACACACAGTTGGTCTGCACCTGAAATGTGCCCGTGACGCCCGCCACTACAGCGGTGCCCGACGCCGGCGAGAGCGTCACCGCGCAGGTGGGTATCCCTTGCACCACCGTAAATACAGTGGTCGTGTTGAAGGCCCCGTTCGTTACCACGATATGGCCGGTGCGCGGCGAAACATACGGATTCGCGGCTGCCAGCCAGGTGAATGTGCCGGTGCCCGTGCCTAGCGTGTTGAAGGCTGGTAGCGTGATCCAGGTGGCGTCCGTCGCATAGCTCCAGGCGCAGCCCGCGGGTGCGGTGATGGTGATGGAGTTGGTGGAGGCACTGGCCGTAATGCTGATCGGCTGAACCGGCACCGGCGCGTACGAATAGGAACACGTTTGGGCGAACAGCCTCGCAGCGGCGGCCAGAAGCAGGAGCAGCCTCATCATTGGTATGGTAGCGCTTCCCGGCAGGCTTTCAGAATCGCCACCGCTCCTGGAGTGTCGCCATGCACACAGATGGTCTCGACTGTGCCGCTGCGCGCCAGTCGCAGGGCTTGCGCCGCCGCCTCTTCGGGATCGGTGATCAACGCATCCGGAAACCGTCGCGAACGCAGCGAGCCGTCCGGCTCGTAACGCCGGTCGGCGAAGCCTTCGCCGGCCGCCGCCAAACCCATGCCGCGCCACACGTCGAGCATGCGGGAACCGGCCAGGCCAAACACCCGGACACCGCGCTTCCACCGCGCCACGCCCGCGCCGATGGCCCGCGCCACGTCCTCATTGCGCACCGCCGCGTTGTACAGCGCGCCGTGCGGTTTCACGTGTTCGATGGCCCCCCCGAGCCGCCGCACCACCACATCCAGCCCCTCGATCTGCTCACAGACCGTGCGCTCGATTTCCTCCGCCGTCAGGGCCATTTCGGTACGGCCGAAATTGGCGCGGTCGGGGTACCCGGGATGCGCTCCGATGCGGATTTTGCGCTCGAGCGCCAACCGCACGGTCCGCTCCATGGTGGCTTGGTCCCCGGCGTGGCCCCCGCAGGCAATGTTGGCCGATGTGATGTGTTCCATCAGAGCGGCTTCATGGGCCGCGTCTTCCAGCTCGCCCATGTCGCAATTGAGATCGATGATCATAGGAGTCCTTTCGGGAGAGCTTTTTCACCGCTGAGACGCGGAGACGCGGAGAAAAACATAGAAATATAACTTAACCCTAACGTAGCCGTCCCGCACACTACGTTCAAATGTGTTCTCAATACTCTGCGTCTCAGCGTCTCTGCGGTGAACTCCGTCTTTCTCAAAACCCCGCGTCTCCGCGCCTCCGCGTTGAATTCTTTATATCCCATACACCCACTTCTCCTGCTCCCGCATCAATTCCAACGCGCGTTCCATGGAAACCCTCTCGAAGCGCACCCGGTCGCGCGGGCGCAGTTGGCCCAGGCGCCGGAAGTCGGCCGAGATCACGTTGGCCGGCTTGGGGTATCCGCCCGTCGTCTGGTGCTCCACAAACAGAATAATGGGTTGCCCGTCGGGCGGCGCCTGGACGGCGCCCAGCGGCACGCCTTCGGTGAGCATGTGGCCCGGCGGGCTGGGAATTGCCGCGCCGCGTAGCCGCAGGCCCATGCGATTGGATTCTTCGGAGACGGTGTACTCCGCCTGGTAAAGCTCGCCGGCGAACCAGCCGGCCTGCGGGCCGTCGGTGACGCGCAGCGGGCCGGCCGCCGGGAATGGCGGAACCATGCTCCCCGGGCGCGGCCGGCGCACCGCTTCATTCCCGATCGGAAGCACATCTCCCTTGCGCAGCGCCCGGCCGCCCACGCCGGTCATCAGGTGAGTGGAAGCGCTGCCCATCACCTTGGGCACACCGATCGAGCCCCGGACGCACAGGTAGCAGCGGGCGCCGGAGCGCGACGGGCCGCACCGCACCGTCTGCCCGGCCTTCACTTCCACCGCGGTCCAGAGCGGCAGGTCCGTCGAAAAATCTGAGCCGGTGAGCGCGATGGTCGCGGCTCGCTCGAACTCGAATTCGCCGCCGGTCAGGGTCATCTCCAGCGCGGCGGCATTCTCGGCGTTGCCCACCAGCCGGTTGCCCGCGCGCAATGCCAGCGGGTCGGCGGCGCCCGATGCCGACACGCCGAAGTGCGCCCAACCGAACCGGCCGAGATCCTGCACGGTGGTGAGAAAGCCCGCGGACACAACCCGAATCGAGCTCACGCGCGCCGCTCTTTCAGCCGCCCTGCCAAGGGCTCCGCGACGAAGCGCACGCGGTCGCCCATGCGCAACAGCGGCGGCGGCGAGCCCTGGGGATCGAAGAGTCGCAACGCCGTGCGGCCCAGCAGACGCCAGCCGCCCGGCGATGCCAGAGGGTACATGCCCGCCTGCGCGCCGCCAATCGCCACGCTGCCTGCCGGCACCTGTTTGCGCGGCGCGGAAAGACGCGGCGTGGCCAGCTCCGGTGGCAGACCGCCCAGATACGGAAAGCACGTCGAGAAGCCCACGAAGTAAACCAGGTATTCGGCCGCGCCGAACAGTTCCACCACTCGCTCCGCCGCGAAGCCCGTGTGGCGCGCGATATCTTCCAGATCCGGACCGGATTCGCCGCCATACCGCACCGGGATCTCGATCGTGCGCGCCTCCTCCGCGGTCGCTCCGTCCGGCGCAGCCAGGCACTCCCGCACCAGGGCCTCTATCTGCTCATGCGTGCGCAGCCGCGGATCGAAATCCACCAGCACCGAAGCGTACGCGGGGTGAAGATTGAGAATGCCGCGCGCTCCCTCGAGTGCCCGCGTGAGCCGCATCACCGCGCCATGCGACTCCATCGAAATCTCGTCGCCGAATGAGACGTGAAGCGAACGGTCGCTGGCCGGGCGGATGTCTTTCAGCACTTCCTCAGTCTAAATCAGCCGGCTGCATCGCAGCACAGACCTAAACCGCTACGGCCACTTGCTTCGGCTTGCGCCAGGAAAGCTGGCTCATGACGAGCAAGGCGATCAGGTGCAGGCTGCCCATCATCACAAACATGGGCACATAGCTGCCGAAATGGCCGATGATGAAGCCCGGCAATTTGGCGCTGAACAGGATTCCGCCCAGGCCGCCGGCAAACCCGCCGATGGCGGTGACCGAGGCTACTGCTCCCTTCGGGAACGAGTCCGACGTGGTGCTGAAGATGTTCGCCGACCAGCCCTGGTGGCCACCCAGCCCAAAACAAATCAGTAGGACCATGAGGATGGGGTTCTTCACCCAAACTGCCGTGGCGGCAATGGGCATGCACAGCGCGCAGAGAGCCATGGCCGTGGGCCGCGCCTTACGCATATCCCAACCGCGCCGGCCCAGATAGCTTGGAATCGCCCCACCGATCAGGCTGCCCACGCTGGCCGCCGAATAGAGCACCGGCATCGCCCAGCCAACTTCTTTCAAATTGAAGTGGCGCACATCATACAGGTACGGCGGCAGCCAAAACAGGTAAAACCACCACACACCGTCGGTGAGGAACTTGCCAAGGGCAAAGCCCCAAGCCTCCGGATACTTCAGCGCACCCAGCCACCCGATCTTGGCTGTGATCACGCCTTCATCCTCAGGCTTTACCGGCGGATTCCGGTAGAGAATCAACCACAGCACCACCCAGACCAGGCCCAGCGCACCATTCAGGTAAAAGGCGCCTCGCCATCCCCATGTCAGCGCCAACACGCCCGCGATGGCCGGCCCGAACATGGCCGCCACATTGCTTCCGGAATTGAAGATAGAGGTGGCAAACGCGCGGTCCTGTTTGGGATACCATTCAGCTACCGATTTGATGGCGGCCGGAAAGTTACCGGCTTCGCCGAAGCCGAGCAAGCCGCGCCAAATGAGCAGGCCCGTCAGAGTAGCCGAGAGCACCGGCAGGCCCACCAGCGCGGAAGCGATGGCCCACCAGGCGATAGTAACCAGGTAACCGATCTTGCTGCCGAAGCGGTCGATGAACTTACCTGCGACCAGGTAGCCTACGGTGTACGCCAGGGCGAACGCCCCGGTCAGATTCCCGTAATCCCCGGCATTGAAATGCATGCTGTCGCGGAGGGTCGGCCAAAGGTTGGAAAGGAAAACGCGATCCAGGTAGGTCAACGTCGTCCCGAAGAAAAGCAGCGCCAGAATGCGCCAGCGAGCGGAAGAAAGTTGAGTCGGGCTCACGGCTCATTGTATGACAGAGGAGGCGTTCCCAGGAGGGTCTTTTCGGGCGCGCACGTTCGACTTGGCCGGCCGCGATGAAAGCGGCGGTGTCATGGAATATGGCGCGCCAGGTGGGACCGGCCTCCTGGCCGGTCGGCGTCGGCACTCCTGCCGGCACTCGCCCCACAAGAGCTTCCCACCTGAAAGTGGTGTTGCGTTATAATCGGGTTTGGAGTGCGCGCGTATGACCACGCAAACCATGACCATTTCGTGCTCCATCGCCGAGCAGATGGAGCGAACTTCCTGGATTCGCCGCATGTTCGAAATCGGCATCCAGCTTCGCAAGGAGCGCGGCGCTGACAACGTTTTCGATTTCTCGCTGGGCAATCCCGACGTGGAGCCGCCCGCCGCGGTCATCGAGGCCCTGCGCCAGGTAGTCGCCGAAAATCGGCCGCACAGCCACGGCTACATGCCCAACGCCGGCTTCCCCGCCGTACGCGCCGCCATTGCGCGCCGCCTGGCCGAACGCACCGGCCTTCCCTTTACGCTCGATGACATCCTCATGACTGCGGGCGCCGCCGGAGCCATCAACACCGTGCTCAAAGCCGTGCTCGACCCCGGCGACGAAGTCATCGTCCTCAACCCCTACTTCCCGGAGTACCGCTTCTACATCGAGAACCATTGCGGCCGCGTGGTGCCGGTGGAAACCCGCGCGGACTTCCAGCCCGATATCGCCCGCATTGCCGCCGCCATCACGCCGCGCACCAAGGCGTTGATTCTGAATTCGCCCAACAACCCCACCGGCGTGGTTTACAGCGCCGACGCGCTGCGCGCACTCGACCGCATCATTCCCGAGCCCGTCTTGATCGTCAGCGATGAACCCTACCGCCCGCTCACTTTCGACGGCCTCACACCCCCCGAAACGCTGCCGCTGCTGCGCCGTGCCGTGCTGGCGTGGAGTTGGTCCAAGGCCATGGCGATTCCCGGCGAGCGCATCGGTTATTTGGCCATCCCGCCGCGCCTGCCGGAAGCCGCCGAACTGCGCAACGCCTGCACCTTCGCCAACCGCATTCTCGGTTACATCAACGCGCCCGCCATCTGGCAATTGGTGGTCGCCCAGGCGCCCGACGCCGCCATCGACGTAGCCCCTTATCAAGCCCGCCGTGATCTGCTCTGCGACGCCCTGACGTCCATGGGCTACGATGCCCCGCGCCCGCAAGGCACCTTCTACGTGTTCCCCAGGACGCCCATTGCCGACGACGTGGCCTTCATCCGCATGCTACAAGCGGAAGGCATCCTGGCCGTCCCCGGCGCCGGTTTCGGCCGGTCTGGCTACATGCGTCTCTCGCTGACCATCCCGCGCGACTCCATCGAGCGTTCGCTCCCCGGCTTCGAGCGCGCCATCCGCAACTGCCTCTCTCGAAAATAGCCTCAAGCGCACGCGCCGCCGCAAAACGGGGACAGCTACCAATTCCCGCCTTTGGAATTGGTAGCTGTACCCGCTTTGCTCCCGGAGCACACCATCGGCGAAGAGCGCTTCGTAATCATCGAAATGTCCAGCAAGTTACTATTAGGGAAGAGCGAATCCGTCCGCGCTCGCCCGGCGGCGAAGCATGAGAGACGCAACTATGAAGAAACCTCCAACTAAGCGCCGTCCCCGTGAGATGAGAGCGGAATACGACTTTTCCGCTGGCGTTCGGGGCAAGTACGTGGAACGGTACCGCCAGGGGACCAATGTAGTGCTCCTAGACCCGGAATTGGCCGATGCATTTCCAGATTCGAAGTCGGTCAATGACGCGCTTCGAGCGCTTGTCGCGATTGCGGCGCGAGCCGAGACCCGCAAGCGCGCGTGATCGCGACCCTGGTCGCTTCACCGCTTCACCACCCTCCCCGGCAGCGCGTTGGTCATCTTCCCGCCATCGATCACCGGCACTCCATTCACCAGCACGAACTGCATTCCCTCGGAAAGCTGATTCGGATTCTCAAACGTCGCCACATCGCGAATGGTCTCCGGATCGAACACCACCACATCCGCCCACATCCCGGCCTTCAGCACGCCCCGGTCGGCAAACCGCATCCGCGCCGCCGGCAGCGCGGTAAATTTCCGGATTGCCTCTTCCAGCGTCAGCTTCTTTTCTTCCCGCACGTACTTGCGCAGAATGTGCGGAAAAGCGCCATAAGCGCGCGGATGCGGATGCTCCTTGCCCAAGAGGCCGTCCGTCGCCGTTCCCCGCGAATCGTTGCAGACCGAAACCCAGGGCTGCTGCAAGGCCAGCGCCACATCCGGCTCCGACATCAGGAAGAACGCCACCTCGGTGAAGGCTTCATCCTCGATCAGCAGATCGAAAACCGTGTCGATCGGATCCTTGTTCCACAGCTTCGCCACCTCCGCGATGGTCTTCCCCTCGAGCGGCAGTAGTTTGGGATTCTCGACCGCGCCCACGATGAAAGCTTCCGGCCCACTCACCTGCTGCCATTCGTTATTCCAATCGCCGCCCGGCGTCTCCATCTCTTTGCGGATGCGCGCGCGCAACACCGGGTCCTTCAACCGTTCGATCAGTTTCTTGTCGCCGCCATCGTGCGCCCAGGGCGGAATGACGGCCGAAAAGGAGTTGAACGCGGCCGTATACGCGTAAGTGTCCGCGGCCACATCCACTCCCGATTTCCGCGCGGCTTCGATGTGCGCCACAATCTCCGCCATCCGTCCCCAGTTCGATTTGCCGGCCGCCTTGAGATGCCAGATTTCCACCGGAATCTTCGCTTCCCGTCCGATGCGAAAAGCCTCGTCCAGCGCCCCGATGATGCCGTTCCCTTCATCGCGGATGTGCGAAGCGTAAATGCCTCCGAACTTGGCCGCTTCCGCCGCCAGCGCCAGTCCCCACCACGAGGGCGCGCGGATATGGCCAGCTTTCCGGGCCACGGTCCTTCAATCCAGAACAATTCGGTGTGCACTTGACCCCCTCACTCTCCCCATTCGGGCTTCCTGACACCGGGCAAGAGCGAGCGCATAAGATCGTCCGTTGTGAGACGGTCGAGCTGGTCCAGCTTCACCTTGTTCAGCCACGCGTCCGAATGAAGAGGCCGTAAGGGAGGCAGCGGCATCGGCTCACCGCAACCAGTATAGTCCGCCCGCCCCCCGTTTTACGCTACCCTGATCCAGTGCCCCAGCACTCATTCACCGCCGGCGAGCGAGCGGTCTTCCGCCGCTTGCAGTCTCCCGAGAAGATCCAGCGATTTCTCGACGACCTCGGCTACAACAAGGAATTGCACGGCCACACCTGCCGCTCGCCGCGCGGCGTCCTCAGGGACCGCACCGCCCACTGCATGGAAGGCGCCTTGTTCGCCGCCGCCGCTCTGCGCATGCTGGGCGAGCCACCCCTGTTGCTGGACTTCGAAGCCGTCCGTGACGACGATCACGTGCTCGCCATCTTCCGCCGCCACGGCCATTGGGGCGCCCTGGCGAAATCCAACTTCTCGGGACTCCGCTTCCGCGAACCGGTATATCGCACCCTGCGCGAGCTGGCCATGTCGTACTTCGAGCACTACTTCAATCTGCGCAAAGAGAAGACCCTCAGAAACTACTCCCGCCCCGTCAATCTGCGGCGCTTCGATGCCGTCCACTGGATGACGGCGGAGAAAGACGTCTGGGAAATACCCGAATACCTGTGCGAGATCCGGCATACACCGCTGCTCGCCGCGCGCTTGGCCGGTCGCCTGGGCCGCGTGGATGCCCGCCTGTTCGCCGCCGGCCTGCTCGGCAGGCACACTTAGTTAGACCAAAGTGGGGCAGGCGCCCTCGCCTGCGCGCGACCCCCTGGTCGCGCCCTCGCGCTTGTCGAACCCGCTGCTAGCCCGCTCTGCGCCGTTCCCTCACCGCGTGAATCGCGGTCGGCAGCAGCGAGATGAAAATGATCGCCAGAATCACCGCATCGAAGTGGTCGTGCACGAACGGCTTCTTGCCCAGTACATATCCCAGCATGGTCAGCAGAAATACCGAACCGATGCCCCCACACACGCTGAACGGAAGGAACTGCAGATACGGCATCTGCCCCACGCCCGCCATGAAAGCCGCGAAGCTCCGCACGATGGGCAGGAACCTCGCGAACAGAATGGTCTTGCCTCCGTACCGTTCGTAGAACGCCTTGGTGCGGGTAACGTACTCTTGCTTGAACACCAGCGAGTCCTTGCGCGTGAAGATCCGTGGGCCGGTTTGCCGGCCCAGCAGATAACCCGTGGAATCGCCCAGCATGGCGCCCAGCATCAGCACGGCGTTCACCACGACGATGTTCAACTTCCCGGCGCCGGCCACCACGCCCACAGTGAACAACAGGGAATCGCCCGGCACCACGATCCCCACCAGCAAACCGGTTTCCGAAAAAACTAGGCCAAACAGAGCCGCGTAACCCAGCCAGCCCGATAACAGCGTTGCCAGCAGGTGAATCAACCGATCCGGGTTCGTTAGCGACCGGAGGAAATCGAAAATGGTGTGGATCATTCGCTAGCCGCGGAAGCTGCCGATGATCCGATTGATGACATCCTGGTGCAGTTTCACCTTGCCTTGCCGGACCAGTTCCTCCAGCAGGCCGTCCTGGAACAGGGTGCCCCGGATGCGCGCTTTTTGCCCCTTGATCTCTTCGCGAATCTTGTCGCGCTGTCCCGCCAGTTGGCCCATGTCCCCTGCGGCGTGTTCCATCACCTTCACGATCACCGTGGCATCCGGCATGGGAATCGGATTCATGATGGTCCCGACAGGCTTCGTGAACGCGTCATCGATGTAGGTGGCCGAGCCGAATCCTTCCACTGTGGCTTGCCGCTTGAATGGCTCCGGCGTCTTGGCTTCCAGCCCCATGGCCTTGGCTGCCTTGGCCAGATCCCCGCTAGCCGTGGCTGCGGCTACCAGCTGCTTGGCGCGCTCCTGTATGAGGACGCTCAGATTCTGCCCGCTCAGAAATTGCCGGATCTGCCCCTTGGCCTCCTCCAACGTGGCCGCCCGCCCGGGAATGGTGTCCATTACTTCGGCTAGCGCCAGTTTGCTGGCCCCCAGCGGCACAACTTGCGAGACCTCACCCTTCTTCAGTGTGGCGATCGATTGGTCGAAATCGGAATTGCTCCCCACTTCCGGCAGCGGCTTGCCCGGTTCGGCGCCGTCGGCGCGCACCAGTTGCATTCCCAGATCGGCCGCCACTTTCTCCGGGTGCGTCGGGTCCTTTTGTAAAGCCGCCTGAGCGGTGTCGGAAATCTGCTGCATCTTCTCGCTGGCCTGCAGTTGTTTCCACTGCTTGCTCATATCGTCCTTCACTTCGGCGAACGGCTTCACCCGCGCGTCTTCGTGCGCTTGCACCTGGATGATGTGGTACCCGTACTGCGTTTTCACCACGTCGCTGATCACCCCGGTTTTGAGCGAGAAGGTCGCCTTCTCGAATTCCGGCACCATCTGTCCGCGCGTCACCCAACCCAGGTCCCCGCCCTTCGCGCCGGACCCGGTGTCTTCGGAATTCTTTTTTGCCATTTCGGCGAAATCCGCGCCGGCCCGAAGCTGCTTCAGAATGTCCTCGGCCTTGGCCTTGATTTTCGCTTCATCCCCCGCCGGCTTTCCTTGGGTCATCAACAGGATGTGCCGCGCCTGCACCCGTTCCGGCATGCGGAAGTTGCCCAGGTTCTGGTTGTACACCGTCATCAAATCGGCATCCGACGGATTCAGGCCCGCCTCGATCTTGGCCTGATCCGCCGTCAGGATCACCAGGTCCTTCTTCGCCGGAACGGTGAAGCGCGCCAGGTTCGTCTTGTAATACGCGGCCACCTGTTCCTCGGTGGCCTCCGTTTCCTTCTTGTATTTATCGGCCGGTATCTTCACGAACTGAATCTTCAACAGCTCGTTCTTCTTGCGGTATTCGGTTTCGATCTCGAGGGGCGTCACAATGGTCCCCTCCAGCACCACCTGGCGCAGCCGCGCCACCAGCATGTCCCGCTTCATATCGCTTTCGAACTGTTCGATCGTCGCGCCCTGCTGCGCCAGCATGGCCGCGTAGACATCCTTGCCCACGAACTTGCCGTCCGGAAACAGGCCCGCGTACATCTGGCGAAGCGCATCCGCCACGTCCTGGTCCGTCACTTGCAGTCCCAGGCGGTCGGCCTCGTATGCCAGGGCGCGCTCGGTGATGAGCTCGGTGATCATTTCCGGCACGTAGTTCGGCACCACTTCCGCCGGAAGCTGGCGGCCCTTGGTCAGGTTTTGGATGGTGTGCCGCACCTCGGTTTCGGTGATCGTTTCCTTGCCGATCTGGGCCACAACCATATCGTTGGAGCCGGAATTCCGGTCGTAATTGGGTACCAGGTACAGCAGCATGGACGCTGAAACCATCAGCAGCAGTGCTGCCATGCCGAACTTCTTCATTTTTTCTCGATTGCCAAGCCTAAACAGATCAAACATGGATGCCCGAAACTCCTGTCTTCAAAAGGGGAATAACCAGTATAGCGAAAGCCGTTCTCGTGGGGCGGGCGCCCTCGCCCGCGCCGGACCCCCTGGTCCGGCTGCCCGCGGGCCTTCTTCGAATGCCGGAACAAGGTCGACGGGGCGTCGGCGCTACTGCCCCTTCTTCGGCGAAAACGGAAATACCGGCACCGGCGGCCGGTTCCCCAATCCGCATTCGGCGTGCACCGCGCGCACCGCCTTTTCCAGGCCGTCGCGCCGCACCACCACCGCGATGGTCAGCTCGCTCGATCCTTGCGCGATGGCGATCACGTTCACCTGCACCCGCGAAATTGCCGTGAAGATGCGCCCCGCCAGGCCCGCCTTTCCTTGCATTCCTTCACCCACCGCCGCCAGCAACGCCACCTCCCGGTCCACTTTCACCGGTTCTAGGTAGTGGTGCGCGAACTCCAGCGCCAGCGCCGCTTCCACCGCTTCCAGCGTGCGTTCCAGTTCTTCCTCGCGCACCAGGAAACAAAAATTCTGCCGGTAGCTCGAGCTGGAAAGCAGCAGCACTTCCACGTTGGCCCGCGCTACCGCGTCCAGCGCCCGCGCCATCACCTGCACGCCGTTCAGCTCCGGGCTGCCCGGTTCCAGCGACACCAGCGCCACCTTCCCCATGGACGCCACCGCCCGCGTGCCGCCAGGCACGTCGGATACCGACGGCGCGATTCGCGTCCCCGGCTTCTCCGGCGCAAAACTGTTCTTGCTCCACACCGGGATCTTCTTTTCCGCCAGCGGCGCCAGCGTCCGCGGATGCAGAACTTTGGCCCCGTTATACGCCAGCTCCGCCGCCTCCGCGTACGTGATTTGCGGTAGCACCACGGCGTCCGGCACCAGCCGCGGGTCGGCGCTCATGATCCCATCCACGTCCGTCCAGATCCACAACTCCGCCGCGTCCAGCGCCGCCGCCAGAATCGACGCCGAGAAGTCCGATCCGCCCCGCCCCAGCGTGGTCGGCCGCCCGTCCGCCGTCGCCCCGTTGAAGCCCGTCACCACCGGCAGCGTTCCCCGCTCCAGCAACGGCAGCAGCCGCGCCCGCGCTTTCACCGTGGTCGGCTCCATCAGCGGCGATGCGTTCCCGAACATCGCGTCCGTCACCACCGCTTCGCAGGCGTTCACCGCTTCGGCGGGTGTACCGCACCCCGCCAGGTATTCGGCCATCAACGTCGCTGAGAGCCATTCTCCCGTCACCACTGCTTCATCCACCGAGCGCGGCGGCCGCTCGCCCAGCATCGCCATGCCCTTCACGATGCGCTCGAATTCTCCGATCAGCTCGCCGATCTGCGCCTCGACGGCCCCCTGCTTCCCCGCCGGCAGCAACTCCCGGCAGGTCTCTTCGTGCCGCTGGCGTAACGCCGCCAAGCCCTCGTCCACGGCCGCCCGGTTGCCCGCCTCCGCCTGCCGCATGGTGTCCAGCAGAAGATCCGTGATCTTCGACATCGCCGACACCACCACCACCACCGGCCGTTTCTTCTGTTCCTCGGCCGCAATGCGCGCCGCTACCTTCATCCGTTCGGCCGAGCCCATGCTCGTCCCCCCGAATTTCATGACTAGCAAGTTCTTCAAAGGATAATGACCTCATTAAGAAGTCAGAAGACAGAATTCAGAATTCAGAAGAAGCCGGCCGCCCCGAGATTCTGACTTCTGTATTCTGACTTCTCTATTCTCTATTCTGACTTCTGACTCCTGACTTCTGAATTCCTCTCGTATTCCTTCCCGTTCGTCACCCGCGCCCGCACCATTTTCAGAATGGCCTCTTCCACTTCGTCCAGGCTCATACCGGTGGAATTTAGATAAGTCGCGTCGGGCGATTGCGCCAGCGGCGAATCGGCCCGCGCGCTGTCGCGGCGGTCGCGCTCCTTCATCTGCTCCGCCAGCGCGCCGGCGCCCACCGTACTTCCCTTGGCCCGCTCTTCCTCCAGGCGGCGGCGTACGCGCTCTTCGACGTCGGCATCCAGATAGATCTTCACCGCCGCGTCGGGAAACACCACCGTCCCGATGTCGCGTCCCTCCATCACCACGCTCGAACGCTCGCCGATCTCGCGCTGTTTCTCGACCATGGCCCGCCGTACCCCCGGGATCACCGCGATCTGCGACGCCCCGCTCGAAACCTCCGGCGTGCGGATGGCATCGCTCGCGTCCTCGCCGTTCAAGTGGATGCGCCCCGGCGTCAGTTCGATGATCGCCGCCTTCGCCAGTTGTTCCATGCGGTGCCGGTCGTCGAACCGCACGCCCTGCCGCAAGGCCCACAGCGCCACCGCGCGATACATCGCGCCCGTGTCGATATAGGTAAACCCCAGGCGTTCGGCCAGGCGCCGCGCGATCGTGCTCTTGCCCGCCCCCGCCGGCCCGTCAATCGCTACCACCACGCGCTTCGGTTGGTTGTCCGCCAAGATTTAGAATAACAAGAGCCATGAGCCCGAACGAATTCGACCGCCTGGTGTCCGCCGCGTACGCCCGCATTCCCGCGCGTTTCCGCAAGCGGCTGAAAAATATCGCCCTGCTCGTGGAGCCCGAGCCTTCCGCCGCGCAACTCGCCCGCCTCGGCCCCTCGAGCACCCTGCTGGGTCTCTATGAAGGCCGCCCGCTCACCACTCGCAGCGTTTTCGAGCCCTTCTCCATGCCCGACCGCATCACCATTTTTCAGGGACCTCACGAGCGCCTGGCGCGCAGCCCCGCCGCTTTGCGCCGCATGGTGGAAGACACCGTCTGGCACGAAGTGGCCCACTATTTCGGAATGAACGAAGAACAGGTGCGCGCCTCCGAGCGTAGACGCCGCCGATAGGGATTACAACATCTCAGTTTCTTTTGGTGGGGATTGTGGGGCAGCCAATCCTGGCTGCCGCCGGCTTCAGCCGGCGTTTGCCGGGTGCGAGAGATCTCTTGAAGCCCGAAGAAGCCGCCTGAACGTCCCACTTCCCACGGCGCAGCCGCGCCCCCTATTGCCCGCGGCCGCCCATGCCCGCGCCGACTGGCGGCACACCCACACCCGGCCCGCCGCCTGTGCTACCCGGCCCGCCGCCCGCGGCGCCGCCCTGGTTGCCATTGATCGGCGTTCCCGGCCCGCCGCCAAGCGGGTTGGCCGGCCTCCGGTACTTGTTGATGTCGAAGATATACTCCCACTCGTTGATGGCCGTGCGGTCGCTGATCACCATGATGCCTTCCGCTTCGAACTTGCTGGCCACTCCCGCGATGCCGCCGCCCACGATGGTCCCCGGATTGTTCGCCGGCATGCCGCCGGGACGCGGTGACGTCAGAATATTTTGGATCATCCCCGCCGCGGCCGTTTGTGCCGTGGGATTCATCTGCATGCCCGGTTGCCCAGGCAGTCCGGGCATTCCCCCCGGCATTCCGCCCATCGAAACCCCGCCGCCTTGCGGATTTCCCGCTTGCCCCGGCAATCCCCCCACCGCGCCTCCGCCCGCCTGCGGGTTGGTAGTCGTCGGCGCGCATCCCCCAATGTATGCCGTGCACGTCTGCGTCTGCCCGGTAGTGGCGCCCGGCCCGCCGGTTCCCGTGCGTCCCGCTTGGCCCGGCTGTCCGATGGCCCCCGCCGATCCCGCATTTCCCCCGCCACCCGCGTCTCCGCTGCTCCCCTGCGATCCTCCCGCCGTCTGCCCTCCGCCGTCCGCCGATCCCGGCGCTCCACCCGAATCGCTCGGACGCCGCCGCATGGCCGCGTTCACGCCACCCTGTTGCTGCTGGTTCCCAGGCGCATCGAAACTCTGTAACACTTTGATGTAGTCGCTCCCCGCCGAACCCGAGTCCTTGGCTTGGTTCTGGTTCTGCTGCATGGTCACCGAATCCGGAAACACCCCCGGAACGCCGCTGGTGTGGATCAGGCGCCACTCGTCTTTCCCCGTCATCGGGTCCACATACCGGCGCCGCAGGTAGCGATGGTTGTTGAAGGTCTCCAGTTCGTCGATCGACGCCGGATACCGGCCCGTCGGATTGCCCGTCCTGTCCGTCACGAAAACCTGGATGGCCCGCTTGAACTGGTTGCCCCGGTCGATCAGCAACAGCTCTTTCTGCCGCTCGGCTTCGAATGCCACCCGCGGCATTTCCATGTACAGCATGATCGCCACGCACGCCGCCAGCAGAAACACCATCAGCAGCGCAAAACCCGATTCCTTCCGCTGCCTTTTCATCCCGCCATCTCCGGTTCCAGCGTCAAATTCTGCTGCCGCTTGGACTGCACGTCTTCCATCACCACCTGGTTCAGCCCGATGCGCACCACCCGGTACCGCCCCTTCAGCGTGGTTCCTTCGGTCGCCTGGATAATCTCGTCGTTATCCAGGAAATAGGCCGTCTTCTTCCCATTATTGCGCTCCGTGCAGAAGCCGTAATACTTGAGCGGAATCGGCGGCGGCGGCACGGTGTTGGGGTCGGGTGGCGGCCCGGGCGGTGGCGGCGGAGCCGGCGGCCCTCGGGGTATAAACACGTGCGGCTCGTCGCCTTTGAGCACCGCTTCATGCACCGGCGGAGCCTTCAGAATCTGGAACAGATCGCGCTCGCCTCCCGCTTGCGGCACTTCCTGTACTCTTGCCAGCCAGTCCAGCCGTATCGTCGGATCCACCGTCCGTATATCGACGATCTGGTCTTCCTTCTTCTTGGGGCGCAACACCGGACGGAATTCCTGCACCTGCCCGCGCACCGCCGGCCGCTGCGGCGCACTCTTTGAATTGTCGGGCACCGCAACCGCCTCCGGAATCGCGTCCATCGCCCGCGTCCTCGCCGAGGGCGCCGGCGCCACCGAAGGCCCGGAGAAGAAGTTCGCATACACTCCGTACGCGGCAACTACTCCCAGCACCGACAGCGCCCACACCGCCATCTTGTTCTCGGCGCCGATCTTCATAACGCCGCCCCCGATTCGTCGCGCGCGAAGGTCAGCACTTTCAGTGTCACGTTGATCGCCTGCGGCCCGCTCTGCCCGCCATTCTGCTGCGTCTGCGTGGCATTCAGTTGCATGCTGTCCAGAATCAGGAAACGCGGCGACTTTTCCAGCAGGTTCACCAGCTTCGTGAGCGCCGCATAGGTGCCTTCGAAGCCCTGCGTGATGGTCACCATTTCGAGCGTGTCGCTGCCCTCGATTGCGTCGGTTGACGTCACCGAAGGCAGAGCGCGGATGCCGGCGTCGGTAGCCGCCTTGGTCATCTCGGCCAGCGTGGTCTCCGCCATGCTGCGCGCCGGGATCACGTACTTGCCCAGAAACTCGTCGCCCTCGGTGCGCGCAATCTCTACCTTCCCTACCAGGCTCTTGCTGCTTTCCAATTTCGTTTCGAGCGCCCGCAACTGCGCGCTCAGCGTCTGCTGGTCGCGCCGCAGATCGTCGGCCGAGCCGCCAAACGGCTTGAAGGCCACCACCGCCATCGCCAGGTTGGCCGCCAGCAGCACGCCGATCAGCGCGCGCATCAGGACGCGCGGATCCTTGAACCGCACCTGCTTCCAATCCAGCTTTTCCGCCAGCTTAAAGTTTTTGGGCATACGGCACCACTAAAGTCTCGCGGAATAGCGGTTCCGCCTGCGTCGGCGGCGCGCTTCCCCTGGGCTCCGCCACGCCGAACAGTGGCGACCCCGCGAGCGACTTGAACATCTCGATCACTTCGTTGGGCGAAGCCGCCGCCACTACCATGTCCAGCATCACCCGGCCCTGCGCATCGATGGTCGGATGCACCCGCACAATCTTCACGTTGTACGGAATGGTCTTCTCCAGATCCGTGAAGATCCGGTTCCAACTGATTCCTTTGCGCCGCAGCAGCGTATTGATAAACACGCTGCGCTCCAGCACCGAAGCATTCTCCGGCCGCTTCACCACCGCATCCAGCTTCGCCTCTTCCGCGTTCAGGCCGTTGATCTGCTGGTGGAGGTTCTTCACTTCGCGCTGTACATCGGCAATCTGCCGGCTGTCCTGCCGCGCCAGGTTCCCCAGCAGTCCCAGCGTCGCCACCAGCAGCGCGCACACCACCAGAGAGGCCACCATCATCGCCCGGTCGCGCCGGAACGGGTTGGTCGCCAGGTTGATTGGTATCTTCATCTCAGTTGTTCTTCGCCACGGACCGCAAATACCCCAGCAGTCCCGCGTTGGCTTCCCCGGGCGTTCCCAGCGGCGACCGCAGCGGTTCCACTTCCACGCCCAGTTCCTCGGTAAAGCGCCCTTGCGCTTCGTCCGTTCCCTCGCCGAACCCGCACAGCGTCAGCTTCTCCGCGCGGCCGCCCAGGTTGTCTTCCACAAAAACCAAGGTCGGCGCCAGCACCGCCGCCACGTCTTCCAACTCGGCCGACGGCAGCTCCACGCAGCGCGCCATTTTCAGGACGCTCTTGTTGCGCACCAGCACCGTGAGCACCCGCCCCGCCAGTTTCGCGAACACGTTCAGCCCGGTTTCCGCCGCCAGCTCGATCGCCGCCAGCGACGACATCGTCACCATGCCCGGATTCATTCCCGCTGCGCGAAACGGTGCTTCATACCGCGCCACAATTTCCTGCGGCGTCATCGCCACCACTACGTCCGTATTCTTGGCGCCGGCCTGTGCCGCGTAGCTGATGGCCGCCGTATCCACGTCGAACGGCACGCTGCGCTTCAGCCGGAAGCGGATCAGCGCCAGTTGTTCCTTGGCGTCCGCCGGAAACTGGTCGAAATCCAGAACCGTGAGGCGCGCGCTGTAATCCGGCAGGATCAGCGCCACCCCTTTCCGCTTCCAGGCCGCCTGCGTGGCCGCTACCTGCTTCACCGCCGCCAGCAACGCCGCTTCCTCCAGAACGTTCTCCCTCACCGGCGAAATCGACAGCACGCCCGGCCGCAGCGGCTGGAACTCCATCTCCACCTTCGCTCCGATGCGCGCCGCCGCAATTCCCTGCTCGGAAATTTCAAACGCCATCCCCGGCGGCGGATCCCGCAGTATCGATTTGAAAACGTTTAGCAAGAGATCACCCTGTCCCTGAAAGTGATTTCAACGCGGAGGCGCTGAGACGCGGAGAAAAGCGAAGAGATGAAACTTGGCCTCAAAACTATTTCACCGCTGAGACGCGGAGACGCGGAGAAAAACAAAGAGATATAACTTAACCCTACGGTAGCCGTCGCGCACACAACGTTCAAATGTGTTCTCAAAACTCCGCGTCTCAGCGTCTCTGCGGTGAACTCCGTCTTTCTCAAAACTCCGCTCCTCCGCGCCTCCGAGTTAAATTCCATGCTTCTCAAAATCCCCCGCCTCGATCTCTCAAACCTACCCCTCAATGAACGTCACCTTGTTGATTTCCCGCAGCGTGGTAATCCCCAGCCGCAATTTCTCCACCGCCGATTCCCGCAGGAACGTCATCCCTTCTTCCCGCGCCGCCCGCTTGATCTCCGACGTCGGCCGCTTGTTCAAAATCAACTCCCGGATGCGGTCCGACAAATCCAGCAGCTCGTGAATCGCCGAGCGTCCCCGGAACCCCGTCCCGCCGCACTCGAAACAGCCGGCCCCTTCCATCATCGGAACGTCCCGCCACTCCTCCGGGTTCAAGCCGCTTTCGATCAGCATCTGGTCCGGATATTGCACCCGGTGCTTGCAGTGCTCGCAGATCACGCGCACCAGCCGCTGCGCCAGAATACAGTTGAGCGCCGAAACAAAATTGTAGGCCTCTACTCCCATGTTGAGGAAGCGCCCCAGCACGTCCAGCACGTTGTTGGCGTGTACCGTGGTGAACACCAGGTGGCCGGTGAGCGCCGAGTTGATGGCAATCTGCGCCGTCTCCTGGTCGCGAATTTCGCCCACCATGATCTTGTCCGGATCGTGCCGCAGAATCGACCGCAGCCCGCGCGCGAACGTCAACCCCTTTTTCTCGTTCACCGGAATCTGCGTGATCCCCTTCACCTGGTATTCCACCGGATCTTCGATGGTGATGATCTTGTCTTCGTCGTTCTTGATCTCGCTCAGCGCCGCGTACAGCGTCGTGGTCTTCCCCGACCCGGTCGGCCCCGTCACCAGCACCATGCCGTATGGCTCTTGGATGTAACGCCGGAACTTGAACAGATCGCTTTCCCCAAATCCCACCACGTCCAGCGTCAGCTTGGCGAACTTCTCGCTCATCGACTCTTTATCCAGCACGCGCAGCACCGCGTCCTCGCCGTGAATCGTCGGCATGATCGACACCCGGAAATCGATCAGCCGGTTCTTGTACCGCACCCGGAAACGCCCGTCCTGCGGCACGCGCTTTTCCGCGATGTCCAGCTCGCTCATCACCTTGATCCGCGAAATGATGGTCGATTGCCAGTCCTTCGCGATCGGCGGCATGGCGTAATGCAGCACCCCGTCGATGCGGTACTTGATGGCCACTTCCTGGTCCCGCGATTCGATGTGAATGTCGCTCGCCCGCCGCTCCAGTGCGTTGAAGATCGTCGTGTCCACCAGCTTGATCACCGGCGCGATGTCGCTGTCCAAGGCCGTCAGCTTGTCGATCGACAGCGTCTCGTCGGAGTCGCCGTCTTCCACCACCACGTCCAGCGCGAAACCCCCGGTGACTTCGTCCAGCACCCGTTGCGATTGCTCGGTCTTCTTCAATAGCTCCGAAATCTGCGAGAGCGTCGCCACCTTCACTTTCAGTTGCTTGTTCAGCAGGATCGTCAGCTCGTCGATCAGCGTCAGGTTGCGCGGGTCCGACAGCGCGATTTCGAGCGTCCCGTTCTCCGCCCGCATCGGCACAAAGTTGTACCGGAACATCAGGTCCACCGGAATCGACCGGAACAGGTCGTGGTCGATCGAGGCCACCCGCAGGTCCACGAACTCGCAGCGGTAGCGCGCCGCCATGCTCTTCGCCTGGTCCACTTCCACCGACGTCTCCAGCCCGGGCCCCATTCTGTCCATCGTTGCCATACGCTACTCCCTCACCGGATCGTGTCCGCCAGCGAAAAAATCGGCAGATACAACGACACCAGCACGAATGCCACAAACGTCCCCATGATCAGCATGATCGCCGGCTCGATCAGCGACATCATCGCCTGCATCCGCGTGTTCACATCGTCTTCGAAAAATTCCGCCACGCTGTTCAGCATCTGCGGCAGCGCGCCGGTGGATTCCCCCACCTCGATCATATCGATCGCCAGGCCCGGAAACAGTTTCAACGCCTTCAGCGACCCCGAAAGCGGCTGCCCTTCCCGCACGCTCTTGCCGGCCGTCTCCACGGCCTTCTGCAGCAGCGGTGCGTTCAGCGATTCCGCCGCCGTCTCCATCGCCTGCACCAGCGGGATGCCCCCGGTTAGCAGCGTGCCGAGGATGCGCGCCAGTTGCGCCACCTGGTATTTCAACCAGATGTCCCCCACCGCCGGTATCTTCAATTTGAACCGGTCGATCGCGGTCCGCGCCGATTCCCGCCGCGCCCACCACCGGAACCCCGCGATCCCCGCCAGCAGCGCCACCGCGAAGCCCACAATGTACGCTTGCGCCGCCTGCCCGATCGCAATCAGCATCCGCGTCGGCGCCGGCAGATCCGCATGGAAGCTCTCGTACAACGTGGCGAACTTCGGAACCACGAATGTCACCAGAAACACCATCAGCAGCACTACCAGCACCACCAGGATGCACGGGTACATCAGCGATACCATCACCTTTTTCCGCACCGCCAGCGAAGTCTTCTGGTAGCTGACGTACCGGTCCATTACTTCCGTCAGGCTGCCGCTCTTTTCGCCCGCCATCACCGAGGTGACGTAGATTTTGGGAAAGACTCCCTGCGCCCGGAAGGCTTCCGAGAGCAGCGTTCCGTTGCGCACTTCTTCGCGCACCGCCTTCACGTGCGGTCCCAGCTTCGGATCCGTCAGCCGGTCCGCCAGCAGGTCCAGCCCCTTCAGAATCGGCAGGCCCGCGCGCACCAGCGTCACGAATTGCTGGTTGAAAATCAGAAATTTTTCCAGGTTCAGCTTCTTCCGTCCGCCCAGAAGCCCCGTCGCCGCCCCTTTCGCTTTGACCGAATAGATCAGAAAGCCCTGCGCCGAAATGCGGTCGCGCAGTTCCTTCTCCGAGCCGGCCGAGGCTACCTGCTGGTGCACCTGCCCGCGCCCGTCCGCATATTTCAGCACGAACTCGGCCATCGCTATCCTCCCGCCTCCACCATCTCCGCTCCCTGGGGCGCCTCGAAACGGAACAACTTCCCATCTATCGGCGGATTCAGTTTTTCCTGGTCGAAGGTGAATTCGTACACTGCCTGGTCGAACCCCGTCGCCTTGACCTCGCGAATGCGGCCCTCCGGCGTCACCACAAACTCCACCGCCGAATACGGCAGGTTGTCCGTCTTCGGTCCCGCCGTGATCCGCGTGTCCGGCCCCTCTGGCCGCCCCGCAATGTCGCTGAACTCCTTGTCGAAGTGTAACTTACCCAGCAGGAAGGCCAGCGGCGCCCGCATGTCCCCCGATTCCGTGGGCGACGCCATCTTCTCCACCCGGTTATCCGCCGGCGTGTACATCCACATGTTCTTCCCGTCGCAGACGATCAGCTTCCCTTTGGGCGCCGTATACTCCCACCGCATGCGCCCCGGCTTGCGCAGCAGCAGCATCCCGCTCTCTTGCTTCCGGGCGTGCCCAACCGGCGTATAGTCTTCACGGAAAAGGACTTGCAGCGAACTAGCGTGGTTGTATCGCGCTTCTACGCTCTTCAGCAGGGCGTCCAGCCTGGCGTCTCGGGCGTTTGCCGACACCGCTAGCAGGCCCACCATCAGGCAAAAACGGCTCACATAGCTTCTGACGTGCCCGCTCCCCGAAACGTGTAGGCCTTGGTGTTTTAGTAGGACAGGCCTCCTGGCCTGTCGCCTTTCGCCTGACAAGGTCGCGCAGGCGCTCTCGCCTGGCAAGAGTGGGGCAGGCGCTTCCTTCCGCCTGCCCGATTCGTTTGCCGTTCCGGTGCTACTTAATCTGCACCGTCACACCCGACTGGCTGGTGTTGCCGCCAATCGTGAACGATAGGCTAACCGCCTGGCTCGTTCGGATGCCCGTCGGAATCAGCACGTTGATTTGCATCACTCCAGAAACATCGCCGCCGGCTTCCCCATAGTACGCCACGGTCGCCGGAGTGTCGTCGATCAGCACCGTAGGCGGACCCACCAGCGGCTTTACGTTGGCGGCCGAGGTCACGGCGCCCGTGACCGCCGAGGGAATCGACCCTTCGCCCGTCACATACATGACCAGGGTCCACCCCGGGCTGGCCGGATTGCTGCCGGAGTTAATCCCTTGGTAGTTCCCGCTCGCGTCGTATTGGTTCATGGCCGCCGTCCCGATTCCCGAGCCAATCAAGCTGATGATCCCCGGGGCCGTCGTCGCCGTCTGTAGGATGAAAGCATTCGACGCCTGGCCCAGGTATTTCACCTCAACCGACAGATTGCTGCCCGCCGTCTGCACTTCGTACGGAACCACGGCGTTGATCTGCGTCGCGCTGACGTATAGCAGAGGCGCGAATATCCCTTGCGGGAGGAATTCCACCTGCACTCCGCCCATGGTCGTCGGAACGTTGGTGCAAGGGCTCCCGCAGTTTGCGCTGCTGAGCTGAACCGCGGGAGTCGGCCCGATCGGGTTGGTGGTGTTGGCGAAGATCGAAATCAGCTCGCCCGGCGACACCGCGCCCGTCGCGAAGCTGGCCGCGTTGGTCACCTTGCTAATGGTAGGTATCGGCGCCGTGACGGCAAACGTCACGTTGACGATGGTGCTTCCCGTCGCCCCCGTCCCCGCCGCAACGGTGATCGAGCCGTTATACGTTTGCCCCGCGTTCAGGTTCGACGGATTGGCCGTCACCGTCAGGTTGAACGTCCCCGTGTTCGGGGTAGTCCCGCTAGTCGGCGTAACCGAGAGCCAGCCCGTGCTGGAAGTCGTCACCGTGAAATTCGCCGCCCCTCCTCCGCCGGAAACCGCCACCGTCTGTGTCGGCGGATTCGAACCTCCCACCGAGTACGTGAACCCGAGCGTCGTCGGCGTCGCCGATACCACCGGCAAACCCGCAATCGCGAACGTCACGTTCACCACCACCGCCGTCCCGCCGCTCGGGGTGATCGTCAAAGTCGCCGTGTATGGCGTCGCGGACGCCGCCAGGCCGTTCGGATTCGCCGTCACCACCAGGCTGTACGGCGTCGAAACCGTGGAAACCGCACTGGTCGTCAGCCAGTTCGGTGAACTGGTCGCCGTGGAACTCGTCACCGTGAAGCTGGTCGCCGCCGTGCCCGAAGCCGTATTCACGATATTCAAGGTCTGCGTGGCCGGATTGCTCCCGCCCACCGTATAGCTGAAGCTCAGCGGGCCCGAAGGCGTTACCGTCACGTTGCCGCTCGTGCCGTTCGACGCCACCACCATGCTCACGCTCACCGTCTGTGTGGACGATGCCGTCGTAAAGGTGATTGTCCCGCCGCAGGTCGTGCCCCCCGCGATTCCGCTCTGGTTCGCCGAAACCGAGAAGATCGAGCCGGACGTGGTGGCGTTGAAGCTGCCGGAAGGCGCAATCGTCAGCCACGTAAGATTGCTGCAGCTCTGCTCCGTCACCGACACCGTAGCGTTGGTCAGGCTGGACGCCGACACCGTCAGATTCTGCGATGCCGGCAGACTGCCGCTGGCCGTCGCATTGAATACCATCCCCGACGTGCTCAGCGTCAACGGCCCCGTGCTCGTCCCGCCATTCACCACGAACACCACCTGATACGTGAACGGGCTGTTGGGATAGGCTGTCGACGTCACTGTCGCCGACCCGCCGTACGCGCCGGTCGCCAGACCCGTCGGGTTGGCGGTCAGCGTCATGGTGTTCCCTACCGAGGTTGCCACCAGCCAGGTGGTCGAAGTGGTCACCGCAATCGAAGGAAACGATCCCGAAACGCCCGGAAAACCCTGCGTGGTGTCGCTGAAAACAACATTCTGCGACGCGGGATTGTTGCCGCCGCCATAAGTGAACAACGTGGTCGCCGGGCTGGCCAGCAGCACCGGTGTGGTTGACGACGTTACCAGCAACGATACCAACACCGACGTCGTCCCGCTCGGCGTTGTAATCGTGATGGTCGCCGTGTAGGGCGTCGCCGATGCTACCAGGTTGGAAGGCTGGATATCCACCGTCAGGGACGCCGGACTGGAGCCGAAGGTTCCCCCGGTAATCCCGGACGAGCCGCCGAACCGCAGCCAGTTCCCCCCGGAGGTCCCGTAAGACACGCTGCTGCTCCACGCTGTGCCGGTCGCGCCCGTGATCGTGATGGTCTGCGCCTCGCTGCCGCCCGACCAGTTCGTGTTGAGAGCTTCCGAGGCGAAGCTCAGTGAGGTCGGCACCACCGTTGAGGTCACCGTCCCCCCGCAGCTCCCGCAGCCCAGGCTCTGCCCCACCGCCAGAACAACCAGAATCGTCGTGCTCCCCACCGGGTTGGCACTCGGAACCGTGATCGTGGCGCTGTAGATTCCCGCTGCTAATCCGCTCGGGTACGCCGTTAACGTGAACTGCTCCGTCCCCGTTCCTGCCCCCGTCGGAGCGGTCATCCCCAGCCACGCGGCCGAGGATTGTTGCGCCGCCCCCAGCGTGATCGGTGAGGCTGCCGTCAGCGTGAACTGCTGCGATTCCGTCGCCGTCGAGCCCGTCGCTACGCTGGGGAAATTGAAGATCACGCCCGGTGATACCGTTATTCCCGCCGCCGATCCGGCGTCCACGTAGAGCGTGATAGTCGCCGTCGCCGTCGAGCCCGTCGAGTCCGTCACCGTCACCGTCCCCGTGTACACCCCCGATGCCAGAGCCGTCACCGTGCCGTTGGGTTGCACCTGCAAACAGTTGGCGCTGAATGACTGGTTGTACTGCGGGCTGGTGGAGCTGTTATTCACCGTCAGCCACCCGCCCCCGGAGCTCGTGGTAAAGCTGTCGCCATAGTTCGTGATGCTCGTATTCGAATCCACGATGTTGATGCACGAGGGACCCGGAATTCCGGTCGCGCTGGTGCCCGAGGCAATGTACTGAAAACTTCTGCTCGTCGATAAACCGCCATCCAATGACAGCGTGCCCGAGCCGCCGCCTCCGCCCGAGCCCGTCGTCACGTTGAACGTCACCGTCACAATCAGGGGCACTCCCGGAGACGTCGTGATCGTCACTTGGCCCGTGTATGTGGTTGCGTTCAACCCCGTCGCGTTGCCTGTCACATTGACCGTCGCGGTGCCGTTCCCCGCCAACACGCTGCTCAATGTCGAATTCGTCGTAAGCCACGTATTGCCCGCCAGAACGGCCGCGGAGAAATTGACCGTCGACCCCGTGTTGTTCTGGATCTGCAACGGCAGCGTTTGCGAACTGCCTTGCGCCGCCGTCAGCGTGAGCGTCCCCGGCGTGATCGTCACCACGCCGTTGGTGATCGTGCCCGTGTTCCCGCCGCAACTATTGTTCTGCAAATAGTTGACCGTGATCACAATCGGAGTTCCGCCGCTCGGCGTCATCGTCACGAACGCCTGCTCGGTCGTGGTCGCAAAGCTCTTGTTGAGACCGATCGTCAGGTTGATGCCCGTCTCCGTGAGCGAATAGACCGGTATTGTGCTGGCGACCGCGATTCCGCCGCCCGTGGTCATGCCGCCGGTTCCGCCGCCCGCAACCCCCGACGCGTCCAGCCTGGCGTACAGCCAGTTCCCGTTGACCGGGTCGGTCGGCGCGCCGCCGGTGGTGTACGTCACCGAGACCGCGACCGGAATCGCTATGCCCGTGCTGGTCAGGTTGAGGATCTGGTAATCGTTGCACGTGGCGTTGCCGATCTGGATCGTGCCGCCCGGACCAAGAGCCGGATTCACCACGATATACGGCTGTGCGTTCGCGCAGATTGGCGCCGCCAACAGCAGCGCGGTAGCTACTACAAAAAGAACAGTCTTCTTAAGGGAGTTGTATGCGGCGTCCATGATATGCCTCGGCAGTTCGATAATAACAGACCACAAGCTCTGTTTACCAACAAATTGATTGGCTGTCGGACGCGGCTGGATCTATATTACACCTATTTCAGGATCTGAAACAAATTACTGTAATCATCAGTCCATAAACGTACTTTTTTCTTGGACTCGATTTCCGCCGAATTCTTCGTCTCCACGTCGTCGAAACCCGTCGCCGGCGATGTCACCAGCACCCACGTCGCCCCAAAAATGTCCTGCGTTTCGTCGTCGTCGGTGTCCACCACCCGCGCCAGTTTGCCCAGCGCCCGCGCTTCCCCCGCCACCACCGGCTGCAGGTCCAGATACCGGTTGGACACGTGTACCGCCAGAATTCCATCCGCCTTGAGGTGGCGGAAATACAGTTGCATGGCTTCCTTGGTGAGCAGGTGTACCGGAATGGCGTCGCTCGAAAATGCGTCCACCGCCAGCACGTCGAAATTCTCCGGCGCCTCTTTCTCCAGAGTCAGCCGCGCGTCCCCCATGGCAATCTCCACCTTCGCCGCGCACATAGGTACGAAATAGAACTGTCCCTTTGTGATGGGCGGTACCAATGGATTGATCTCGTAATAGCGGTAGTAATCGCCCAGCCGCCCGTACGCCGCGATGGTCGCCGTTCCCAGCCCGATCACTCCCACCCGTATCGACCCCTGCTTCTGCTTCTCCCGGATTGCGATCCCCACCCCCGTATTGGGGCCGTAATACGTCGTCGGCAGGCGCCGCTTCGCGATGTTCAGGTATTCTTCGCCGTGGTTGATGGTCCCGTGCGTCAACCGGCGCACCGCCATCATATCGGTCACCGGCCCCGTATCGTCCACTTTCAGGGCTCCGTAGAAATTGCGCACCATCACGCGCGCATCCCGCGCCTGTTCCCGAATCTGCAATCCCAGGTACACGGCCATCGCCAACGTGGCCGCCGCGGCCGCGCCCGGCAGAATCGCCCGCCACCCTTTGAACCATGGCGCTGCTTCCGCGTCCAGCATCAGCGCGAACAACACCAGCATCGCGCACAACACCAGCCCCAGCGGCATTTCGTAGAACGAGCGAAAAATCCGCGGCGCGATCAACGCCACGAAAACCCCGCCCAACGCGCCGCCCGCCGAAATCGTCAGGTAGAAATGCGTCAGGTACTTGGGGTCCGGCTTCAACCGCACCAGTTCCCCGTGCAACACCATGCAGCACGTGAACAGGCCCAGCCCGAACAGCAGCAGCATCCACCAGATCGGCATATTTCCCGTGGTGTCCACCGTCAGCCCGTACGCCATCCCGCCCAGCGCCACCGCCAGCAACTGTAAATAAGGATTCCGCCGGTACCACCCGCTCCCTTCAAAGCACAGGATGAAGCTCAACAGGTAGAGAGCCAGCGGCAGCACCCACAGCAGCGGAATGGCCGCAATGTTCTGCGAGATATGATTCGTTACCGCCAGCAGCAGCAGCGACGCGCAGGCCGGCAGCAGCAACCACGGCACATAATGCCACGCCGGCGGTTTGGCCGCCGGTGCTTCCCTCGCGGCCGCCTCGACCGCCGCCTCTTCGGTGCCCCATCGGAACGCCGTGGCGCCGCACAACAGGATGAAGACGCCAAACGCGATCGACCACATCCACGCCTGCCGGTGCGTGCCGAACTGCGGCTCGAACAGCACCGGGTAGCTCAACAGCGCGAACATCGACCCCGCATTCGACAGCGCGTACAGCCGGTACGGCATCTGTCCGCCACGCTCCCGCGCGTACCACGCCTGCAGCAGCGGCCCGGTGGTCGAGAGCATGAAATACGGCAGCCCCACGGTCGCCGCCAGCAGCACCAGAATTCCCACTGTTGGGTCTGCCCCGGGCAGCGGTTTCATCGACGCCGGCGGATAGATGGTGCGCAGCACCAGGAACCCGCTCACCAGCAGCAGGCCCGCGTGGATCACCGTTTGCACTTGCCGTTCGAAATAGCGGACCAGAACGTGCGCGTAGGTGTATCCCAGCAGCAGCACCATCTGGAAGAACAGCAGGCACACCGTCCACACCGCCGCCGACCCGCCGAACCACGGCAGAATGATCTTGGCAATAATCGGTTGCACCTGAAATAGCAGAAAGGCGCTCACCACGGTTGTCAGTGCGTATAGCCACATGGATTAGCTCTCAGAAAAAATCATGATTGGCCGCGGATGAACGCGGATGAACGCCGATATTTCTCTTGTTTTTCATCTGCGTTTATCGGCGTTCATCGGCGGCTAACAACTCTGCCCCTACTTGTACGCCGCCACTCCCGTCACCCGTTCCCCAATCACCAGCGCGTGAATGTGGTCGGTTCCTTCGTAAGTCTTCACCGTTTCCAGGTTGCACATGTGCCGCATGATCGGATATTCGTCCGTGATCCCGTTGGCGCCCAGCAGGTCGCGGCTCAGCCGCGCGCATTCCAGGGCCATCCCGACGTTGTTCCGCTTCAGCATCGAAACCTGCGCCGGCTCCAGCTTCCCCCGGTCCTTCAGCCGCCCGGCTTGCACCGCCAGCAACTGCCCTTTGGTGATTTCGGTGATCATCCACGCCAGCTTCTCCTGCACCAGTTGGTGCGAAGCGATCGGCCGGTTGTCGAACTGTTTGCGCAGAATGCTGTATTGCCGCGCGGTCTCGTAGCACTCCATGGCCGCGCCCAGCACGCCGCATCCAATCCCGTAACGCGCCTGCGTCAGGCAGGAAAGCGGCGCCTTCAATCCCCGCGCCCCCGGCAGCCGGTCGCACTCCTTCACCCGGCAATCCGCCAGCGACAGGCTCGACGTCACCGACGCCCGCATCGACCACTTCCCATGAATGTCCGACGACGTGAATCCCGCCGTCCCGCGCTCCACCAGAAATCCGTGGATGCCTTCTTCGCCGCGCGCCCACACCACCGCCACGTCCGCCTGCGTGCCGTTGGTGATCCAGGTCTTCTCGCCGTCCAGCACCCAACCGTCGCCGTCGCGCCGCGCGCGCGTCCGCATGCCGCCCGGATTCGACCCGAAGTCCGGCTCCGTCAGTCCGAAGCACCCCACCGCTTGGCCGCTCGCGAGGAGCGGCAGCCAGTTCTGCTTTTGTTCTTCGGAGCCATAAGTAAAGATGGGATACATCACCAGCGCGCCCTGCACCGAAACGAAGCTGCGGATGCCCGAATCCACGCGTTCCAGCTCCTGCATGATAAGCCCGTATTCCACGTTGCTCATCCCCGCGCAGCCGTACCCTTCCAGGTTGGCGCCGTAGAATCCCAGTTCCGCCATCTCCGGGATCAATTCCCCCGGAAAGCGCGCATCCCTATAGCAATCCCGGATCAGCGGCGCGATCCGTTCTTCGGCGAACCGCCTCGCCGTCTGCCGCACCATCAGCTCCTCTTCGCTAAACAGGGAGTCGACGCAAAAATAATCCACGCCTTTAAATGCCATATGGATTCTGTTCCCCCTTATTTGAACACACCCGTGGAGCGGGCATTCCAGCCGGCGCCTGGCTCAGGAGGGCAGGCCCCCTGGCCTGCGCGGGTCCCCCTGGACCCGCCTCTTCGCTCTGCTTGCCACTCGCGAAAAGTTTGTGGGGCAGGCCCCCTGGCCTGCGCGGGTCCCCCTGGACCCGCCTCTTC
>JBEKQS010000016.1:0-35523 GCA_049519475.1 Bryobacteraceae bacterium | reverse complement strand
CCGAAATCATGCCTGTTTTGTGGGGCAGGCAATCTTGCCTTGCAGCCGCCTTTCAGGTGGCTTTTTCGGGGCCGGCGAGCGTTTTCGATCACCGAAGAGCGCCGGCTGAAAGCCGGCGGCAGCCAGGATTGGCTGCCCCACAAAACCGGCAGAACTTTGGCCGCATTACTCCAGCAGCCTCGGACAAGGCATTCTGCCCATTACCGAATCTCGAACGATCCAAAGCTGAGGCCCAGGTCACGATCATCGTCAGGCACGCGGATGGTGTGGTCCAGTTGAATTTCAACCCGGATCGAAGGTTTGCCGACGGCGCCGGGTGGCAGGCTGAAGGCGATTTCAAAGTCGGCATCGCCACGGGAAAGAGAGAACGTCCCGATTAGCCGGCCATCGGCGGTGACCCTGCCCGCCAACGGACCGGACTTCACCTGTGCGGCGGGGCAGTAGCCGCGCAGATGAAGCGACTCAGCGGGCAATTCGGGACCGGCGAGAACCACTCCCGCGCTTCTTCCCATCCAGCGGTGTTTGCCTTCCGACTCGTACCACTCCCCAACCAGGTAGGGCTGGGACCGTACCGTCGCCAAATCGATCCGCCGCGGCCCGATGAGCGCGGACGCCTTCGCCAGAGCTTCAAATCGTGGAGTCACATCGACCGGGACCGGGCCGGCCACGGACAGTACCCGCACACGCTCCCCGAGAAGCCCTTGCTGCAAATCGAAGGGGTCCATGAAGTACCGGGAGCTATCCACCAGCAGGGGATCAGGAGGGATCTTGCCGCGATCATCGGCGTCGACGTAAGTGTCGGGCACGCCAAACGCGGGAAAAGCGCGGAACCAAACGGCCCCGGAAAAGAAAACGGCGTCGACGCCCGTCAGAACAAGGGTCTTGCCCGGAAACTGCCGGTGCACGGCCAGCACTCCCAGGACAATGCGCTCCATCCTCCGGCTTCGTGCGGACCACCACCTGCACTGTCTGGCCGCGACGGGCGCCTGCCCGATCAGGAATAGAGACAACACGGCAGCGGCGACGATCTTTTGCGGCCAACCCTTTCCGGCGGCTGCCGCGGCGCCGGACGCGCCCACCAGGGCGATTCCGATCGCAGGCAGTGTGAGGTAATAAGGCGTCATGTGCTCGGTAAGCGGAGCCACCGGGGCCAGGAGAAGGCCAAAACAGATCAGGCCAAACAGCGGGAGCAGATTCCGCCGCCAGGCGGACCAGGCGATGTAAACCATCGCCACCACGGTCAACATAACCAGGAAAGGCGGCCAACCCCTGCCCGGCGGCACGAGCACCCACTTCCAGTAGATGGCCACCGTCTTAAGCATGCGCGCATCGAAGTGCTGCGAGTAGATTCCGGTGTGCTGTTTGGGCGCGAACCAGGTGTGAAAGCCGAAGAACAGCAGCGACACGCCGAATAACGGCAGGGTGTGGCGCACGTGCTTACGCGCCCATAACAACGCGTAGGCGGCGGCAATGGCCGGATAGACGATGGTGGTTTCCATGACTCCGAAACCGATGAGAAACGCCGCCCATTGCCCGTAGTACCACGAACGCCGGCCTGCCTCCACGTAGCGCAGAAAGCAATAGAACGCCGACAAGATACAAAAGGCGCAGAGGATTTCCATATACGGGGAGGTCCAGGTCATCGGCAAGACCAAGGCGCTGTTAGCGGTCCACAGAACAGGCGCAAGAAAGCCCGCCACCCGCGATCCCGAAAGGCGCCGGGCGATGGACGAAAGCAGAACCAGGTTGGCCAATTGGGTCAAGAAGACGCACAGCCGCGCGGGAAACGCGGAAGTCCCAAAAAGGCTGCCGCATACCAGAAAGAACAGACGCTCGCTGAGAGGCCGCCATGTTCCGTGAGGGGCGGGATGGAAGACGGCGCGCAGAAAGTCGTGCAGATTGTGGATGTCGTAGCGTTGTGCGAGCCAGACGAAATCGTCCTGCTGATACCAGGCGCGAATCCCATAATAGTAGAGTGCCAAGCAGAAGAGCGACGGAACCAGCCAATATGCCAGCCGGCGGAGTTCCTCGCCATGGCGAGTCTTAGCGAGAGCGGGGTTGGCCGGCATCCTGCGTTTCTTTTCGCGCGGTACCCGCCGCGCCGCGGTGCTCTTTGAAGCGGATGCGCCAGGGAAGCCAGGCGGCTTCCCAGATTTTTCCGCCCGACATTTTAGACTGGCCCTCCCGGCGTTCGCGAAACGTGATGGGGTATTCCGCGATTCTTGCGCCCAGCCGGACGAAGGCGCGCTTCAGATCCACCTGAAAAGCATATCCTTCCGAATTCATGCGGTGGAGCTGCACACGTTCCAACATCTCCCTGCGCACCGCCAGAAACCCCGAAGTGAAGTCGCGTAACGGAATTCCCAGCACCGCCCGAACGTAAAAATTGGAGAAGCGGCTCAGCATCCGGCGATGGAGGCTCCAATTGGGCACGCTGCCTCCTGTCACATAGCGGGAGCCCACCACCACGTCGCTCTCGGAGAGCCCGGCAACCAGCCGCCCAATGACCGCCGGATCGTGTGAGAAATCCGCATCCATCATAACGACGGCCCGGCACCACGCGTGCGCCATGGCCTGGCGAAACCCATCCCGATAGGAGCGGGCGAATCCGAAGTCCTTCCTGCGTTCGAGCAGCATGAGATTCGGATACTTTGGCTGAAGCGAGCGAACGAGATCCGCCGTGCCATCGGGAGAATTGTCGTCTACGACCAGCAGATGAATGTCGGGGTAGAGTCTAAAGATGGTCTCCACCATTTCAACGATGTTGTCGCTCTCGTTGAAAGTTGGAATGACTACGGTCGTGCCGATGATAGAGATCTCTCCTTTGGCCCGATCTGCCGGTTGCCGGCCTGTTTTTCAAAGACCGCCGGCACGATGTTTCACCTACAGCCTGGCGGGGTGGCGGCGAAGGTGCCGGCGCTCGCTCGACAGGCTCCAAACAATTTCAGGGTAAGGGCCTGAACCAGGATTGCCATTTTGGCTCCCGGATTCCGTTGAGTTTATCACGGGGCGCCAATCTTCGACCTCCGTATTGCAGTGCAACTACCCCTTGCCGCAGGTCGAGACCTGTGGGGCAGGGGCATTATTTGGGGGCATTATTTGGGCACCCCGGCACTGTAAGGGCCCCGCGGAACGGCTCACCGCCGGGCGCTCGGATCACCGGTGGGTGGTGGCGCGTGGTCCTCCTTCGCGGGAGGGCCGAGCAATTCGGTGAAGATGGGCTTCAACGCATCCGCCCACACCTGGTAACCACGGAGGGTAGGGTGCAGCTTGTCACCAGCGTTCATCATGCCGTCGAACAGCTTGCCATCCGGGGTCGCCAGCTTGTCGTTAATGTTCACGCATCGAATCCTGTCGCCATCGGCGAGCCTGGACAGGTTGGCGTTGATTTTGTCGATAGTGGGCATCACCGCAATGTTGTCGTTGCGGGGGAAAATGGCAGTCACGATTATGGTGGCGCCGGGCGCCCTGGTGCGCAGCACTTCCAACACAGCCTGCAGACCCTTCGTGATGTCCGCCACCTTGGCATAATCCCCTTCCGGGGGCACCGTATTTCCGACGTTATTGGCGCCGGCCAGGAGAACGATGATTTTCGGATTGACTCCGTCGATCTCTCCGTTTTTGAGCCGCCAGAGGATGTTCTCAATGCGATCCGCGCCCCAGCCGAAATCGGCCGCATTCCAGCCGTAGAAATTGCGGGTCCAATTGGCCAGCAGTTCGGGATAGTCGGTGGCTCCCCAACGACGCGTGATAGAGTCTCCTTCGAAATAGATATCAATCCGGCCCTTCCCGGCCTTCTCCAGTAGCTGAGCGTGGGCCAGGAGAGAGTTCTGATCGGCGCGGCGAACAGGCTCACTTGCGGAAGCGGAAACGGACCTCGGCGTTGCGGCACCGGATGGCGCGGCACTCTTCGGTGGCGAGGGTGGCTGCCGGGCCAGGATGCCAAGCGTCGGGACGAGCGCCAGTATCGCAAGCACGAGGGAACTGGAAGAGATGGTCCGAGGGAGCGTTGTCGGTTTCATGTTCAATGCACGTCGTCAAGGGATCGACCCGCGCTCGGGGTCTCGTCGCAAAGACGAGTTGCGGAGTTCCCTCAACCGCAATACGATTCTCGTCCTGAATTGCCCTGGACGCAAGTCTTCCACGGTTTGGCGTTACAGTTACGAGTCTCTGGCGGAAACCGGAGGCCGGCGTTAGAATCAATCGAATACGGGTCAACAGCAGAGCATGGCTTCGGGTCTGATTTCGAACGAAGAGAAGCGCCTGGCGCTCGAGCGCGTGGTCGCAAGCCATACATTCAGCCGGTCCGACCAGTTGCGCAGTTTCCTTCGCTACATCTGCGAGGCTGAATTCGAAGGGCGGGCATCCGGCCATTATGTGATGATTCTCAGCGGAGCCGGAGCGGAATTCGCGTGGGCGCGGCTACGTTCGAATCCAATGTGCCCATCAAGGTTCACTACGTGACCCATCGTGTTTCCAAGACTCCCTGACGTTACCTCGCATCGTATTGTTTCTGAGTGAGGTTGAAGCCGCGTTCGTAACGGTTTGAGAACCGTGGGGCAACTTTCAGGGCTGCGAACCCCATGCTACGCTTTTGCCGGTGCAGTCTTATACGGGAGAAGCCCCTCTGAAATTACCCTTGACAACGATTTTGTTTTAGGTTACAACTATCTTCGTTTGTGTGAGTCGACGGGGTCGTTTAACCTCGCCAAGGTCCAGCAGAGAGAGGCGCGCTAGCCCACCGTGAGGAAGCGCGAAAGAAAGGTTTCGCATTTATGTCGATGACTCGTTTATCGTGTGTATTCGGGGTGCTACTTGCCATCGCAAGTCCCCGTCTTGGGTATTCTCAAGTCCTGTACGGGTCGTTAACCGGAAACGTGACCGATCCGACCGGGGCTGCCGTGCCCGGCGTGCATGTGGAAGCGGTTAGCCTGGGCACCAACGTCAAGAGTGAAACCGACACCGACGGACGTGGCGTCTACCGTTTCACCAACCTGCAAGAGGGTTCCTACAAAATCACCGTCACGGCTAAATCGTTTCAGCCTTTCATCGAAACCAACATTCAGGTGCAGGTAAGCGCGATCCGGCGCGTGGATGTGCAACTCCAGGTCGCGACCGTCGCCCAGTCGGTAGAGGTCTCGGCGGCTCAGGTGGTGCTGCAAACCGACAAGGCCGATATCCATGCGGACATTTCGCCGACGGAAGTGGAGCAGTTGCCCTACAACGGATCGGAAGGCCGGAACTTCCAGGCGCTGCTGCTGATGCAACCGGGCGCCAACACCACGGCGGGCACGGGCGAAGCCAATTCGGCGGCCGGTAACCCGCAACGCGCCATTACGGTATCTGAGAACGGCGTATCGTCCCAAGCCAACAACACCAAGCTGGATGGCGCGACCGATTCCTATCCATGGCTGCCGGTCAACGTGGCGTACGTGCCGTCGCCGGAAGCTATCGAGACGGTCAGCGTCAGCGCCAACTCGTTCGACGCCGAGGTGGGCGCGGCGGGCGGCGCTGCGATCAACGTCATCATCAAATCGGGAACCAACAATCTGCACGGAGTGGCGTTCGAACGCAATACCAACAACGACCTTCAGGCGATCAACAATTATTTCAGCCACCCCGGCCGCCTGGCCAAGAACATTCAAAACCAGTATGGATTCGCGATCGGCGGTCCGGTGTGGATTCCCAAAATCGTTCATGGCAAGAACAAGCTGTTCTGGTTCATGGATTATGAGGGTACCAAGCAGAGCCAGTATGCGGCCGATCCGAACCTGACACTTCCCACCGCGGCCATGCGCACCGGCGATTTCAGCGCCGCCCCCACCATCATCTACGATCCGTTGACGGGCAATCCCGACGGCACCGGCCGGACCCCATTCCCCAACAACACGATTCCCGCCGCCCGCATTGCGTCCCAGTCGAAAACACTGACGGCCCTGCTGCCGGCGCTGACCAGGCCGGCCTCGTTCCTGACCAACTACGACGCATACGGCAGCACCACCTACAGCGTGGATCGATGGGATTGGAAGGTCAACTACAATCCCAACGAAAGGGCCATGATCTGGGGCCGGTACAGCGTTTCTCCCATGGATATCGTAGCCCCGCTGGTTCTGGGCCCGGCGGGCGGCGATGCCTTTAACGGCGGCAATCCCGGTCATGCGGGCGGCCGCGCGCAAGTGGTGGCGGCGGGCCTGACGTATACTCTTTCGCCCACGCTCCTGGTGGACGGCAACGCAGGTTACACGCGACAGAACATCGGCGCTAATGGCGACGTTCAGGATGGCGACTATGGAACGGACGTGCTGAAGATCCCGGGCACCAACGGCGTCGGTCCGAACTACATGGGCATTCCGGGCTTCCAGACCACCGGCATCGCCAATATCGGAAACACCAACACGGGCAGCCCCTTCCAGTTCCGTGACAACCAGTACACCGCCGTCATCAACGTCACCAAAATCAAGGGCGCGCACAACATACGCGCCGGCTTCGAAATCGAGAAGTTCGGGCTGAATCACTTCCAGCCACAGGGCGGAACCTTCCAGACGGCCCGTGGTACTTTCGGATTTGATGGCTCTCTGGCAGCCCTGAAAGGCGGCACGGCCATTAACGCCGGCAGCCCGTCCAACTCGTGGGCGCAGTTTCTACTCGGTTTTCCGTCGCAGACCGGCAAAGCCACGCAACTCAACAATCCCAACTCGCTCCGGTTCGACAACTATTCCCTCTATGTGCGGGATCAGTGGCAGGTCACCAAGAGCCTCACCATCGATTACGGCATGCGCTGGGAATACTACCCGATCTACTCTCACGACTATTTCGGCGCGGTGCGCTTCGATCCCGCGACGGACAACATCTTAATCGGCGGCGAAAACGGCGTGCCCTGGAACACCGGCGCAACGGCCTCTAAGAAGGGCTTCGCTCCGCGCCTCGGCCTGGCCTACCGCATCGACGAAAAAACCGTGGTCCGCGGCGGTTACGGCATCAGCGTCGATCCCGACAACATGCGCAACCAGCGGAACCAGTACCCGAACACGTCCGTAACGTCCTACACGCCGGCGAATCAGTACCAGTTCATCAGCTACGCCGGCGTTCCGAACTCAGACGGGGCCACGCAGGTGTCGCTCGCGGACGGCATTCCTTTGCCCACCTTCCCGAACCTTTCCGCCGGCACTCTTAAGCCGTCGCCCACGGCATCCTTGTCGACCTATCTGCCCAATCAAGGCACAACGACGTTCCCGGCGTACATGAACCGTGGATATTACCAGAGCTGGAATATCACATTGCAGCGGGACTTTTCCTCGACCCTGAACGGACAGGTGGCGTATGTGGGCACCCATGGTGTCCACATAGACATGATCGTCAATATCAATGGGGGTGCTCCCTACACGGGCTATGCCGGACGCCTGCTATCTCCTTATGACGTCGCCGACATCAATTCGGTTGAGCCTTTTGGCGATATGACATACAACGGCTTGCAGGCTACTTTGAGGAAGCGCATCGGCTCGTCGGTGATCGGCGCCAGTTACGCGTTTTCCAGGTCCATCGATGACATCAACGGCGACAACGACGACGGCTCTTTGTGGCGCGCGTACCCGGTATCTTTCGCGCTGGACAAGCAACTGTCCGGCATCAACCGCCAGCAGACACTGTCCATTTACTGGGTATATAACTTGCCGTTCGGCAAGGGACATACCATGTTGACCCACGGAGCCGGAGCTTTGATCGCCGGCGGCTGGCAGATTTCCGGCATCCTCACACGGTTCAGCGGGCTGCCGTTCACGGTGGGAACGAGTTCCAGCGTCAACGCCGGCGGGCAGGGCGCCAGCGCCACCCAGATCAATCCGGTGGTGAAGATTCTGGGCGGCCATGATGCCACCGATCCCTATTTCGACGGTTCGGCATTTATCAATCCGCCGACCGGCGTTCTGGGCACCACGGGAAGAGACCTGCTGATCGGGCCGGGATACTTCCAGTTGAACGCGAGCATCCGGCGCACCTTCGGTTTCAAGGCGGAGAAGATCAAGTTCGAGTTAGTCGGCGAGGCATACAACCTGACCAACACGGTGGTCTTTTCCAACCCCAACGCTACTTGCTGCTGGGTGACGAACGCATCCACCGGCGCCATTAACTACAACAACTTCGCTGTGATCACCGGCACAGCATCCACCCAGCGTTATATTGAGGTGGGCGGATATCTGCGGTTCTAACCGGGTACACTCGACGGCACCCTCGACACGAGGGAGCATTCGGCTAAATCAATCAGCTAAGCTGGATGCTCCCTTGCCTCGGGCGACGCGCAGACACTTGGTCGAACGCACGGAGTTCCCGGCTCGGATTTTACCGGCCACCAAAGAGGTGAATTGAATATGCTGCTCCGAGCGTGGGTAGGCGCGGCTCTGCTCTGGCTTCTCGCTGCGCTCCCGGTTGCTTCCCAATCGAAACTCGTCTCCAATGCCCCGCACCTGGAAAGGCGCGGCGACACAACGCAGTTGATTGTGGATGGCAAACCTTTTCTAGCCTTGGCCGGGGAGTTGTACAACAACTCTGCCACCAGTCTGGAATACATGAAACCCGTGTGGCCGCGCCTCGCGGCGATGCATCTGAACACCGTCCTCGCGCCCGTTTCCTGGGCACTGCTTGAGCCATCGGAGGGGAAATTCGACTACTCGCTGGTGGACGGTCTCATTCGAGACGCGCGGGCTCAAAATCTTCGCCTCGTTCTCCTATGGTTCGGTAGCTGGAAGAATACATGGTCGAGCTATGCGCCCAACTGGGTGAAACGGGATTTTGAGCGGTTCTCCCGCGTGCAACTGGGAGCCGGTTCCGGAACGGAGAGGCTGTCGCCCCTATGCGAAGCGAACCGGAACGCGGACGCGCGAGCATTCGCCGCGCTCATGCGGCGCATCAGGGAGGTAGACTCCGACGCGCACACGGTAATCATGGTGCAGGTCGAGAACGAAGTCGGCGTGATACCGGATGCCCGGGACCATTCCACGGCAGCGAATGCCGCATACGATCAGCCGGTACCCTCGGAGTTGATGGAGTACTTACAGCGGCACAAGGATTCGCTGGATCCTGAGCTTCGCGCGAGGTGGCAGGAAGCAGGCTTCAAGACGTCCGGCGGTTGGGAGGCTGTTTTCGGCTCAGGCCCGAAGACCGAGGACCTGTTTATGGCGTGGCAATACGCACGGTACATCGGTAAGGTAGCGGAAGCCGGCAAGGCTGAGTACGACCTGCCCATGTATGTTAACGCCGCTCTCATTCGTCCAAACTACGCTCCGGGGCAGTACAATAGCGGCGGTCCGCTGCCGCACTCCATGGACATCTGGAAGGCCGGCGCCCCGCAACTGGATTTCGCGGCGCCGGACATCTACTTCGAGTTCAAGAACTGGTGTGCGAAGTACGACCGCCCTGGAAACCCTTTGTTCATACCCGAATCGACCGGCGATGCCGAAGGAGCCGCCAATGTTCTCTATGCGGTCGGGCATCACAGGGCATTCGGTTTTCCGCCGTTTGCGATCGATGGCATGGAACGTTCCGGCGACGGAGGCAAGGAACTCGCCCGAAGTTATGACGTTCTGTCGGAACTTGCGCCGCTCATCCTGGAGAACCAGCTCAAAGGCCGGGTAGATGGCGTCCTGCTGGAGGAGCTTACAGCGTCACAGAGAGTACGTTTTGGAGACTACACACTGAACGTGTCCAGAGGCGGTCCCCGGCGGATCTTCCCCGGCGAACCGGTTTCGCCGGAAGCGCCCCGTGGCCAGACCCCGCACGGCATTTTCATTGCAACAGCACCGGATGAGTTTTACATGGCTGGCAGCGGCTTGACGATCACCTTTTCGGCGGACACACCCGGACCGCCCATTGTGGGACTCGCGACCGTCGAGGAAGGCCGGTTCGTGGATGGCCGGTGGATTCGCGGGCGAGCGCTGGCGGGCGACGATACCGGCCAGGGAAACAGCGTTTCGCTTCGCGGCGCAACCGGAATTCTGCGGGTGACGGTATACCGGTATCGCTGAATCCAGTGCGCGGGTCTCGCCAGGGACTACAGACTATGGCCGAGGAGCAGGCTATCAATTCCGGCCGGTACGGGAACGCCGGCCCCACACACGTCGACGCCGCACGCCCCGAATTTTCTCGCGAGACCAACCGCCGCCTCCTCCTGAACCTCATCCGCATACGGCAACCACTCTCGCGCGCCGACTTAGCCCGCGCCAGCGGACTCGCTCGAGGCACGGTCTCGATGATCGTTCAGCAACTCATCGAGGACCGCTGGGTGGCGGAAGGACCGATCGCCCGGTTGCCCCTGGGCAGACGGCCTACTCTCCTGAGAGTGAACGACGAACGGATGATTGTCGGAGTGGATCTGAAGCCGACGGAGGCAAATATCGCACTCTCCGATTTGACCGGGCAGTTTGGGGTTCAACAGTCCATAGAGTTGCCTCGGAATCGAACCGCGGCAATGGCACAACTGATCGCCCGAATCCGTAGGATCGTAGGGAGCGCGACAGGTAAGTCGATTGAGGGGATCGGGGTCTGTGTGCAGGGCGATCTAAACGGATCGGATTTCGACGTCGGCGCTTGCATCGCGGATGCTACTGGCGTGGCAGTGGAGGTGGACAGTGCAGCCAATGCCTGCGCACTGGCAAGCGCGTGGCTCGACAAGGCGATGGGCGAGTTCAACCAAGTGGTTGTTACCGTTTCGGAGGAGATCCAGGCGGGCATCTTCACGAACGGACAACTTGTGCGGGGGCGCTGCGGCATGGCCGGCAATTATGGACATGTCCAACTCGACCCCAATGGCCCCGCCTGCGAGTGCGGTGGACACGGGTGCTGGACTGTGTTGGCATCCAATCGTGCGGCGCTGCGATACTACACTGGGCCGGGCAAACATCCGCGCGGATTTACGTTCGTTGATTTGCTCAATCTGGCTGATCGAGGCGATACCTCGGCCGTCAAAGCGGCGCAGACCATGGCGCACTGGCTTAGCCTCGGTTTTCGAATGATCGTCGGGAGTGTCGCTCCCGATTGCATCTTCGTGGTTGGTGACGTGACGCGGTCGTGGGACCGGCTGCTTCCGCCGGTCATGGCAGGGTTCACGGCGCAGCCGTTGGCAGAAAAACAAATTCCGTGCATAGTTCCTGTGCGTGATGGCGCGGCGGCTCGCTTGCGCGACGCCGTGTCATTGGTACTTCAAAGGCGTTTCGCGAGAGGCTGATCGCGTGTGCGTGCGCCACGTCGTCAGAACCGAACTTCGATGCGCACCAGGCCGTGGACTTTCTCGAGCCGGATGCTGGAAGCCGCCGGAGCCGCGCCGGCCTGGCCGTTAATCAGCATCGTCTTGATTCGGCTGGCGGCGGGCAGCGGGAAATGCGCGATCACATCGATCGGTTCGGAAGGCGCCTCGAGTTCCAGGATCATTCGGCCCGCGCCGGCGTAGGACAACTTGCAGGAGACGGGCCCGCCCAGCGTCGTCGGAGCGTTGCGAACGGAGAGTTCGTCTCCTACGGCCACCCAATCGGCGGGAATGCCCGGCAGGAGATGAAGCGCGCCATCCTGTTCGAGCAACAGCATGTCGCGCACCATATTCACCAGGTTGGCATTGGCCCAGGCCTCGGGCATGTCGCCGGTGCCCGCCTGGTTATCCAGATTCCGGTTGTTGGTGCTGTTCGGACAGGCGGTGGGAATGGTCTTGTCCACGCGAATCTCTTCGCGCCAGACGTTGGTGGTGTACGAATGGTTCAAGGTGGCCATCAGCAGGCCGGCGGCCTTGGCAATATCGCCGCGGCGCAGATAGGTTTCGGCCACGTTCAGTGAATTGCCGGGCCAGACACCGCCGAAGCCCAGCCACGCCATGTTGGTGGGCAAGCCTTGTTTCATGCTGCTTTCCACGCGTTCCAGGAGCCCGGAGACCAGCGCATCGTCCGGCCGGAAAAATTCGGTTGGATACACCGCTACGAAACTCTGCGACCACGCCGCTTGCGGGTAGGTTGGCATGGCGGGAAGATACGGCGGAGTACCCTGTTCCAGCTTGACCGCGCGCTCGATGGAAGCCAGGATGGCCTTGCGATAGTCGGCGGACTCCCCGGAAAGCCAGGCGGCGTCTTCACTCCGGCCGAGTTCGAGAGCCGCTTTGCGGGCGCACTCCACCGCGTACAGCGCAAAAAAATTGTGTGGATAGGCATGACCTTCGGGGATTCCGCTATCGCCGTAGCTCCAGGGCAGCAGCCCAGCCCAGTAGGGCTTCTCGGAAGGCGCCAGCTTAGGACTGGTCTCCGTGCGGCAACTCCACGGAATCGCGCGGCGGATGGGCTTGGAGCCGGCGGGAACGTCGCCCTCTTCCAGGTCACTCTCCTCGCGGTGGTATCGGATCCAATTCGCGGCGGCCAGAAGATGCGGGTAGGCACGAGCCAGCCAGGCCCGGTCGCGGGTGAACTGGTAATGCTCCCAAGCGCCGGCCGCGTTGCCGCCGATGTTGTCCCAGGAAGGCCAGCCACTGATGGGGGGACCATCCCACTCGCCATCGTCCATCTGAACGCGAAACGCGTGCTCCAGAGACTGAGCGGCAAGGTCGGAGCGCCCCAGCAGTTGCAGGGCGCGCGCCTGAAAGTATTCGCCGCGGCCCCAGAACTGGCGGTAGCCGCCGGGACCGTCGAGGATCCAGAGATCGCCGGCCGCGTCATATTCCGTCAGGATGAGTACAAAGGCGAACGAGGAGTAGAAGAAATCTTCCAGCTCTTTTTGCGGCAGATGGATTTGCGGCCCCTTGGCCCAGAGCGCCTGCCACGATTCCCGCGCGCGATTGAGCAGAGTTTCGCCGGAGTCTCCGCGGATGGAGGATTCCGCGGCCGCTGGAAGATCGTAGGGAACTTTGAGCCACAGGGTGCGCGTGGAGTTGGCCGGGACGGCCCAGCGGCAGGCCAGCGTCAGACCGGGGGACTTGGACGAACACTCCACCGCGTCGCCTTCCACCAGGACGATTTCGTGTCCGTCGCGCGTCACCAACGCGTTCTGCCGCGCGCGCCCGGCCAGGTTGTAATGCTTACCGCTTAACTGCGTTTCGAGCGTAACGCCCGCGGCCGACCGGTTGGACACGCGCAATCGCACGACGTCCAGTCCTTGCCGGGCTATCTCCGCGGCAAATGCCAATTCTTCGAGCGCCACATCGCCCGCGCTCCAGTGCGTCACGATGAAGGGGTACCGGCCATCCAACAGGCTCTGCGGCCCGGCGGAAAGCGGCGTCTCGCGTTCGGCATCGATGCGCAGCGTTCGAATATCGAGCGCGCCGTCCATTTGATTGCTGAAGCCGAAGGGCGAATCCAGCGGCTTACGTTTGATACTCCATTGCGACCACCGCAGGTTGCCGTCCTTCTCGATGACGGTCTTATGGCTGCCCATGGGCAATCCGATGACGCTGTGCGCGTTCTTATTAGTGAATTCGTGAGTTACTGAAAAGGGTCCCGCGGCGAGCGCCGCACACACCGTGCATAAAAATGCAGTTATAAATTTCATGGCGATCACTGCCATTATATAGAGTTGGATATGGATGGAACCGGCCGATACGGTGGCGGGTCTGGAAATGTTATGAAGTGGCTTGGTACGCTTTCGGTTCTTCTGGCGGGTGTCGCGGCGATCATCGGTTTGCGTGCCGCCGTGCCTCCCGGCGCCATCGTGAACTCCGTCGGCATGGCGCTGGTGACGGTTCAACCGGGAACCTTCGAGATGGGAGCCGATTCCGTGCCTCTGCCGCCGGAGTTGCTGAAGGGGCCATCGGGTGTGATCTACGACCGCCCCAGCAACGCGGGGGACTACGACGAAGCTCCGGTTCACAAGGTCACGATCACCCGGCCGTTTCCGATGAGCGTCACCGAAGTGACCATCGAACAATACCGGCGCTTCCGGCCCGGCTATACCGGCGACCCGTATTACGCGCCGTACGCTTCGGGTGTCAGTTGGAACGATGCCGTGGCGTTTACGAAATGGCTCGCCGCGAAAGAGGGCAAGCCTTACCGGCTGCCCACGGAAGCCGAATGGGAGTACGCCGCCCGCGCGGGAACGCGCACACCGTTTTCATCGGGCTCGACGCCGCCCGCGCCCGAGACCGCCAACGCGTGGGGCTTGAAGAACATGCATACCGGCGTCGCGGAATGGTGCCTGGATTGGCACGGCCTGTATTCGCGCCAACCGCAAACCGATCCCATCGGCCCGGCATACGGCATCGCCCGGGTGGTGCGCGGCGGCGGCCTGGACTACAAGGCGTCGAAGACCGACGGCGGCAAGCACCTGCCCGCGGAGATGCCCTATTATGCCCGCTCCGCGAATCGCGCCAGCATGGCTCCGGATTTCGCATCGCCCACGCACGGCATCGGGTTCCGTGTTGTGCAGGCTTCCATGCCCGATTCGAAACCGCTGCCGTACGAAGCGCCTCTCATCTCGACGGCCGTGAAGCAGATCGCGCCGCCGGACCTGACGAGCGGGCCCGATCGGCACACGCCCTACTACTACACGCGCCCCCTGTTTCCCGATTTGGGAGATCGCACGATGCGGGGCGTGGGTTGGAAGATCGGCCTCAAACCGGGACTGGGCATCGCTTACCACAACTCGGCGGTGCAGGTCTGCCCGAACGGCGATCTGGTGGCCGCCTACTACAACACTCCGAAGGAAGAGGACGATCCGGACCAGACGATCCTTACGATGCGTCTGCGTTACGGAGCCGAAGATTGGGACATGCCGGAACCGTGGCCGGACTTCGCCGATGCGGCCGACGCCGCGCCGGTATTCTGGAACGATCGCGGCAAGATGTGGTTCTTCTGGGGATCGCCGCGGCTGCTGGGCGGCCCGCCGTTTCAGTACATGACGTCGGCCGATAGCGGCGCCACCTGGAGCGCGGTCGAGTTTCCAAAGCTCACCGGGACGGCCGGTAAATTCACGCCGCAACCCATCAACAGCGTGGTGCGCGCGAGCGATGGAACCATCTATCTTCCGGTAGACGCGGCGGGCAGCACCTCGGCGGTGTTCGCTACGAAGGACCAAGGAAAAACCTGGTTCGATACCGGCGGCCGGACGGCGGGCCGGCACACGACGCTGGTAATCGGCAAGGACGGATCGCTGATCGGCTTCGGCGGCAAGAACTCGGAGATGGATGGCTTCATGCCCAAGGCGGTCAGCCGCGATGGCGGCAAGACCTGGGAGAAATCGAAGACGCCGTTCCAGCCTCTGGGCAGCGGCCAGCGTCCCAGCGCCATTCGGCTGGCATCCGGGCGCCTGTTCTTTGTTGCCGATTTGTTCGACAAAAAGAAGCTCGGCGAAAAAGGCGCGGGCGCTTTCGTGGCGGTGAGCGACGACGATGGCGAGACCTGGAAGACGCGCCGCCTGCCCGGTCTGATCACGGTGGGCTACACCACCGCAACACAGGCTCCCAACGGCGTGATCCATATCGTCACCTCGAAGAGCAAGCCGGACGTGCATATCGAGATGAACGAAGCCTGGGTGATGGAAGGCGGAGCGCCGGCCGCGTTCCCCGCCGATGCGCACGGTGTGCGCGAATATCGCGAGCAGTATCCCGGTGGAAGCACGAATGCCACCTGGAGCGCGGGCGCCGCATCCGACGGACGGCGAGTTCTGGACGGCAGGCAGGTGTTTTATTACCAGAACGGACAGAAGCAATGGGAAGCCACGTTTCAGAGCGGACGTAAGACGGGCGTGGAAACCTGGTGGAACCGAACCGGCGCGAAGGAGTGGGAGCGCACGCACGGCGCGGACGGGACGTGGACCTGGCGGATCTACGACGCCGCGGGCAAGGTATCGGCGGAGTCGCGCTGGCAGGGCAAGAAATTGCTCGACGCCAACGCGGAAGGAAGCTTGAGCCGATGACCCGCTGGTGGGTGTTGCTGCTGGGCCTGGGCATGCTTCCGGCGGCGCGGGCGGCCGACCCGATGCTGTTCGTGTATTTCAAAGAGCCCGCCAACATGGGCGTCTTCTTCGCCATCAGCGACGACGGATACCACTTCCATCCCTTGAACGGCGGCAAGCCCTGGTTTGGAATCGAGCACGCGGGCGCGCTGATCCGCGATCCGTTTATCACGCGCGGTCCGGACGGCCAGTTTCATATGGTGTGGACGTGGGGCTGGCACGGCCAGTCGATCGGGTACGCGCACTCGGCCGACCTGGTGCACTGGTCGGAACAGCGCGAGCTTCCGCTCATGGCCGGAATCCCGGGAACCAATAACACCTGGGCCCCCGAGACTTACTGGGACGAAGGCAAATCGCAATGGCTGATCATCTGGTCGAGTACCGTGGCGGGGCGCCAGCAGGGCAATCGCATCTATAGCGCCTGGACCGCGGATTTCCGCGAAGGTCCAGGTGCCCGGTGGTGCCGCCTTCCAGCACTATATTTTCCTGAACCGGAATGCCATTCAGCGTCACCCGGAGCACTTTCGCGTTCAGCGCCTTTTTGCCGGCAGCGTCGAATCGGGAGGCGGCGCGCAATCCGCTCATGGTGCGCGGCAACGCCGGCGCCGTGGCGTTCCGTAATCTCTACCTGAAGGAACTGGAGTAGCTCTCACCGGGAACAGATCGATGCGCACAGTGCGGTGGCTCGACCTCGGCATCATCGCCGCCTATATGGCGTGTCTGGTTTCTCTGGGGATTCGTTTCTCCCGCCGCCAGACATCCACGGACCGCTACTTTGTCGCCAAACGAAGCATTCCCGGTTGGGCCATGGGCATGTCGCTGCTCGCCACCTTGATCAGCAGCGTGACCTTCATCGCCTATCCCGGCTCGGCGTATGCCGGTGATTGGGCGAATCTGGTTCCGGGGCTGATGGCGCCGGCCGCGCTGGCGGTGGTGGGCCTGGTGGTGGTCCCGTTTTACCGGCATGCCGTGAACATGAGCGCGTACGAGTATTTCGGCAAGCGCTTCGGTTATGGCGCCCGCGTGTACGCATCCATGGCTTTCGCACTACGCCATTTTTCGAAAATGGGGTTTGTCTTTTATCTGTTGGCGCTGGCGGTCAACGGCATCGCCGGGTGGAAGACCGATTCGGTCATTATTGCGGTCGGCATTGTCACCGTCTGTTACACACTCATCGGCGGAATGGAGACGGTGATCTGGGCGGACGTGATCCAGGGTTTCGCGCTGTGGCTGGGCATCGCCATCTGCGCCGGTTTTCTGCTGTTTCTGCCGCCGGGCGGACCCGGCGCGGCGCTGGCGACAGCCTGGCAAAGCCACAAAATCAGCCTGGGAAGCACGGCTCTGGATTTCTCGCGGCCCACCGTGCCGGTGTTGGCGTTGTACGGGTTCTTCTACTATCTCCAGCAATTCATGGCGGACCAGACCATCGTGCAACGGTACCTGGTGGCCCGCTCCGACCGCGCCGCAGTGCGCGGCGTGGCTCTGGGGACCGTGCTCTGCATTCCCGTTTGGACGCTGTTCATGTTTCTCGGAACGCTGTGCTGGGTGTTTTACAAGAGCACGGGCGAGAAGCTTCCACTGGCGGTGAGCAAGGCAGACCAGATTTTCCCGCACTTCATCGCCACGCACATCCCGTCCGGGCTGGCGGGCCTTTTCATGGCGGCATTATGCGGCGCCGCCATGGCCAACCTGTCGTCGGACTTCAACAGCCTGGCGGCGATTGTGGTGGAGGATTACTACCGGGTGCTGCGTCCGCGGGCCACCGACCGGCAACGCCTGCTGGCCGCAAAAGTGGTGGTGGCGATTTGCGGATTCCTGTGCATCGTTGTGGCGACGGCCCTGGCCCACACCAACGGGACCGCGCTCTCGCTTTGGTACACCATATCCGGTATCGTGGCCGGCGGGCTAGCCGGGCTCTTCCTGCTGGGGTTCCTGACGGCACGAGCCGGCAAAACGGCGGCCTACGCCGGCATTGCCGCCAGCCTGCTGTTCACCGCATGGGCCACCCTGACGCTCGATGGCGGCAAGGTCTGGAACCTGGGACGCTTCAATTTTCCGTGGCACAGCTTCATGATTGGCGTGATTGGAAATGTGGTCCTGCTGATCGCAGGGTATGTCACGAGCGTCATCGTTCCCAATCGCGATCCCGCCAGCCGGCAGATGACCGCGGCCGGCTGGCTCGGCCGGCGGACGAATCACGTTTCGTGACGGCGCACATCCCAGCCGAGGTATGTCTCCAGGGCTTCGGCACGCGGCGCGGCGCGGCTGCGGATCCGGATGAAGAGGTTAGAACGGACCCGAATAGGGCTTGACGGCTGTAGTTACCCGCGGATATACTTCAGCCAGCGTGGCAGAAAAAAGTTGTGCCGCATAAATATGCACAGTGGGCGTTCCGAGAAGAACGCAGGGAGGTCTTTGTGAGACGGTTCGTATTAACGTTACTCGCCATTTCGGCATGTCTTGGCGCGCAAGAATTTCGCGGTACTTTGACTGGCAGAGTCACCGACCCCAGTGGCTCGGGCGTGCCAAGCGCCAAAATTGTTGTTACCCAAACGGAGACGAATGCGCGTTCTCAGACGGTCTCCGGCCCGGACGGCAACTACACGGTGCCGTTCCTGGCGCCTGGTGTTTACGAGATATCCGCCGAAGCCAACGGGTTTTCCAAGTTCGTGCAGACCGGGATCCGGGTCTCGGCCGTCGAACAGGTCACCGTCAACCCCGCGCTGCAGATCGGCAGCACTACGCAGTCGGTGGAGGTTCGTGCCGATGCGTCGCCGATCGAATCCGCGACGGCTTCCCAAGGCCAGGTAATCACCACCGAATCGGCTGAGGACCTCCCCGTGAACGGGCGTAGCCCCATTGCGCTGGCGCGCACCGCATTCGGCGTGATTCCCAAAGAAAAACATGCCCTCACCGAGGTTCGACCTTTCGATAACTCGGGCGCCGGCGACTTTTCCCTGGGAGGAGCGAACTCCAACTCGAACGAGTACCTGCTGAATGGCGTTCCCAACATGGTGGACGGCAGCCGAGTGGTGGCTTACAGCCCGTTGCTTGACGCGGTGGATGAGGTGCGCGTGGACGAATTCCAGACCGACGCCGTTTATGGCGATACCTTGGGCGGCACGGTCAACATCACCACCAAGAGCGGAACCAATCAATTCCACGGTGCTTTGCTGGCGTTCAATGAGACTACTGCCCTGGCCGCCAATCCCTTCTTTCTGAACGCGGCCGGCACGAAGCAGGCGACCACCCGTCAGAACGATTACGGCGGGACCATCGGCGGTCCGGTGCGCGTACCGAAAGTCTTCAATGGAAAAGACAAGGTCTTTTTCTTTTTCGCCTACGAAGGCTTCAAGGACTCCACCCCCGCCAGTTCGACCAGCGCCGTCCCCACCGACGCGGAGCGGCAGGGCAACTTCTCCGCTCTGCTGCCCCTCGGATCGAGCTACCAGCTTTCCGACCCCACCTCGGCCGTCCTCTCGGGAGGGAAGATCACCAGAACCCCGTTCCCCAACAATGTGATTCCCACCTCCGAGCTGAATCCCATCACGCTCAAGTATATGCAGTATTTCCCCGAGCCCAACCAGCCGGGGAAAAGCGATGGAGAGAACAACTACGTGGTCAACGATCCCACCAGCGACAATTATGTTTCCTACATGGGGCGAACCGACCTCAACCTCACCGACAAGGACAAGATCTTCTTCGATTACCACACCAGCTATTACACCAACGGCTCCGCCGACATTTTCCAAACCCTTGCCAGTGGACAATACAGCAACGTGAACCTGCTAGGCAGCGTGCTGGACAACGTGCACATTTTCACGCCTACCCTGGTGCTGGATTCCCGCCTGGGCTTCAGCCGCAGCTACACCAGCAGCTCCATCAAGAGCGACGGTTTCGATGCGACTCAGTTAGGTTTTCCTTCTTACATGCTCTCTAACTCGACCCTGCCGGCAATGCCCCGCGTCACGTTCTCCGACTCAAATTACTCCGGCTTGAGTACGAGCCCTGGCTCGATTTCGATCTTCGACACGCTACAACTGTTTAATACCGTAACCAAGATCGCGGGTAAGCACACCATACGCTTGGGACAAGATTTCCGCCGCGAGCGGTACAGCAAGCTAAGTCCCGGCTACGCCGCGGGCACATTTACTTTCGGCACCACCTGGGTTACGGCATCCAGTACCGCTTCGGCGCCGCCATTCGGCGGTTCCATGGCGTCGTTTCTACTGGGCCTGCCCACCAGCGGCGAGTTCGATGTGAACGAACCGTCCACCAGTTCCAACTACTATTTCGGCTTTTTCTTCCAGGATGACTGGAAGATCGCTCGCGACCTCACCCTGAACCTGGGCCTGCGGGCCGAACATGAAACGGCCGTCGTGGAGAGCAACAATCGCGAGACCATCGGGTTCAACCCGTCGGTTACCAATCAAGTGACTCAGGCGGCCGAAGCTGCCTACGCGGCTAGTCCGATATCTCAATTGCCCGCGTCCCAGTTTCTCCCGACGGGCGGGTTGCAGTTTGCGACCTCAAGCAATCGAAACGGTTACACCACGCCCGCGATCTTTCTGGCTCCCAGGGCCGGCTTGAGCTGGGCCCCGTCCGCTTTGCACAACAACACCGTTTTCCGGGCCGGCTTTGGCATCTTTAACAATCCGTATGGGGCTTACACCACGGGACCGTCCACGGGCTTTTCCGAATCCAACCTGCTGGTGCCGACCAATAACAGCTACCTGACGCCGTATGCCACCTTGTCCAACCCCTTCCCAGGAGCCAGCATTCTGCAACCGACGGGCTCTTCTCTCGGAGTGAACACCTACTTGGGCAACAGCGTCAGTTATTACGATCCACACTTTAAAGACCCCTACAGCATCCGCTGGAGTATGGACATTCAGCATACCTTCGGCAAGGACTGGCTGCTTGACGTCGGCTACATCGGCAACCACCAGGTGGATCTTACTAATACCAACACGGTAAGTTCCGCTCCGCTCATTCCTTTCCTGAGCCGCTCCCTTTTCAAGGACAATGCGGTGACCACCGCATTGAGCGCGGTGGTTCCGAACCCGTTGGCCGGCTTGCTTCCGGGTTCGACCCTCAACGGAAGCACCCTTGCCGTGGCGACTCTTCTGAATGCCTATCCCGAGTTTACCGGCGTGTCGGAAAGTGACGACCCGAATGGCATCGCCTGGTTCCACATGCTGGCTGTCCGGGTGACCAAACGGTTCTCTCACGGACTGGCGCTGAACGTGAATTACGAGCATTCCCGGCTCCTGGAAGACAGCGGCCCGTTGAATGCCGGCGATAGCAAGCTCTGGTACGGTGTACCCAGCGGGGATTTCCCCGACCATTTTGTGCTTTCCGGAAGTTACACTCTCCCCTTTGGAAAGGGAGCGCATTTCCTGGCTGGCGCAGGGAAGGCGGCCGATGCCTTCGTGGGCGGATGGGTGCTCAATTCCATTTATGTCTATGAATCGGGCGCTGCTTTAAGTTGGGGCAACGTGATTTACATGGGCGGTAACTTGAACTATCAATCCAGGAACCTGACGGCCGCTTTCGATACGACGAAATTCGACATCGTGAGCGCCGATCAGCCGAATTCCTACAACTACCGCCAGTTTCCGACGAGCTTCAACAATCTCCGCTCCGACGCCACCAACAACGCCGACATTTCCATGTTGAAGAATTTCACGCTCCACGAACATGTAAGGCTGCAGTACCGTTTCGAGGCCTTCAACGCCCTCAACCGGCCGCAGTTTTCGGCGCCGAGTCTGTCTGCGACCTCGAAAGCCTTCGCCACCATCACGGCCCAGGCGAATTCCTCGCGCGTCATCCAGATGGGATTGCGTTTGACTTTCTAGGCGGGACCGGCCTCCTGGCCGGCCCTTGGCCGTGTTAGCGGCCAAAGCGGGCTCCTCAGAGGAGCCCGCGCCCCCGTAGGAACCAGGCGGGCGTGCAGCTCCAGGCATGACAATAACTATTGACGAGGAGGCTCTTGTAAGGCGAGAGCGACGGGTTCGACGGATTGTAAACCTCCCAGAACGTGTCCGCTCCCGCCTGGATCATGCCGCCCCAATAGGATTGAATGAGCTCCAGGGCTTGCGCTTTCAGGCCGCACTTCAACATGGCGTCGGCGACATAATGATACAGGTACGGCGTGACCGGGCGTACGGCGTCCGGCATCCCGGCAACCGCCATCAGCGCCGCGCTACCCTCTTGTTTGGAAGCAACACCGGAATGAATCATCCAAGCCTGGGTGGCCCACGACGCCTGCCTGGCCGGGCCGCTGAGGAACACGCTTTGGGACGGACTGTAGAATGCATCCCGCGCGGCCGCGGTCATGCGCCGGATGCGATCGGGATAATCGGCCGCCTCGCGTTCCGCGCCGGCAAGCCTGGCCAGTTCCAGGGCCTGTTGGTAGCAGTAGAGCAGCACGCCCTGCATGGGGGCGGTGCGGTCCAGGTGGTCGTTCCAGTCGATGAACAGCCACCAGTCCTGGGGATCGACGAAGAGGCCGGCGCGGTTGACGAACTGGCCGAGGATCTCCATCTGTCGGCGCACCACGGGCCAAAGGTCGCGCGCCGCGGCCAGGTCCCGCGTGGCGCGAACGTAGTCCAGAACCACGGCGGCATAGAGCGCGGAGTAGTCCATGATGTACTGGCGTCCGCAGAGCGGCTCGGGCTCGTCATAGACGCAGGCCGCCACCAGGCCGTCTTCGCGGGGCAGCCCGGCAAACAGGTAGAGGCATCGTTTGACCAGATTAGAATTGCGGAAGGTGACGTAGTTGGTGAGCGCCTGCAGACGCAGGTCGCCGATCCAGAGACGGCGGTCGCGGCGCGGGCCGTCTTCGAAGACCGTCTGCATGCAGTCGCGCAAGGTGTCGAGGCTGACCTCGTCGATGCGCCGCAACAAGGCAGGCACGGCGGCGGCGAGCGCGGCGGGCCGTTCTCCGGCGGAAGTGAGCGCGGTGGCTTCAATATCGGCGAAGCGCGCGGCGAAGTTCGGCGAGGTATCGACGACTTCGACCTTCACGTAGCGGAAGGCGTAGCGGCGCGGCAGGCGAACGCGCCGCGGCAAGAAATCGACATTCACGATTTCCTCCGGAAGCCAGGCGCGGCTGAGCGTGCCCGCGTAGGTTTCGAGCGGCACCGCGATATCGCCGGGGACTTCGCCGAAGGTGAGCTTCAACCGCACGGGCGAATCCACGGCGGAGCCTTCGCCCGAAATGGAAAAGGCGAGATGGCCGGTGAGATGGCCGCCGAAATCCAGGATGAAGCTATCGCCGCGCCGCAAGGAGCGGCCGGCGAGCTGCCCAGCCGCGCCCGCGGGCTCCATGCGCCAGCGCAGAAATGCGGCGTTGTCCGCCACGGGGCGCACCAGCGACACGGGCTGGCGTACGGTCTCGCGCAGTTTCGGCTTCAAGGATTCGGCAATGGCTATCCAGCGTGCAGCCGCGCCGGCGCCGGTCTGCGTCCGGGCCGGTTGCGCGGCCGCGGCGAGCGCCGCGCCGCTTTGCAGAAACTCACGTCGGTTCACGGTTCCAGCATATCTCAGGAGTTCCCATGCGAAGACTATTGAGCGCTGTTTTCGTCATTTTCGCCACGGTTCGGATGATGTCCGCGGCTCCGCCGCGCGAGCGGATCATGGTTTCGCCGGATCACCACTTCCTGCAATACCAGGATGGCAGGCCGTTTTTCTGGCTGGCCGATACGGCCTGGTTGTTGTTTGAGAAGCTGGACCGGGAAAACACCGAAACATACCTCGAGGATCGGCGGCGCAAGGGTTTTACCGTGGTGCAGGCGGTGCTGCTTCACGGCGCGGACGAGATGAACCCCGACGGCAGCCCGGCACTAGTGAATAGCGATCCCGGCAAACCGAACCTACAGGAGCACGGCTACTGGGACCACGTCGATTGGGTGATCGACCGGGCCGCCGAGAAGGGAATCTTCATCGCAATCGTGCCCGCGTGGGGTTCGCTGGTGAAAGCCGGGCAGTTGAACACCGGCAACGCGGCGCTTTACGCCACCTTTCTGGCGCGCCGCTACAAAGAGGAGCCGAATATTTTCTGGATACTCGGCGGAGACATCCGCGGCGATCAGAACGGCGACGTGTGGAGACTCATGGGACGAACGCTGAAGGCCGAAGATCCCAATCACCTGATCACGTTTCATCCGTTCGGCCGCACGCAATCCTCGATGTGGTTTCACAACGAGCGGTGGCTCGACTTCAACATGTTTCAATCCGGCCACCAGCGCTACGACCAGGACACGGCGACACCGCACGGCTTCGGCGAGGACAACTGGCGCTACGTGCGCGACGACTATGCCAAGGAACCGGTGAAGCCGGTGCTGGACGGCGAACCGTCCTATGAGGGAATTCCGCAAGGTCTGCACGATACTTCGCAGCCCTACTGGACGGACGCGGATTGCCGCCGGTACGCTTATTGGTCGGTGTTTGCGGGCGCCCTTGGACACACCTATGGAGACAACGCGGTGATGCAATTTTACCGGCCGGGGATCGACAAGGGCTCGTATGGCCCGAAGAAGCCGTGGAGCGAGGCGCTCCAGGATCCCGGCTCGGGGGAGATGCAGTTTCTGAAGCTGTTGATGCTATCGAGGCCGTACTTCGAGAGAGTGCCGGACCAGAGCCTGATTGCAGGGCAGAACGGAACCAGACACGAGTATGCGATGGCCACGCGCGGCGCCAGCTACCTGTTCGCGTACACCTACACGGGCAAGCCGTTCCAGATTCGCATGGGTGCGATCACAGGCACCCAAGTTGAGGCGTCGTGGTACAGCCCGCGCGATGGATCGGTCCGACGAATCGGCCCGTTCGCGAATCGGGGTGTGCGGACGTTCACTCCTCCCGGACAGCCCGGCGATGGGAATGATTGGGTGCTGGTGTTGGATGATGTGTCGAAGAAGTTTCCGCCGCCTGGCACGGCCGCATCACGCCCGGCGCCTTGATATCGCGATGGCGGATATGACCGCCTGGTAACTTTTGACGCGCGGAAAGGAAATCTCCAAGGATCTGCCGGTAACCTTCACCGGGATCACCTTCTTGAGCGCGCGATCGTGACCCGCCTCCTTCCAGACATCGAGGTCCCGCAGGACCGTCCGGCCGTTGCAAGCGACGTCAAAGATCCGCCAGCCGGTGCAATCCATGCCGCCGCCGGCGCCGTACCACGGTTCGATGAAATGCAGCTCCACTTCGTAAGACCCATTCGCCAGCGGGAAGTGGTAGCTCAGTTTTTCGCGGCCGTAGCGGAAAGTCCGGTGAAGCTCCGGGTCGCGTGTGCCGGCCATGGGATCGTGAACCCGCTGCCGGCTGGCATAGCGAGGCTCGAGGCCGGAATCGAGACCGCCGGCAAACGAGACCGAGCCCCAGCCGCCGGGCTGGTAATCGCGATCCGCCATCCAGACATTGCCGTGAGCGTCGGCATAATCGGGCCCACCGCAGTTGACGCGATACAGATAGTCCGTGCCCGGTGCGGCGGCGGTGTTGTCCGGCTGAGTTGGCGAGCCACCGGGACTGGTTCGGCGCCGCCGGAAGGTTGAGCAAGTGGATGGAGTCGGACGCCACGGTGAAGCCTTGCGTGCGGGCCTCGGCGTAGAGCGTGTCGTAGCGGACGTCGGCCTGGTTCCACGTGAAGTGTGTTCCTCTGGGCCCGCGCTTTTGGATGCCCAGCGAAGAGCCGCGATAGTCGTTGAAGAGCTCGACCTCGTCGCAATTGGAAAACACCACGATGTTGCTCCTGGAGCCCGGGCCATCGAAACGGTCCGGCCACGAGTGCGAACAGATGTACACCATGGGCTCGAGATCCGCGGGCGCATAGTTGGCGCGATACATGTAATACGCGTCCACGGGCTGGCCCCACGAAGTGAGGAGACCCTTGTAATTGACCACGCCGACCGCGTTGAGACCGAGGCCATCGCGGCAATCTTCCTCCGCACGGCCGGGATTGGCGTGGCTGCTGAAGATCCACAGGAAATGGCCGCAGAATTGGCCGCGCCGCTCTTCAGCCATGCGGACCCGGGCCTCGAGGCAGTAGGTGAACAACTCTTCGGGCACCACGCGGCCACCCCCCTGCCTGGCGCTCCAGTTCGCCGCCCAATCGCCTTCGGCGTGGAGCTCCGCGGTGCGCCATTGTCCATACTCACCGACGAGCCGCTGCCCGATGACGGCGGAGCCGTAATCGTTGACGTTGCCGCTATATGTGCCGAGCCAGTTCTGCGGGACATTCCAGTCCGCGCCGGTGCCGCCGTTGCAGGTGACGATCTTGCGCTGGGCGGAGGCCGTGGGGTCGAGATCGCGGATGAGTTGGCTCAATTCACGCGCGAACGCGGTGGGCAGCGAAGATTCGTTTTGCAGGCCCCAGAGCACCACCGACGGACTGTTGCGCCGCTCGCGCACCCATTCGCGGACGGCCTGCCGGTAGTTCGCGCGGAAGCGGTCGTTATCGAAATAGATGTGGGCCGCCACCTGCGGCCAGCAAAGCAAACCGAGTTGATCGCAGAGTTCGAGGTAACGCAGATTGTGCGGATGGTGAGCCTCGCGGAGCGCGTTGAAGCCGGCAGCCTTGATTTGCCGGATACGCGCGGTGATCTGCTCATCGCTAAACGCGTGATCGTTGCCCAGCAGGTGCTCGTATTCGCCAATTCCGTTCACGAAGAATGGCTTGCCGTTCAGCAGGAACTGCGTGCCGTGCCCTGACTCCCCGGCGGTAGTTCTGCCCACGTAGGCGTTTCGCTTGTTGGCCAGGCCGGCGCCGGGCGCGATACCGAAAGATGTCTCGGCGGTATCGAAGACGACCGAACCGGATGCCACCGATTCGACCACGTGTAAGCGAGGCCGCGCCGGAGTCCATAACTCGGGAAACTGAATGGCCGGACTGGTTTGATCGAACGTGTAAGTGGCGCCCGGCGCAATTACGTGCCCGGCTTCCATGGAATAGATGAACTTAGTCCCCGCGAAATTCTGAATGTGCGAGGAGAGCTTCACTTCGACCGGCATATCCCCGATGTTTTTCACCGGAGTCTTAACACGCACAGTGGCCTGTTCCGCGGTGCATGTCGGGATGAAGACCTGCACCGGCTGAATCTGGATCCTGGAATCGACCGGCCTGCCGGTGTTGCGGGAGAAGAAACGATTGGCGGATGCGGGCGCTTCCGCCAGTTTGGCCGGATCGATTGCTCCTTCCTCATTGCCAGCGGCATCGCTGTCGCCGCCTCCGGGCCACTCGATCCAGCGCATCCCGAAGGTAGTGTCGATGCTGTCGACCTGGCGGTCGTGCGCCATGACGATGGTTCGAACGCGGTGCAGATAGGGGTCCTCAGGCGACCAGAGATGAGGGCGATCGATGGGCTTGCCGGCGTGCTCGAACACGTGCGAGGCGCCGGGCGCCAGAGTTACGGGGGGTGTGTCGCCGGTTGCGAGGACGCGGCCCGCGGCGTCGATGATGGTGGCGCGAACCGCCACCGGAGCGGCGTTGGCGCCGTGGTTGGTCACTTCCACGGTGGTGCGAACCACTCCCCGCCCGGCGGAAAGTTCCGGCGTCCACACGTGCACGCCGAACGGCGCGATGCGCACCGGATTGGTGACCCACAGCCGTACGGGCCGGAAAATGCCGAGCGGCTGGGAACCTTCGGTATTGGGCGATCCCCAGCAACCGCCGCAGACGTACGGCAGGTCGTCGATCATCGCCGGGTGATGCGCGCGCACGGCCAGAATATTATGGCCGTCGAAGGAAAGATGCCCGGTCAGGTCGAAGGTGAAGCAGGTCCGGCCGCCGTTGTGTTCGCCCAGGCGATGGCCGTTGAGCCAGACCGCGGCGTAAGAGCCGACGCCTTCGAACTCGATGAAGAACCGACGCCCCTGTTGGGCCGGGTCCACATGGATGCGGCGCCGGTACCACGCCGTGCCATGCAGGTTTCCATGGGACTTTCGCCGGTAGCCGTGATAGTCCTCCCAGTTGTGTGGAACACGGACGGTGTTCCACGCGGAATCGTTGAAGCCAGGCGTTTCGGCAGACGGCGGGTCGCCCAGCGCGGATTTCCATTCCTCGAGAATCTCCACGCCGCGCGGTGTGGCCAGTGGCGCGGCTGGCGCCGCATCTTGCGCGAAGACCGCGGGCGCACCCACACCCAGAGCCAGGAATTCGCGCCGCTTCATGCGAGGCGTCCGGTGATGCGCGCCAGACCGGCGGAGCGAGCGATCTCTTTGGCCCCGGCAAAAACGGCGAGGCCTTTGCCTTTGGCGAATTTCTTCCCGGTCTTATCCCAGATGACGGTAAGCATCTGCCCGTGATACGGCACGTGGTCCAGACAAAACCAATCCCACCTACCTTCCGGCAGGAGAGGGTTCACCTCGACCACGTTGCCGGCGCGCGGCCGCAATCCCACCAGGCCGGTGATGACCAGGTCGGCATAGCCCGAGTGGTTATAAAACTCGCCACGTTCATAGAAGCCCGCCTTGCGGCTCTTCTTAGCGCGCGCCAGCCATTCGCCGGTGAGCGGGTTCTGATTCTCGTCGATCCACGGGATCACGCGGCCGTCGTCCAATTTCCGATGCTGGCTGGCGGTGTAGAGGAGCAGCGTGCGGAAATAGTCCTCCTTGCCGATGGCGTTCTGGTGGTACCGGTTGAGGACGTTTGCCAGCGCTTTCAGCGTGATGGTGGTAGCGAACGGCCAGGCGGGGCCGTTCCACGCGCAGTCGTCGCCCTCGTAGGAGATTTTGAATTGCGGGCTGCGGCGCTCTACGGTGGTGGGCCCGAAGGGAGCGTTGAACCCTTCGGGATCCATCAACTGCTTCCACGCGATTTCGTAGCCCGACTTATCGCCGGGCAGATCGAAATACCATGGCGTGAACCCGATGTTTTCGCGCACGGGCGCGAACTCGCCCGATTCGACGCGTGTCTCAAAGAAGCGCGCGTCGCCGTTCCACAGGCGGCTTTGGACCAGTTTCTTGAGCCGGGCGGCCTTCCGCCGGTATTCCCGCGCGGCGGGTTCCTTGCCGGCCATGGCGGCAATCGCGGCGATGGCTACGGCATTGCCGTACATGTAGCTATTGATGCTCGGCCGGATATTCCTGACCCGGCGGCCGCCGCTGGCGGACTCTTCCATGCCGTCGGAAACGTCGCGCTGCCAGAACAGGCCGGAGCTGGTGAGCCGCTCGCTCTCCCACGCCTGGTAATCGAGGATCAACGGATCCAGCCATCCGACAAGGGCGGCGCGGTCACCCTGAACCAGCCAGCGGTCGTAGAGGGCCGACGCGGTCCAGCCGCTGAACTGGTGGAGATTTTTGCGGATGCCGCCGTTTTCGCCGGTGGACAGCCAGAAGCGGATATCTTCCTCGACGAATCGCGGGTCATGCAGCCAGCGGCCTTCGGCGATGTGGTGGCCCAGCGCGCAACTGAGCGCATTGAACTCGGAGGCGTGGCCGACCGGTTTGAGGAACTCGGTGATGATGAATCCGAGCGGCGTCTGCTTGATGTGCTTGCGGAAGGTCCACCAGCGATAGTAGTAGATCTGTTCGACATCGTGGTCGGGGCAGGTGAAGAAAGGGATATTGGCCTTCAGAAATTGCCAGGCCCGGGCGTCGGGGATGTAGTTGGCGAAGTCCTCCGGCGCGAGGTTGTTGAACTCGTCGATGTAGTGGCGGAAGACTTCGGGATCGAGGACCTGGGGCGGTGGAGTTTCGGCGGCGCGGGCGGCGGCGCAGACGGCTCCGGCGGCCAAGCGCAGAAAACTCTTCCTGGTGAGACGGTGATGCATGCCGGGTGCCCTCTTACCAGCGTAACGCCGGGAGCCGCGTTTGGGCGGGTCAGGGGCAAGGATTAAAATTGAGACTGGTGCGTATGCGCAACTTTTACTGCCTGCTGTTGTTGCTTTCGGGTCTTCCCTCGTTCGCGGCCGTTCCCGTCGCCGCGGGCGCCCATCCGGCTCCGCGCGAGACGTTGGGCGCCGAACGGCTGCGCAACGCACTGGCGAGCGTGTCGCAGCCCGGCGCGCGCGTGATCGCCGGGACGCGGGCGTCCGACGCGTTCGCCGGAATGCCGGGCTTGCCGGATTTTCAACCCGGAGCGACGGAAGCCTTCCATCTGCTGCGGCGCGGCGATGCGTGGCTGGTGATCGGCAGCGATCCATCGGGAGTGCTGTATGGATGCCTGGAGTTGGCGCGGCGGGTGAAGCAGGACGGCCGGCTTCCGGCGGCCATCGATTTCGCGGACCATCCGCAGTTCCTTCTGCGAGGTCCGAACATCGGGATGCAAAAGACGGCGATTACTTACGACGGCGCGATGTACGACTACCGCTACACACCCGGGGAGTTCGCGTTTTTTTACGACAAGCGGCTCTGGACGCGCTACCTGGATTTTCTGCTGGAAAACCGGATGAACACGCTGTACCTGTGGAACGGCCATCCGTTCACTTCGCTGCTGAAGCTGCCGAAGTATCCCGATGCGCAGGAGCTTCCCGACGCGCAGCTAAACGCCAATATGGAAATGTTCCGCTGGCTGGCTACCGAGGCTGACCGGCGCGGCATCTGGGTGATTCAAGCCTTCTACAACATCCATATCTCGCATGCCCTGGCCAAGGCGCGCGGCCTGCCCAATCAACTGCATGAGCCGACGGAGTTCACCAGCCAGTACACGCGCTATTGCATCGGCGAATTTATCCGGACCTATCCCAACGTGGGACTCATGATGACGCTGGGAGAAGCGCTGCGTCCGGAATTCGGCCCGGTGTGGCTGGCGAAGACCATTATTCCGGGCGTGCAGGACGGCATGCGCGCGTTGGGGACAACCCGGGAGCCGCCCATCATCGTTCGCGCGCACGCCACCCATATCGAAGAAGCCATGAAAGAGGCGCTGCCGCTTTACAAGAACATCTACACGATGCACAAGTGGAACGGCGAATCGCTGACGTGGACGGATGTGCGCGGCGAGGTGCTGCGCATGCATCAATCGCTGGTCGAGCTCGGTTCCACGCACATCGCGAACGTTCATTTGCTATCGAACCTGGAGCCGTTCCGGTGGGGCGCGCCCAGCTTCATCCAGAAGACCATGCAATCGTGCCAGAGAATCGGCATCAAGGGGTTGCACCTGGAGCCGCTGCGCGATTGGGACTGGCCCAACAGCGCCGACAATCCGGCGGAGATTCAGTTCGACCGGGACTGGATCTGGTTCGAGGCGTGGGCCCGCTATGCCTGGGACCCCAATCGCGACCCCGCGGCCGAGCGCCAATACTGGATCGGGCGCATCGCCGGGCACTACGGATCGACGGAAGCGTCGCGGCACATTCTGGATGCCTACGAACTGTCGGGCATATGCGCGCCGAAACTACTGCCGCGCATCGGCATCACCGAGGGCAACCGGCAGTCGTTGACCCTGGGGATGCTCATGACGCAATTGATCGATCCGGAGCGCTACAACGCATTGGCGTTGCTTTGGGAAGGCGACGCGCCGCCGGGAGAGCGGCTGGCGGATTGGGTCCGCAAGGAATGGGAGCACAAGCCGCACGAGGGCGAAACACCGATCGGGGTGGCCGCGGAGGTTGCGGAATCGGCAACGCGCGCCGTGGCCGCGGCCGCGGCAGCCGGTCCGTTCGTCAAGAAGGACCGCGAAGAGTACGAACGCCTGCTGAACGATATGCGTGCGATGGAGGCGCAGTACCGGTATTACGACGCCAAGACGCGCTCGGCCGCGCTGGTTTTGCGATACGGGTACAGCCACGACCCGCGGGATCTCCAACAGGCGCTCGGGCTGCTGAAGGAGAGCGTCGACCACTACCGGCGGCTGGTGGCGCTCACCGACCAGACGTATCGCGAAGCGTGCAGCGTTCACAGCGTTTCGCGGCGCATCCCGTTCCGCGGCGCACCCGGAAAATACACGCACTGGCGCGACTGCCTGCCGGAGTACGAACGCGAACTGGCCACCTTCGAGCGGAACTTGCAGACGCTCGGGACGTCGGGCCCGGCGACGGATCAGAAGGGCTTGGACTGGCTGTTTGAGCAGTAACTCAGGACCTCAGTGGCAGAGGCAGACGCGTTCGGCGGAGAGCGCGAGACTGCCGTCCAGGTACTGGTTCACGGCGTCGCCGATGGATTGTCCGCCGGCGATCACCAACGGCTCAATGCCGTGCGCAGCCAATGAATCGGCCGCTCCCTGGCCGATGCCGCCGCAGATCACGGCTTGCGCGCCGCTCAACAACTCGACGAAGCCGGCATGGTTGCCGCAAGCTCCCGTGGCGCGCGAACGAAAGGCGCCGGAGGTGATGGCGCCATCCTCGATCTCGAGAAGCAGGAAGGCGGTGCTGTGGGCCAAGTGGTCCGAAACGGAGATTCCGTCAGTAGTGGCGATGGCGATGCGGGCCGGGTTCATGAGAGCTTACGGTAACATGATGCGCCACAACGCCCGGGACTCAGCGCAGCGTGGAGACGATCCAAAGCGCCCCTTCGGCGCTCCAGTTGGCCATCCAGCGGCCCAGGGAGGTGGCGGTGATCAGCACGATCAACACCAGAAAGCCGGCGCGCGCGATCTCCTGGTAAATGACGGCGGGAATGCGGAGGGCCAGCAGGATTTTGGAGCCGTCGAGCGGCGGCACCGGCAGCAGGTTGAACAGCCCCAGATAAAGGCTCAGCTCCGCGCCGCGATAGGCGTAGCTGGCGAAGGCCGGGTATACATTGAGGGTGAAGGCGGCGATTCCGCCCAGAATGACAGCCATGATCACGTTGCTGAAGGGGCCGGCCAGGGCCACCAGCAGGAGGCCGTTCAGACCGCCTCTGAGTTTATTGATCTGCGTGTAGACCGGCTTGCCCCATCCCAGGAAGCCGCCAAAGAAAAGGGAGCTCAGGAAGGGCAGGATGGCGGTGCCCATCCAATCCACGTGGGCCAGCGGGTTCAGCGTGACGCGGCCTTGCAGGCGCGGCGTATCGTCGCCGAGCCTGGTGGCCACCCAGGCGTGCGCGAATTCGTGCGGGGCGGTGAGAATCCACAGGAGCACGACGTTGGTGAGGGCCATCTGGAAATTGAGGTGCATGTTGATTCGCGGCGTTACTGGAAGCGTCACCCGCGGCGCAGAATGGCCGCCCACAGGCCCAGCAGCACCACCACAGCCACCACCGAGAGTGCGGTCTTCCAGCCGATAGGCTTCATTGTACGTGGTATCATTGAGTTTTACACCATCACTTCTTTCCCGAGGTTAAATCCACTTGGCTCTAGTTGAAGGTTGCAAGCACTCGCTTGAGATTTCCATCCCTGTCGCAGAGGTGGAAAGCGAGACCAACCGCGTCACCGCCGATGTTCAGAAGCGCGCTAAACTCCCGGGCTTCCGGCCGGGGAAGGCCCCGTCCGGCATTATTCGCAGCCGCTTCGCCGGCGACATCCGGCAACAGGTGCTGGAAAACCTGATCCCCAAGTTTCTGCAACAGCAGCTCGAGGCCGAAAACCTCAACGTGGTGGGAACGCCGGATATCACCGACGTCCACTTTCACTCGGGCGAGCCGCTGGGTTTCAAGGCTACGTTTGAAGTGGTGCCCGAAATCGAGCTCGGGGAGTACAAAGGCCTGGAAGTGCAGTACCACGAGCCCCAAGTGACCGACCAGGACGTCGACAAGCGGCTGGAAGAAATCCGCGAGCAGAAGGCGCAGCATGTGAACATCGATCCGCGGCCGGTGGAAGACAAGGATTTCGCCGTGGTGGCGCTGGAAAGCACGGGGGGTGTGGAAGGCGAGCCGGTGAAGAGCGAGGAAATGGTGCTCGAAATCGGCGGTGGCGATACCTTCGAAGCCTTTACGGAAAACCTGCGCGGCCTGACGCCGGGCGACGAAAAGGATTTCGCCGTCAGCTACCCGGCCGACTACGGCGCCAAGCGGCTGGCGGGCCACACAGTGCAGTTCCACGCCACCCTGAAGGGCATCCGCAAGAAGGAACTGCCGGAAGTGAACGACGAGTTCGCGCAGGATCTGGGCGATTATCGCAACGTGGAGGAACTCCGCGAGGCCATCCGCAAGAGCCTCTTCGCGCAGCGCCAGTACGAGGCCGAGCAGGAGGCCAAGAACAAGCTGGTGGACAAGCTGGTGGACGCGCACGAGTTTCCGGTGCCGGAAGTTTTTGTGGACCGGCAGATCAATAACCGCGTGGAGCAGAGCCTGCGCGCCATGGCCGCCGAAGGCGTGGATCCCCGGTCCATCAAGCTGGATTGGAACAAGGTGAAGGAAACGCAGCGCGAGAAAGCGTTGCGCGAGGTGAAGGCTTCCATGCTGCTGGCGAAGGTGGCGGCGCGGGAATCGATTGCCGCCACGCGCGACGAAGTCGACAAGGAAGTGGAGCGCGCGGCACGCCAACTGAAAGAGCCGGTGGCGGCGGTGCACATGCGGTTTGAGAAGGATGGGACGCTGGGACGGATGGCGTCCCACATCCAGACCGACAAAACCCTGGCCTTCCTGTTCGAACACGCGCGCAAGACGGCGGAAGCGTAGCAGTTTCCGAATGGGGTAGGATTGCGGTTAACTTTTGACGGGTACTGGTCTGGTGCGCCGCTTACTTTCGGCGTACATTGCTTAGGGAGACGGTTGGGGTGATAATAGGAATGACATCGGTTGGAGGTTCTCTTCCGCTTTTTCGGGCGGAACAGGAGAAAACTGCTTGAAGCGAGCCGGATCAGACGAGGCTTTACGCTGTTCGTTTTGCCACAAGAGCCAGGACGTTGTTGGAAAGCTGATTTCCTCGCCAAGCGACTATCCGCGCGCCTACATCTGCGACGAGTGCATCGCGGTTTGCAACTCGATTTTAGAAGACGACAAGGTTGAGCCTCCTTCCGGCACTCCCAACAAGATCCCGAAGCCTCTGGAAGTGAAAGAGTTTCTGGATCAATACGTGATTGGGCAGGAATCCACCAAGAAAAAACTGGCGGTGGCGGTGTACAACCACTGCAAGCGGATCCACCTGAACCGCATGCGCAACACCGAGGTGGAACTGCAGAAATCCAATATCCTGCTGATCGGGCCGACCGGGACGGGCAAGACGCTGATGGCCCAGACGCTGGCGAAGATCCTGGATGTGCCCTTCGCGATCGTCGACGCCACCACCCTCACGGAGGCCGGCTACGTGGGAGAAGACGTCGAGAACATCATCCTGAAGCTGTTGCAGGCGGCCGACGGCGACGTGCAGAAGTGCCAGCAGGGAATCATATACATCGACGAGATCGACAAGATCTGCCGGAAAGACGAGAACCCGTCGATCACCCGGGACGTCTCCGGCGAAGGCGTGCAGCAGGCGCTGCTGAAGATCCTGGAAGGGACGGTGGCCAACGTGCCGCCGCAAGGCGGGCGCAAACACCCGCACCAGGAATTCACGCCCGTGGATACCACCAACATCCTGTTCATTTGCGGCGGGGCGTTTGTGGGCCTCGAAAAGGTGATTGCGCGGCGCAGCGGCAAAAAGTCCATGGGCTTCCTGCAGGAAGACGACAAGGCGACCATCCGCGCCACCAGCGGGCGTCGCGATATCGACCTGCTCTCGCAGGTGCAACCGATCGATTTGATCAAATTCGGGTTCATCCCGGAGTTCATCGGACGCCTGCCGGTGAGCGCGGTATTGGAGGACCTGGACCGCTCGGC
>JBEKQS010000015.1:0-35764 GCA_049519475.1 Bryobacteraceae bacterium | reverse complement strand
GATGCTTTGCGTAGCCAGGATGCCGTGTCAGCCAGTCTTTGGGGGTCAGGCTGCATACAACAACTTGCCCTCCCGCTGAACGGTCGAAGGCAGAGAGGCTCGCAAGTGAAGGCGGCTGTCAAACTCGGCGCGCGTCCAGACCAACAGGTCCACCGCCGCTCCGGTCGATGATCCCGGCCAGGACCGGGTCCTCGCTCGACGGGGCTTTCGCTGACTGAACCGTTTGCATAATCTACCGTTGTGCGGTCGTTCTTAGTTTGCCACAAAGGTAATGTGGTGGAGGCGGGGGGAGTTGAACCCCCGTCCGAGAATGCTCGCCATGAGGAGAACTACGTGCGTATCCGGCTCATTAGTTTTCGACCTCCGCTTCAAAGCCGGCGAGAGCGGCGAAGGCCTAGCCCGATTGGATCTCGACCGCCGGCTCCGGACCGAAGCCTTGGGCCTATCCCGCAAAATGACGCTCACTCACCGCCGCGCGGGCTCAGCGGCTGGAGCGGCCACTTAATTAATTAAGCAGCGTATGCAAACTGCGTATTGGCAGTTGTGTTTTTCCGATCGTTTTACGGGAGCTCGGAACCCGGCACGCCTCCCCACCACGATTCAATCCCGTCGAATCCGTTACGCCCCCACAATCGAGCAGCGCCTGGTGGGTATCCATTTCCATCCTACCATGCCGGGCTTATAATCGATGTATGCGTAGCCGGGGCAAGTTCGCATTCCTCTTCGCGGCCGTTGTGCTGGCCGCCATGACTCTCTGGGCGGAAACTCCCATGACGACCCTCAAGATTGTCGTAAAGACGCAGACGGGGCGGCCCATCGATCGCGCCGAAGTGATCGTCCAGTGGAACGCCAACGCCAAACATCCACGGTCCAGTTTCGGCAAGAATGTCAGCACCAAATTTGAGATGCGGTCGAACCAGGAGGGCGAAACCACCATGCCGCCGATCCCGCAAGGGAACATCCGGGTGCAGATCAACGCCAAGGGCTACCAGACCTTCGGCAACGTGTTCGTGGTGGACGAAGAAGTAAAGACCATTGAGATCAAACTCAACCCGCCGCAACAGCAGTATACGTCGCACTGAGGGAGACCCCGCGACCAAACGGCCGAAGAAAACACTTCAACGCGGAGGCGCGGAGACGCGGAGAAAAGGCCAAGAACAAAAACCACAAGAGGGAGTGAGGAGCAAGCAGCACTTGCCTTCCCGTGGCGGAGGGCGGAGGACACGGAGGCAGATCTCGTGTAATGCAGCGGCCGTTTTTCAAGAAGGTACACTAGCTTTGGAGGTATGTTGACACGATGAAGATTGGAATATTGGGTTCGGGAAACGTGGGCAGAGTGCTGGGCGCCGGTTTCCGCGATCAGGGCCACACGGTGATGCTGGGTTCGCGCGATCCCAACAAACCGGAAGTGCGGCAGTGGGTGGGACAGGACTCGGGCGCCCTGGCCGGCACCTTCGAGCAGACGGCGCAATTCGGCGAACTGGTGGTGCTGGCGACGCTCGGCCGCGCGGCGGAACAAGCCATCGCACTGGCGCGCCCGGCCAACCTGGCGGGCAAGACCGTGATCGATACCACCAACCCGATCGCCGACGCTCCACCGGTGGATGGAGTGCTGGTGTTCACGACCGGCCCCAACGAATCGCTGGGCGAACGCGTCCAGGCCGCCGCGCCCGAAGCGCGCGTGGTCAAGGCTTTCAACAGCGTGGGCGCGGCGCGCATGATTCATCCGAAATACGAGCAGGGACCGCCTACGATGTTCCTTTGCGGCAACGATGCGGCCGCCAAGCAGCAGGTGGAAGGCGTCATCCGGAGTTTCGGCTGGGAGCCCTTCGATTGCGGCAGCATGATTGCGGCGCGCGCGCTGGAGCCGCTGTGCATGCTGTGGTGCATCCGCGGGTTGCGGCAGAATCAATGGACGCATGCTTTCAAGCTCTTGACCAAGTGACCCCGCCCGTGGCAACTTGGTTCAGAGGAACTCAATTTGCTCTTTCGAACGCTTTCGTTACTTGTGTGCGCGTCGGCGGCGCTGTTCGCCGACCAGGTAGTGCTGAAGAACGGCGACACGCTCACCGGCAGGGTCATCCAGAAGGACGGCGCCAAGCTCACGCTCAAAAGCGAACTGCTGGGTGAAGTATCGATTCCCTGGTCGGCGGTGAAGAGCCTGAAATCGGATCAGGAACTGGTGGTGGTATTGCCCGGCGGAGAGTCGGTCAAAGGTAAGATCTCGACCAATGGCGACAACCTGGAAGTGGCGTCGAAATCGGCGCCGCTGGCCGGCATCTCCGCGATTCGCGACGACGCCCAACAAAGCAAGTGGGAGAAGTTGCAGCATCCAGGGCTTGGCGAGCTGTGGGCCGGCAACTTCGCCCTGGGGCTGGCGCTGGCCCGCGGCAACGCGCGCACCGAGACCCTGACCAACGATTTCAACGCCGCGCGCGTCACAACGCACGACAAGATCAGCCTGCACTTCAACCAGGTTTACGGCACGGCGTTGGTGGACGGCGTATCGGCCGCGACCGCCAGCGCGGTGCGCGGCGGCTGGTCCTACAACCGCGATTTGAACCCGCGCGTCTTCCTGACGACGCTCAATGAATACGAGCACGACCGTTTTCAGAGCCTGGACTTGCGCGCCGTGTTTGGCGGCGGCGCCGGCTGGAACGCCGTGAAGACGAAAAAGACCAAGCTCAGTTTTCAAGCCGGCGGCGACTACGAACGCGAAAACTTCACTACCCTGACCCGGAATTCGGCGGAAGTGAATTTCGGCGACGATCTGCTGTGGACGGCCTCGGCGGCTACCAGCGTCACGCAGTCCTTCCGCCTGTACCCCAACCTTAGCGACACCGGACAATACCGCATGAACTTCGATATCACTGGCGTCACCGCAATCAAGAAATGGCTGGGATGGCATCTGACCTTCAGCGATCGCTTCGTGAGCGACCCGTTGGCGGGGCGTTTGCGCAATGACGTGCTGCTATCGACGGGGCTTAGGGTGAGCTTCGCGAAATAGAGGAGCGGGTTGACAGACGAAAGCGTCTGTCCCACCTTGGATCGCCAGAGCTTGGGTTCTTGTGGGGCAGGCGCTTTCACCTGCCAACAAATTCTGTGTTCGGGGAACCCGTTACGCCAGGTCGAATTTTTCGGGATGGAGCTGTTGATCGCTCTTGACGATCACGGTCCGTCCGAGGATCTCCTCGAGTTCCTGCAGGTAGCTGTTCTGGTTGGATTTCAGAAGCTTGGCGACTTCGGGATTGACGCGCAACATGACGTCCTTGCCCTCCACCGCGCGGGCGATCTTGTTGGCTTCAATGAGGATCTCGCCCACCACGGTCTGCGGGCTCTTGACGTATCCCGCGCCTTCGCAAATGGGGCAGGGCGTGCACAAGGTGCGCTCCAGGCTCTGTTTGACGCGTTTGCGCGTGATGGCCACGAGGCCAAAATCGTTGAACTGGAGAATCTTGTTGGGAGCCCGGTCCGCGCGCATGGCCTCTTCGAGCGCCTGCATCACCTTCTGCCGGTTCTTGCGCTCGTCCATGTCGATGAAGTCGACGATGATGATGCCTCCCAGGTCGCGCAGCCGGACCTGGCGCACAATCTCCTTGATGGCGTCCGTATTGGTCTTGACGATGGTATCTTCCAAACGGTTCGACTTGCCGACGTACTTACCGGTATTGACGTCGATGGCTACCAGCGCCTCGGTCTGGTTGATGACAATGTAGCCGCCGGATTTCAGCCACACCTTGGGCCGCAGGGCCTTCTCGAGTTCGGAAGTGATGTTGAACTCGTCGAAGATCGGGGTGGGGCGGGTGTATAGCCTGACGCGGCTTACCATAGCCGGCTGGAACCGCTGCACGAAGCGCAGCACGCTTTCGTAGACTTCTTCGTTGTCCACCCAGATGCTCTTGAACGAGGAGGTCAATTGATCGCGCAAAATGCGCTCCACGACGTTGAGGTCGTGATGCACCAGCAGCGGAGCCGGGCGGCGCTCGGCCTTCTGGCGCATGTCCAGCCAGAGGTTGTAGAGGAACATCATGTCGGCGCGGAGCTCTTCTTCGGTGCGGCCGTCGCCCGCCGTGCGGACGATATATCCGCCGGAAATGCCGGTGCGATTGTTCTGCAGAATGCGCTTCAGGCGGAGGCGTTCCTCGTCGCTGGGGATCTTCCGCGATACGCCGATGTGATCCACGGTCGGCATGTAGACCAGGAAGCGGCCCGGCAGCGCGATGTGCGAAGTGATGCGCGCGCCCTTCGTGCCCAACGGCTCCTTGGCGATCTGCACGATGATTTCCTGTCCTTCCTTCAGCAGGTCGCTGATGGAAGGCAAAGCGCTTCTTTCCGTGCGCGGTTCCACGGGATCCCGCGGAGCGGGAGCGGTCCGCTCCACCGGGCGGGTATCCGGCGGCCGGGCTGCATCGCCCACTGGACCGCGTGCTTCCCGGGTGTCGCGTCCATCGCGGCCCTTGCGCCGCGTGCGGCGCGAAACGCGATGCTGATAGCGGGGCCCTTGCTCACGCAACGCAGCGGTCAGGCTGGTGGGGATGCGGGCCGGTTCGGGGCCTTCCTCTTCCACAATCGCTTCGGCGGCCTCGGTCTCTTCACCGGTGGCTTCGAACTCGGCTTCACCTTCCGATGCGCCTTCGGCAGCGCCCTCCGCGATCTCCGTCTCTTCCGCCGCAGCTTCGGCAACCGGCCAGATTTCAGTAACCGGCCGGGCATCGGCAACTGCTTCGACAATTGGCTCGTCTTGGGGAACCGTCAGGGAACTCCGCTCGCTCACGATCGCGGCTTGTTCAGCAACCGGCTCGGGCGCGGATTCGGTTTGCGGCGGCGCTTCGACAACCGGGGACGGCTCGGACCGGTAAGACTCCAGCGCGGCCTTGGCGCGCGCTTCAATCTCCCGGATGCGTCCGCGAACCTCCGCCAGATTCTGCTCCGCCAGGCTGGCGTCGGGGCCGGCATCCTCGCCGCTGGGCGCCTCGAAATGGCGATGGCTGACGCGCTCTTCCGGTTCGCTGCCCGGCTCCGTGTATTTTGCCAGCGATTCGCCCGGCAACACCAGGAAGTCCTCGGGTTGCGGCAGCGGCGGCGCTTCGACAAGCGGCGACGGCTCGAAATCGGCGTCGGCTTGCGGCAACGCTTCGGGGATCACCACGGGCGGAACGCTTTCCTGCGACTCTCTCTGGCCCGGCGAATAGAATTTGGAATCAGGAAGACCGCTGCGGCCCCGGCCGCCGCGGCGACGCCGTCCCCGGCGCCCGCGATTATCGCGATCGTCACGGCGCGGCTCCTCCATCGGAGCCGCCACCGGCGCTGCCGGCGGGGCCATCGAAACCGGCGCGCTATCCGCCGGTGCGCCTTCCACCGCGGCGGCCGGCGCTAGCGCCTCGGGCGCCGGAGTGGAGCCCGGCGTCCGGTCCAGCTTGAGGACTTTCTCCTCCACGCTGGTGACGATCTTGTCGTACTCGTCGTTGTCTTCGAAAAAGTCCGAGACGTACAGGAATGCGTCGCGATCCAGGCCGATATCGACGAAAGCCGATTGCATGCCCGGCAATACGCGCGTCACCCGGCCTTTGTGGATGCTGCCCGCCAGCGAGTATTCATTCTCCCGCTGGTAGTAAACTTCAACTACCTGATCCTCCTCGATCACCGCTACACGGGTTTCGTGGCGGTTCGCGGAAATCACCAACTCCTTCGACATCCAATGCCTCCCTGCGGGGCAAGAAGAGCCGGAACGGATCGGAAGGTCTTACAAGCTCACTCGAACCGGGCGTGGAGCAGCGTGCCTCATACACCGCCTGGCCGGGACCACTTCCCTGCTTCGCTTCCTTGCGAAGCGCTTGCGCGCCACCGTCCCCAGGGTCTCCTACAGGCTCCCCATAAATTTCTAATTCACAAACCTTCTGAGGCGGACGTTGTTGACCAGCCCCAGTGCCAAGAAACTCGTCCAGATACTCGAACCGCCGGCGCTCATGAATGGCAGCGGAATGCCGGTCACCGGCATCAACCCGGCCACCATCCCGACGTTGATCAGGATGTGCGAGAGCAGCAGCGCGGCCACCCCCATACAGATGTACATCCCGGCCCGCTCGGGCGCCGTCTGCGCATTCTGAACAATGCGCATGATCATCACGAAGTACAAAGCCAACATCAATACTACACCGACAAATCCATGCTCTTCGGCAAAGGCCGAAAAGATAAAATCCTTGGACGGCACCGGCAGGAAGTGTAGCTGCGCCTGGGTCCCTTTGGTCACTCCCTTGCCGAACATGCCTCCCGAACCGATGGCCGTCTGCGACTGGATCACCTGGTATCCGGCGCCCTGCGGGTCCAGCTCCGGATCGCGGAAACTCACCAGCCGCGCCTTTTGATAATCCTTCAGGAAATGCAGCCCTATGGGGACCATCAGGGCGGCCCCCGCCACGATCACGAGGACGTACTTCCAATGCAATCCCGCCAGAAACACGCCCACCATGAGAATCCCGATATAGGTGAGCGCCGTACCCAGGTCCGGTTGCTTCAAAACCAGGGCAGCGGGAATCAACACCAGGCCCGCCAGTTTCAGCATCTCCCGAAACTCCAGTTCATCCGTGCGTAAATCCGTCAGGTAGCGGGCTACCAACAAGATTATCACGAGCTTTACGAATTCGGATACCTGCAAGTGAACTCCGAAACCCAGCGGGATCCAGCGCGTGGAGCCGAACGCGGCTTCGCCCAAGAGGTATGTTGCCGCAAGCGCCCCTACCGAAACCAGGTACATGAGCGGCACGTGGTGCAGCATGGCGTGGTAATCCGATGGCAAAACCAGCCACATCAGCACCAGGCCGCCCACCACGTAAAGAATCTGCTTCCACCAGGCGCTGTGTGAATCCGACCCGCGTGTGACGCTGTAAATCTGCAGAACTCCCACCGCGCAGATCAGCAGCGCGATCACCAGCAGCGTCCAATCGATATCGCGAGCCGATAAATGCCGGACCATATTAAAATCGCTCCCTTACGGTCGCGGCTCGGATTGGGCCGGGCAGACCCAACGTGCGCACGGCCGCTTCGCCGGCCGCTACCGCCGCTGCCCCCTGCCGCAAAGTCTCAATCCGTATCTTCTTGTCGAAGTATGCCGTCATCACGTCACGCACGATGGGCGCCGCCAGCGGGCCTTCCGCGCCATGTTCAAACAGCGCCACCACCAGAATTTCCGGCGCCTGCCGCGGCGCGAAGCCCACGAACCAGGCGTTGTCTTTCAAGTCGTGCCCGCCTCCCTTGGCTTTGACGTATTCCGCCGAGGCCACCTGCGCGGTTCCGGTCTTGCCGCAGACTTCGATATTGGGCAGCCAGGCGCGGCCGCCCGTTCCGCCTTCATTCACCACGCCGTACATGCCGTCCACCACGTCCTTCACATGCTGCGGATTGAGCGGCCATTCGGTGGGCTTGTCCGGCTGCTCCTTCACCACGCGCGGCCGGTGCCACACGCCTCCCATGGCGAGGCCGGCGATGCCGCGCGCCATTTGAAGCGGCGTCACGGTGAGCGCGCCCTGGCCGATCGACACCGAAATGGTGTCCCCGGCATACCACTTGCGCCCTTGCGTGTGGATGGCCCACTCGGGCGACGGCACCACGCCTTGCGCTTCGTGCGGCAGATCGATTCCCGTGGCGTGCCCGTAACCCACCATGTCGGCATACTGCGCGATGTCGTCGATTCCCATCTTGTTGCCGACCGTATAGAAATAGGTATCGCACGATTGCACGATGCCCTTGTGCAACGCAACCGCTCCGTGGCCGGTCTTCAAGTGGCACCGGTAGTAGCGCCCATAGAAGTTCGCTCCGCCCGGACAGTGCACCGTGAAATTCTCGTCGATCGTCCCCGTTTCCAGGGCCGCCAGCGCCATGATTGGCTTGAAGGTGGAACCGGGCGCCTGGGCCGCCTGAATCGCGCGATTGAAGAACGGTTTGTCGGGATTATCGTTCAATTCCTTCAAATCCCTGGCGTTGATGTGCGCGGCGAACTTGTTGGGATCGAAAGTGGGCCGGCTCACCATCGCCAGCACTTCGCCGTTACGCGGATCCATCGCCACCACGGCGCCGTTCTTGCCATCCATCGCCAGTTCCGCCACCGCCTGCAAGTCCAGGTCGATGGTGAGTTGCAGATCTTTTCCGGGTATGGAGGGCTTCAGCGTGACATCGACATGCTTTTCCCCGTCGGCGGAGCGGGGGGGCCGGCCATAGACGTCCAATTCCACCTGACGCTGCCCGTCGATGCCCATCAGCGTATCGTTATACTGCCGTTCCACGCCGAACTTGCCGATCACGTCGCCGGGTTTGTACCTGGCGAATTCCGCAGTGTCGAGTTCGGACGGACTGATGCCGCCGGTGTAGCCGAGCACGTGCGCCATCATGCCGTTTTTCGGATACATGCGATGCTGCGCCTCGGTGATCTCGAGCTCCGGGAAAAAATCGCGATGCGAATCCACGAAGGCCAGATCGGCCGGCGTCATCTCATTCTTCAAACGAATGAATTCGTACTTGGGCCTGGAGCGGTAGCGCCGCACGATCTCCTGCAGGTCGCCCAGGTCCAGATCCAGACCCTCGGCAATCGGCTGCAGATGTTCTTCCTTGAGATTCTCCCGCGTCAGGATCAGCGTGAACGACGCATGATTGTCGACAATCACGCGCCCGTCGCGGTCCAGAATACGGCCGCGCGGCGCCAGAATGGGCATGGACCTGATGCGGTTTTGTTCCGCCCGCTCCTTGTAGTAATCCGGGTTGGCGACCTGCAGTCTCCAGAAACCCGAAATCAGGAACAGAAACAGGATCACCGTGGCGTATTGGAAAATGGCGATCTTGGGCGCCGCAAAGCGCGTGTCGTCGTGCAGGTACGGCTGCTCGGATGACGGATGTTCGGAATTTGGATCGGCTGGCGGAAGGGTCACAACAATGCGCTGGAAAAGCGCTCCTGATTCATTCTAGCAGGATGCAGAAAAACGCGATCTTAGTTTAGGGCGGAGAGGAGGAGTTCAACGCGGAGACGCGGAGGAGCGGAGAAGAAGAAAGACTGAGGGCGACAAAGCGATCTTAGTTTAGGGCAGAGAGGAAGAGTTCAACGCGGAGACGCGGAGGAGCGGAGAACGAGAAAGACCGAGAGCTGTTAGCCGAACTGAAGACGCGATCTTAGTTTAGGGCGGAGAGGAAGAGTTCAACGCGGAGGCGCGGAGGAGCGGAGAAGAAGAAAGACTGAGAGCTGTTAGCCGAACTGAGTTGTTGCCGCGAGGATTTCATCACCTTGACCGATTCTCGCATTCTCTGCTTCGCCTTTTCTCTTTGTCTTTCTCAGCGCCTCCGCGCCTCCGCGTTAAAATTCCCGTTTCTAATTTCTCGGCCCTCTTCCGCCCTTACGCTGTCACGCGGAGCTTGTCGAGGAAATGAAACAGGGCCGCGCCCACCAGCGCGTTCAAGATTCCCAGAACCAGCCAGTGCTGCCAGTCGAACGGCGGCAGGTGGCGCAACAACGCCCGTTCCATAATCCAGTAAAGGAACTGGTGAAGGATGTAGAAGAAATACGCCAGCAGGAGACGCATCGTCAGGTTGTCGACGTCCAGCTTCATGCCGATCGACGCCGCGAAATAACCCACCAGCGTGTTCACGATCCCGTACATCCCCAGCGGGTTCTTGGAGAGCGAATCCTGCGCCAGCCCCACCGCCGCTCCCATCAGCAACCCGCTCACGGGATTGCGCCGCATCACTGCCAGGTAAATCACCACCAGCAGCGGCAGGTCCAGGAAGCTCAGGAAGCGGAAGAACAGCGGAACGTAAATCTGGAACAGCAGGGCGGCCAGAGGGACTACCAGCATGACCCAGAATCGAAAACGCGACACCCGGCTTTCCCGCTCGCTGTTAAGCAGAATCCGCTCGCCCGAATAATTCACTGGCCGCCTCCGGGCCGTTTTTGCTGCGGCGCCGTGTCCTTGGTGGGCGGCGCGGGATTGGCCGGCGCGGGCGCTTTCGCCGCGGGCCCCGTGCCCGCTCCCGGCAGTTTGGTGAAGTCCGGCGGCTTGGAATGCGGCGCATCGTCTCCGAAAGTGTGCCCCTGCGCGTCTCCGGAGGCCTTGTATGCGGCCTTCAACCGATCGGCTTCGGTGCCGGCCGCCGCGCCTTGCGCCGCGGGTATCGCAACTTCCGCGTCGCCCGTGGCGGGCGGCGGCGGTGCGACATATACGGGCTGGCTCCCCGGCGGCGTGTCGGGAATCTCCTGATGCACGGCGTCCAGCACGATCAGCACATCCTCCAGCCCGCGCGCCAAGCCGCTCGGCTCCAGCACGATTTCCTTGAACGGCTGCCCCGGCTGCACGGATTTGACGACCCCCACTGGAAAGCCGCTGGGGAACATCCGGTCGTCGCCCGAGGTATAGAACCAGTCGCCCGGCTCTACTTTATCTGCGAACGCCACGTAGTCCACCTTGCAAAGGTGCCCGTCGTATCCCTTGAGCGTGCCGCGCGCGTGGTTCTTGCCGGATACCACGCCCGCCGCGAACTCCGGATCGGTCACCAGCAGCACTTGCGACGACGTCAGATAGGCCGCGGTCACTTTGCCCAGGATTCCATCGGGCGTCAGCACGCCCATCCCCCGCATCACGCCGGACACTGAACCTTGGTCCACAAAAACCATCGAGTTGGTTCCGAGGCCCATCATGATGACGCTCGAAGGAAGCGTTTTGGAGGGAATTTTCGCCTGGAACAACTCCAGCGCCTTAGCCCGATCCGCGGTGTTGAGCTGGTTCTTCAGAAAAACGATTTCCAGCTTTTGCCGGTCCACTTCCTGCCGCAGTTGGCGATTGTCGGCGTCGGAATCATGCAGCCGGATATAGTCGCGCACGAAACCGATGCTGCCGCCGCGCAGCGCGTCCACCAGCTTGGCCAGCGGCGAAACCGCGGTGACCGTCCACAGGCGGATGAAGCGGACGTCCTGGTCGTTTTTCACCTGCAGCGAAAGCAATACCAGTTGCGCCAGAATCGTCAGCAGCAAGACGGTGATGTTCCGGTACCGGTTGAGAAAGGATTCCATGACCCGGGCCGCCCTTTGCCCTTAGTCTATCGAAATCTTGCGCAGCAGCCGGAAATCGCTGAGCATGCGGCCGGTGCCCAGCACCACCGACGCCAGCGGATCGTCGGCGATGGAAACCGGCAACCCGGTCTCTTCGCGGATGCGCTTGTCCAGGTTCTTCAATAAGGCGCCGCCGCCGGTCAGCACGATGCCGCGATCGCTGATATCGGCGCTCAGCTCGGGCGGCGTGCGCTCCAGCGCCACGCGGATCGCGTTGATAATGGTGGCCACGCACTCCGAGAGCGCCTCGCGGATTTCGCTGTCGTTCACCGTGACGGTGCGCGGCACGCCCTCGATCAGGTTGCGCCCCTTGATTTCCGCGGTGATCGGCTTGTCCAGCGGATACGCCGAGCCGATCTCTATCTTGATGGCCTCGGCCGAGCGTTCGCCGATCAGCAGGTTGTATTTGCGCTTCAGATACTGGGTGATGGCCTCATCCATTTCGTTGCCGGCTACCCGCACCGAACGCGAATAGACGATTCCCGAAAGCGAGATCACGGCGACATCGGTGGTGCCGCCGCCGATATCCACCACCATGTTGCCGGAAGGCTCCGTAATGGGCAGACCCGCGCCGATGGCCGCCACCATGGCCTGTTCCACCAAGTGTACTTCGCTGGCCTTGGCGCGATAGGCGGAATCCATCACCGCGCGCTTTTCCACCTGCGTAATCTCGCTCGGAACCCCAATCACAATGCGCGGGTGCACCAGCATCTTGCGCCCGTGCGCTTTGTGAATGAAGTAATTCAGCATGCGCTCGGTGACTTTGAAATCGGCGATGACGCCGTCCTTCATGGGCTTGATGGCCACGATGTTGCCGGGCGTGCGCCCCAGCATTTCCTTGGCTTCCTTGCCGACGGCTTCGACCTCGCCGGTGTTTTTATTGATGGCGACGATGGACGGTTCGTTGACGACAATCCCCTTGCCCTTGGCATACACCAGCGTGTTGGCCGTGCCGAGGTCGATGGCAAGGTCGGACGAAAATAAGCTAAAGAGAGAGCGTAAATTCATTTAGTAATGTTGGTTCACTTAAAGGAAAGGACGAGCTTCCGCCGCGTCCGGGTTGGCCCAATTGCATGTTAACACATCAACCAAAAGGCCGGAAACTGCTGCGTGCCGGCTGGCGGCCGCTCTTTCGCCCCGTACCGGGGCTGGGTTCATCCGTGCTCTTCCCATGGCTCACGCCATGGGCTACGATGTTTCGCTCTCACGAGCTAACGCTATTGCGTGCTGGCCGCCGTAATGTTCAGCGTCACCGTATTGGTGGGTATACCGCCCACCGTGACCACGACCGGCTGCGGTCCCAGCGGGGCGTTCGCCGGCACGGTGAAATTGATCTGCATGACGCCCGCCAAGCCGGTAGGCACGCCCGCGAATAACAGCGGGGTGGAGGGGACACCGCCCACCGTGAGCGCGACTGGTTGCCGGGGCGACGGCAGTTTCGGAATGGCCGTGCCGGATGCCGGCGTCGCTCCCGTGGCCAACGTCGGACTCAAGTCGCCTTCTCCCGTAGTGAACGCCAGCAGCACTTGCCCCTGCTGCGCGGTTGTGGCAGGCCGTCCCAGAGCATCCCACACGCCGTAGAGCTGCGGAGCGACCGTCGAGATCTGCAACGGGAACCAGGCAATCTGCCCGTTGTTGTTGACTGCCAGCACCGCCGGTCCGGATCCGGTTTCATACGGGATCTGGATGTCCAGTTGGCCGGGTGAAACATAGTAGAAGGGCGCGTTGTTTCCGTTCACCGTGGCCGTCACGCCCAATTGCGAAAGCGGCAGCGGCAGGCGCGATGCGATGAGCGTCTGGGGCGCCAGCTCCGTGCCGAACACCGCGGCCTGCATCCCCGGAGCGAAGACCGTCGCAAACGACGCGTTGTTGGCCACTCCTCCGATTTGCGTGGCCGATGCCGGCGCAACCACAAACGTCACCGGCACCACGATGTATTGCGGGATTACGCCGGTCGATTGAATGGAAACGGATGCCGAATACACGCCCGGCGAGAGGCCAGCCCCGCTCGCCGCGAGCTTCAACTGCGCGGCTCCCGTGCCGGAAGCCTGCAGAAGGCTCAGCCAGTTTGTAGTTTTGGAGTTCGGTGTCACTGCCGCGGACCATTGCGCCGATCCGCTGCTGAAGGTCAGCGACAGGCTTGCCGAAGCGCTGTGCTGCGCATCGGCCACCTGCATGGTGACAGTGGCCGGCGAAATCGTGAACGCCGCTGGACTCGCGGCCGCCGCCGCCAGCGTGGCCGTCGCTGAGGCCGTCACCGGTATACCGGTTTCCAAACTCAATGCCGTGACGGTCAGCGTTTCGCTTGCCGGCGCCGTGCCGCTGGCCCAGCACACCGTCCCGCGCAGCGCACCCCACGCAGCCAGGCGCGTGGTCCCGAAAACCTGTTGAATCTGGGCGCTCAGATCCGAAGTCCCCGCCGTAAGCTTCGTGAGCTGCATCGGAAAACCAGCCTGCTCATTCACCACCAGTTGCACCGACCATTGGCACGACCCGGCGGCTTGCGTGTTCTGCTCCACATTGGTGGGAGTGGACGAAACCGCGATGGAAGGGTAGAACACCTGCCCCGTCGGAGGACCCAGGAATAGCACCGTGATCTGCCGGCTCCATGTCTGGCCGCTGGAATCGGCGCCGCTGAATACCATGGTCTCGTTAAACGGCACCGACTGCGGATTATCCGTGAGCGACGCCGCAATCGTGCTATTACCCCGTATCGTAGTCGCGCCGAAAAACGCTTTGATCGACGTGCTGTAATCCGTTCCGTTCACCGTAAAGCCCGTCAGCGTGGTCGCCACGCCGCTTAGATTCCGCAGCGTCACCACGAACGGCCACGACGTGGGCGATTTCTGATACACCGGGTTCGGCGCAACGATCGGCACCACCAGCGATCCGGTGGCCGGCACGTTCACCTGCACCGTCACCGTGCCCGACGAGCCATCGTACACGCCATCGCCCGCATACATGGCGACCACTACCCCGGTGTCTCCGGCCAGGACCACTTCCGGAATCGAGAGCGTCGCCGTCGAGATGGAGCCGCCGGCCGTCAGCGCCGCACTGCCGATGGCCACCTGATCCTCGATAAACGTGACCGTGCCCGTGGGCGCCAGCTTGCCTCCACCCGACACCGTGGCCGTCAGAGTCACTGTGCTGTCCAGATCGGCCAGCATCGGGCTGGCTGTCAGGCTTGTGGTGCTGGCCGTGCCGTTGTTCCATTCGGTCACCAGGTTGTTCGCGTCGATCGAGCCCAGCCCCGTCGCCAGATTGTATCCGGTACCGGAGCCATCTCCCAGCAACCCATTCACGCATTGCGGGCTGCCCTGCAGGCACGGCACTTTGTTGTCGCCCACGGTGATGTCATGAAAAACGTCCGTGGTGGCTTGCGCCAGGCGGTACAACTGCGGATTGATGTTGCCGAGTCCCGCCTGCGCGATCACTCCGGTCGACATCAGGTATTGGTTGAGCAGCGCCACCACGCCGGCAAATTCGGGCGCGGCCACGGACGTGCCGCCGTAGATGTAGACGGCGCCGCTGGTCACCACCTGATAGCCGTCGTGGTTGGCCGAAGAAGCCAGCGATACGTCCGGAATGTCGCGCGCATTGTCGGCGGGAACCTCCGGCCCGGTCTGCCAGGAAGGCTTGGTATACATCAGGCTCGCGCCGCCGCCGGTAGCCACCATGCCGTTATCGGCCAGCGAATCGTTCCAGGCCATTTCCGGAATGTAGGAAAGCGCGGAGGCGAGCGTCTTGCCGTTGTTGCTGGCCGCCCAGTAAGTCCCCGAACCTTCGTTGAAGGTCGTTCCGCCCACCCCGGTGATTTCCGGAAGGTCCGCCGGAAAAGTTACCGTGGCCCCTTTCGAAGCCTGCGGAATCACGTTTTCGAGATCGCACGTGGCCGCTCCCTGGTCCCCCGACGACGCCATCCAGGTGATGCCCTGCGCGTTGGCCTGCTGCGCCACTGCCCGGTATGCCGGCGAAAGCTCCGATTCGCAACTGCCGTAACTGTACGTCATCACCGGCGCAAGGTTCTGGTCGATAGCGTATTGCGCCGACGTAAACACGTTGCTCGAGTAGACGTAAATGATGGTGGCGTTGCGGGCCACGGCGCCGGACCACTCGATATCGATGTCCGCCTCCGGCAAGTCGGTGCTGCTAATCCCCGGGTCGTTGCCATAGAGCCTGATCAGCGGCACATTCGCCGAAAGGCCGAACCGTGTGCGAAAAGTCGCGATGTCCGGAAGATTAATCGCCGTCTGCCCCATGACCGCGATCTTCTGGCCGGTGCCGTCGATGGGCACGCTCGCGCCGTATAGCGGCGCGATGGCGTAAATGGCCGCGATGTCGTCCGGAGCCAGATAATGGCTGCCGCTGCTGCTGGTGTAATCCGGCGCCGCACCGGTCAGCGCCGGCCCCTTGACGTAAGTCGGATGGGGATGGAAATCGTTGAGTCCCGCGAAGCCCGCGATTACGTCCGCGAGAGCCGCCGGCACCGAAGGATCGGTCGCGTTGGCGAAGTGCTTTTCATTTTTCACAACATATTGCCGGAACTGGGTGTGCAGGGCGCGCCCCACTGTCTCGGCCGTGCCGCTGAACGTAATCCAGTGCCGCCCGCGCGCTACATCGTGCACTTGGAGGCCTTGCGAGCGCAGCCATTCCACCAGCTTGCCCGTGTCGCTGTCGCTCAATCCGAAACGCGCGCCGAATTCCTCCGGAGTCAGCCACCGGTGGTAATTCGCCGAGGATGCCGTTTGCTGCTCCGCCAGGAATTCCTCCAGACCGCCGGCCGGCTTGAGCAGCACCGTGGCATAACTCACTTCCATGGCGGGATCCGCCGCTCCCCGGTCGAATTGCGGTTGGGCCAGCGGGTGAATCTGCCCTTTCACCGTCGCCGTGCGGCTGGGGTCGACGCGATCGACGATGCGGTCGGCCGCCATGGCGCTCAGGCAGGTCAACGCCGCGAGAAAGGCTATCTTGCAGGAGTGTTGCAAGCCCGTGGTAAGAAGACGCATAAGAATATGTCCTCATTCTAACGCGGCGTCAGAAGTTGGCAGGCAAAAGCGCCTGCCCCGGAGCAGCATAGCCGCGGCCAGGCGTCGACATGAGCCGGCGCGGCATGCGCGAATGCGCAATGCCACTTAGTTTTCCCATTTCAGGATTCTGTACAAATCGCGGGCGGGCAATTTTGCCCGCAGCGGCCTTCAGACGGCTTCTTCGGGCTTAAAGAGATCTCTCGCACCCGGCAAGCGCCGGCTGAAAGCCGGCGGCAGCCAGGATTGGCTGCCCCACAATTTGTTCAGATGTTCAGTATTGGGCGCACGAGTACGTGCAACGAAATCTTCGCAGCGAACGAAGAAACTGAGTTGGTGTAATACAAGGGGCGCCCTTGCCCAGTGCTACTTGATCGGCAGATAGACCGGCAAGCCCGCGACCGACGCCGGCGAAGTTACCCCGCCCACCGAAACGGTGATGGGCTGATTCCCCGAAGTGAGCCCCGAAGGCACCTGAATGACCACCTCGTACTCTCCGACAGAGCCAGGCGCCAGGCCCGCAAACAGGGGCGTAACCGGCTTTCCACCGATGGTAACCGTCGCCGGAGTGGTGGTCTGAGAGAGCACCGTCAAGGACGCCGGGTCGCCGCTGGCCGGCTGGTTGGCTACCGGGCCGAGCCCGTTACAGTAGAGCTGGAGGTATTCTCCCGCGGTAGCCGGGTTGCTGGTGGTGATGATGGCGCCGGTCGAGTTGTCCACGGCGTCGGCCACTGTGCCGCTGTTCATCAGAAACGCCGGCGTGTAGTTGTTGAGCGCCACGCTCACCAGGTTGCTGTACATGGATTCCACAAAGGTCACTTTGACCTGCGCGGACGCGTAATTCTCCAACTCCCACGGCACAAACACGTTCACCTGGCCCGGGCTGACGAAGTACACATATCCCGGCTCGCTGATGGCCGGCAGGCTGCCGGTGGCGGGCGCGTCGAAGCTCACCGATACATCATCCAGCGACAGCGGCATCCGCGAAAAGAACGACGCATCGCCACCCGCGGCAGTGTTGATTATGTAGTTCGGGTCCATCAGATTTGCGCCGAAGATCGAAGCGTACGAGCCCGGCGCCAGCGTGCTCTGATAGCTGCCGGCGTTGGCGACGCCGCCGGCCAGAATAGACGGTACCGGTATCAGGTCGACGCCGAACAGTATGACGTTGACGCCTGTGTCCGGGGGCGACGATGCCGTGATGGTCGCCGTGGTGGTAGCGGAGGGTCCGCCCACTACCTCAACCCACGAGATGCCGTAATTGTTGGTCGGGCAAGCGAGCGCTCTGGTACTCGAAGCCGGCGAACAGGCGAGCGGCGGGAAGGGTTCCGCGGTGTTCGTCGTGGTGCCCGGCACTCCCGTAACGCTCTTCAGCGTGACGGCGCCGGCGGGGCTAACCGTCCAGCTCACGGAAGCGCCTGCCACCGGCACGCCGTACTGGTCGGTAATCTGGATGGGATTCGCGCCGAGGTCCGTCCCCACAGCGCCATAGCAGCAGCCGTACAGTGGAAGCACGTTCAGCGGGACTCCATCCCCCACAATGAACATGTAGGGAATCCGCATGCTGACGGTCGAGCTCTTGAGGGTGACGGCGCCATTGTATTCGCCGGCTGCCGGGACGGCGCCGGATAACGTCACAGTCAACGTAGAGGTTGCGCCGGCCGCCAGCGTTATGCTCGATGGGCTCACCGATACCGTCGCACCGGCGACACCGACCACCACGGCAGCCGCCAAGGTGACCGAAGTGGAGCCGGCGTTGGTCACGGTCACGGGAATGGGACTGGGCAGCGCCACGCCCGATTTCAGGAAGCCGAACGAGAGTGTGGACGGCACGGCGGTTACCGTGGCGCTCACGGCGGCGTTGGCATCCAGCCTGCCCGCTCCGATCCACTGCACGTCCACCGGGTCGGTGAAGTCGTCCGTAGTCACGTCCTGCGCCGCGTAATTCAGCAACGCCGACTTGATTTGGGCCGGCGTCCACGCAGGATGCGCCTGTTTGACCAGTGCCGCCGCACCCGCTACCAACGGCGACGAAAAGCTGGTCCCATCGGCGCCGATGTAACCCGTAGCACTGTACAGCCCGCTGCTCTGGTCGTAACTTTGTGTGGCGAGGTACATGCCGTTATACGACGGGGAGTATGGACTGTTCGGGTCAATCTGCCCAAGGGAGTAATCAAAGCCGCCCGTCGCCACCAGATCGGGCTTGATCATTCCGTCCGGGGTTGGGCCAAGCGAGGACCAACTGACCAACTGGTTGGCGGAAGCGGAGGAAACGGAGCTTACGCTCTGCTCCATTCCGGCGGTATCGATCCGGACGGGAGCGTTCGGGTTGGCGTCGATGTAGGACTTCAGCGCCTGTCCATCCGAAAGGGAAATCATCACCACCGGCACGAAGACATTGGTGACGTCCAGGATTTCCGGTGCGAAGGCTGCGCTCGAATCAGCCATGTACAAAATCACTCCCGCGGCGCCGGCGTTGGTCGCGTTGACGCTCTTGATGTCGAAGCTGCAGGTGCCGCGCTGGATCAACGCGAACTTTCCATTGAGCGAACTGGCAGGCAGGGCCGAGCAAGCCAGACCGGTGGGGTCCAGCTTGGTTACATCCACCAACGGCGCGCTGAGCGAGGGCGAAACGCTGACTGGGCCGAGGGTGCAGTCTGCCGTCTGCGGGTCCCAGCCAAAGCAGCCATCGCTGCGCTGCGCCGAAATGGTCTGTAAGCTTGCCGGCGCATTGGACGCCAGCACGCTCACAAGGGCGCCCAGCGCATGTTCGTTCAGTGTCGCGCCGACACTGATCACCGAAGGCGCGGTTGACGGCGACTCAATCGAAGAGTAATACGGATAGACCCCGAAGGAGTAGTAGAAATCATCTCCCGCGTTGCCCGCCGACACGGTAATCACCAGACCCGCTTTGGATGCCGCGTCGAATGCCGATGCCAGCGGATCGCAAGGCACGCCGGCGGGATTGCCGCAGGCGGTGGTATCCAGCGCGCCGGTGTACGCCGGGCCGCCCGACGAGAGGTTGGCGACGTCCATCCCGTCCTTCAGCGCATCTTCAATCGCCTGGATCCACACGCTTTCCGGCGGATAGTCGTTGACGCCGTCGGTGCCATAAATTTTGTAGTTGCCCAGATACGCTTTGGGGGCCATGCCGCTGAAGGCAATCGCCCCGCCGCTATTCTGCCAGGCCGCTGCGGTGGAGGCCACCGCCGTGCCGTGGCCATCGCGATCGCGCGCCGAGTAATCGTCGGGCGAAGACGTTGCCGGATTGGGCGCGGCGGTCAGGCTCTGCGCCGCGATCTGCGGCACGTAGCTGCGCGCCACAATCACCTTGTTGTTGGTGAAGTTGGTGCAGTCGCTCTGCACATTGCACTTCGGGAAGCCGGTCAGCTTGGGCAGAGTGGAATCCTGAAAAGCCGGGTGCGTCTGGTCGATTCCGGTGTCCAAAATTGCGATCTTCATTCCGGCACCGGCATTCGACTGGCCGCCCACCAGGTTCCACGCAGCCGGCGCGTTGGCGAGCGCCGTGGCTTTGTTCAGAGCCTTCTTCATGGCGCGTTCCGGCATCACGCCGATGACCCCTGAAAGCGCCCGGATCTCCGCCAAGCGGTCCGGGGTGGTGGCCACGAAAACCGCGTTCAACAGCGTATTCACCGAGCCTGTCACGCGGATATTCCGGCTGGCCAGCTCGGTCATTAGAGACTGCTGGCGCGACACGATCTGGCTCTGGTACGCAAGCGCTTCCGAAGTCGCCATTCGATCACGCCCGGCGTAGCGCGCGGAGACCGGCGGGTCCTGCAGAAAAACGATATAGCGGTTGGGAACAAATCGCGGCGCGGTGATCTTCACCTGGCGCTTACGCGCTGCCTGCGGCGCCGGCTGCCCGAACCCCGGGTAAACGCACAAAACAAAGAAGAAAAAGGCGCAACTGAATGCGCGGCGAAGACAGCCTTTGGACATGCTCATGGGACGTACAAAAAGCTTATCAGGTTTCGGGGGAGCTTCGGCGTGGGCAAAGCGGAGCCGCTGCCCAGGGGCAAAGCCGGGACAGCCACCAATTCCAACGGCGGGAATTGGTTGCAGTCCCGGTTTTGCAGTGTGCTATTCCTAAACTGAATGGACCGTATCGGACGGTACAAAATCGTACGGGAACTGGGACGCGGCGCCATGGGTGTGGTCTACCATGCCATCGATCCCAATATCGGCCGCCCGGTCGCCATCAAGACCATCAATCTGGGGGCCGTCCCCAAGGCCGAGGATCAGGAGCGCATGCGCGAGCGCCTCTTCCGCGAGGCGCGCTCGGCCGGGATTCTGTCGCATCCCGGCATCGTCACCATCTACGACGTCGAGCAGCAGGACGATCTGGCTTATATCGCCATGGAATATGTCGATGGCCCGACGTTAGACCAGCTTCTCTCCGGGCCTGGGGCGCTTGCGCCGGAGCGCATGTTCAGCATCTTCGGGCAGACCGCCGTGGCCCTGGATTACGCGCACGGCAAGGGCATCGTGCACCGCGACATCAAACCGGCCAACATCATGATCGCCGCGGACGGCACGGCCAAAATCACGGATTTCGGCATCGCCAAGATCACCGCCTCCGAGCAGTTCACGATGACCGGTTCGATCGTCGGCACGCCGCATTACATGTCGCCCGAGCAGGTGCAGGGGCAAACCGTGGACGGCCGCTCGGACCAGTTCTCCCTGGCGGTGATTGCCTACGAAGTCCTGACCGGCGAAAAGCCTTATACGGGCGAGCACCTGACCACGGTGGTCTATAAGATTGTGGCGGAAGAGCCGCCCGCGCCGCGCCGCATCAACGCCAGCCTCAGCGCGTCCATCGACGGCGTTCTGCGCAAGGGGCTTGCCAAGAAGCCGGATGCGCGCTACCGCACGTGCCAGGAATTTGCGGAAGCGCTGGAGGCTGCCTGCGCTTCGAGCAAGGATTGGCATGCCATGGCGCGCGGAGGCAGTCTCAACGCAACCACGGTGGGGCCGGGGCAGGGAATGAGCGCCGTGGCCCTGCCGCCGCCGCGGCGCGCCGCGCGCCAGGAATCCAGCAGCACCACCAGTGAAACGCGCAGGAAATCGGGTTTTCTGCCGTTTCTGATGGCGACGCTGGTGGCCGCCGGCTTGCTGGCGATTGTCGGATGGGAAACCAAGCCGTGGCTTCTCAGCCACACGGCCACGCCCAAGCAGGCCGAGTCTCAGCCACTACCGCAGCAACAGCCGCCGCAACCCGAGACGACGGCGCCGGCGCCGGCCGCGGCTTCGGCTTCCAGCACCACTGCCACGGCCACCACGGATGCGAAACCCAGCCCCTTGTCGGCCGCCGAGGTGCCGCCGCCCAAGGATGTCACGCCTCCCAAGGAAGAGCCCGTCGCCCCGCCGGCGCCGAAGAAGGACACTCACGCTGCGCCGCCCGTGCGCCGCGTTCCGCCGGTTCGCCCGGCGCCGCCGCAAGAGATCATGGTGATCAGCAGCCCGGGAGGAGCCATCGCCACGCTCGACCGCCAGCCCGATACGGCTTGCACCACGCCTTGTTCCATGGAAGCCGCGCCCGGCCGACACACCATCGGAATCGCCAAGCAGGGATTCGATGTCGAGAGCCGCGATGTGGAAGTGGGTTCAATCCCCGTGGAGCTACCCGCGGTGGTGCTGCGCGCCGTGCAGGGAACCCTGATGCTCACGAGCCAGCCGGCAGGCGCCACTGTGCTGGTGAACGGCAAGCTCTACCCGCAGGCCACACCCGCCCAGATCAACCTGGCGCCCGGCACTTACAGCATCACGGTGGAATGGAAAGACGGCAAGCAGGTCACGCGCACGGTCGAAATCCGGAACGGCATCAACTACCAGAAGTTTCTGGCAGGACAGTAAGGCTGCCCGCGCCTTCGTCCGAGGGCACGAGCGCGGGCGGCGCCCAGTTGCGGCGTTCCACAATGGTCTGCGGCTCGTAGGTTTGGCCTTGCGCCAGACGCCGGGCTTCGCGGCGCGCCGACCATAAAAGCAGCGGGCCCACCACGAGAGTGGCCACGCGGCTCCACAGGCCAAACTCCCGGCCCACTTCCTTGCGAAGCGCGCGAATCTTTTCGCTGATCGCGGGATTGGTCGCGCGCAGGTGTTTCTCCATGGCCCACAGCGCAGCCGCATAACCATCCTTGAGCGATCGCGATTCCCAGGCGAAGCGGGCGCGCACGCGCAGATCCGGGTCGTTCTTATAGCGCAGCCAGCCGTTCAGAGTGGTGCGGCAGATGCGATAGATGCTGGGACCGTTGCGCTCGAAATCGCGGCGGAAAGCTTCGTCCAGAAACTTCTTGGAGTCTTCGCGAGAGATCGCCGCGTGCCGGAAGTTGAACGCGTGCTGCCCGTGGATGTCGGCCAGGTTGACGCCCTCGAGCATGCGCCCCTGTTCCGTCATCTCCGCAAACAGCGGCGTGCCAGGCACCGGCGTATAGAGCATGAACTGATGAAAATCCGTGTCGTGCTCGACCGCGTGCTCAATCTCTTCGTGGATATTTTCCGGGGTATGGTGTTCCAGGCCTATGATCGTCGAGCCCAGCAGCTTAATGCCGTGCCGGCGCAGCTCGCGCGTGAGCGACAGGGTGTCGGCGCCCTTCAGTTTGGTGTAGGCGGAGTGCGGCGATTCAAGGCCCATCCAGACCCACGAGACGCCCAGTTCCACCAGTTCCCGCATGGAATACTGGCTGATGGCATTGGCCGAAGAGAAGACGTAGAGCGACCAGGCCTTGTTGCCGGCCTTCATGTGGGTGAGCAGTTCCATGGCCCGCCGCTTGTGCAGCAGGAAGTTCTCATCCATCATGAAGAACGATCTGACGTTCAACTTGGTTTCCATCTCCGCCATCACGGCGAAGAGCTCCGCCCCGGTGTCGTAGAAGTTCAGATACTTTCCCTTGCCGCCAAAAAAGGCCGACGTGGTGCAGAAGTTGCAGCCCATGGGGCATCCCACCGATGGAATGATGGTGGCAGCCGTGTTTCCCTTATTTTGCGGCAGGGGCATTCCCATGGTCTTTCCACCAAACCCGGAAACGATCTGCGGATGCTTGACCGGCGCCGTCGGATCTTCCCTCAGGAAGCGCCGCATCCAGGAGATGCCGTCGCCGCGCACAATCTGATCCGCATCCACTATGGTCTCGATGCCCGGAATGGCCGCTACGTGTCCGCCAATCACGATGGTGGCTTTGGGAGCCAGGCGCCGGACCATTTTGCACATTTCCCGCACTTTGCCGACGTTGACGATGATCGAGGAAATGCCCACGATATCGTACTCGTTGGCCGCCAGTTCGGCTGCGAAAGCAGCTTGTGTGGGGAAATCCAACACCGTGGTAGGCGCGGAGATATTCTGCTGGATCATCAGAATGCCCCACGAACGGTGGAACATGCGCAGCGAAAACGGCCCTTGTTCGCGCGTCACCTGGTTGTGGTACAGCTCCATCGGGTTGATTTTGCGGCTCCCGAATTCATCGTCCTGGGCATAAGGGCCAAAGACGGAAGTGAGCAGTACTCGAGCGTTCACTCCTTTTGGATGGGTTTCCATATAAGCGAGATTGAGTGCTGAAACTATTATAGCCGCCATGGCCGGCCGCTTTGTGTAATATCTGTGTAAGGCTGTGGTGGCCCGAACATGAGACCCAACCTACTGCTGGCATGCGGTTTGTTTACTTTTGTATACGGTCTGGCGGCGCAAACTCTGGAGGTTTCGCCGGCGCGCGTGATGGCCGACGAATCGGCCGCCATCCGCGGCGGCGGCCTCGAGCCCAACGAACACGTCGTCATCCGCGCCTCGCTCACCGATGGCGCGGGCGCGCGCTGGGCGGCCCAGGCCGAGTTCGTGGCCGGCGCCGGCGGAACAGTCGACGCATCCCAGCAGGCTCCCGTAACCGGTTCCTATAAAGAGGTGTCGGCCATGGGGCTGATCTGGTCCATGCTGCCGGTCTCGAAGAGCGTGCAGACTTACACGGCCATTCGCGACCTCGGCCCGCAACCCATCGAGTTCCAGTTGCTGCGGAAGGGCCAGCCGGTTGCGAGCGCGCAACTGGAACAGGTAACGCTGGCCGATGGCGCGCGGCGTTTCCCGGTGAGTGACGACGGGCTGCGCGGCGTCTTCCTGGCGCCTCCCGGCAGCGAGCGCCATCGCGGGGTGCTGGTGGTCGGCGGATCGAATGGCGGCTTGCCCATCCGTCCGGCTGCGTGGCTGGCCTCCCACGGATACGCCGTGCTGGCGCTGGCCTACTTCCGCTACCAGGATCTGCCCCCGCAACTGGAGTCGATCCCCCTGGAATACTTCCAGCGGGCGCTCAACTGGATGTCGCAACGTCCCGAAATCTCCGGCGACCGCTTCGCCGTCATGGGAACCTCGCGCGGCGGCGAGCTGGCGCTGCAACTGGGCTCGATGTTCCCCCGGATCTCCGCGGTGGTGGCATACGTTCCCTCCAGTGTGCGTGTCGCAGCCTGCTGCCGCAACAGCGGCGGGCCCGCCTGGACCTGGACCGGCCGTGCCCTGGCGTATGTGATTCCCGGCGGGCGGCGGCTTCCCGAGGTGATGGCCCGCGCCGCCATCGAAGTCGAAAAGACCCAGGGGCCCATCCTCATGATCTCCGGCCAGGACGACCATCTGTGGCCTTCGGCTGAGATGGCTGACGACGTGGTGTCCCGCCTCAAGCGTGCCCATTTCGCTTACAGCTTCGAGAATTTGAAGTATCCGCATGCCGGTCACTCCGCCGGGCGCCCCGATATCGCCCCGGCGTGGCACGGCAGAGTCCGCAACCCCACCTCCGGCAAGGAAAACGACCTGGGAGGTTCCGCCAAAGGCGACGCCGAATCGTCGCTGGACTCCATGCCCAAGGTCCTCGAATTCCTCAAGCGGGCGCTGCCATGAAGGGCCGTTGCTATGGCTTGGCGAGCACTTCCCGCAGTTTCCTGGCGAGGCCTTCGCGGCTGAAGGGCTTGGGCAGAAAATTCACGCCCGCATCCAGCACGCCATGGTGCACCACGGTATTCTCCGTGTATCCGGAGAGGTACAGCACCTTCGTGCCGGGCCGCTCAACCAGCAACTGGTCCGCCAAGTGACGCCCGCTCATGGCGGGCATCACCACATCGGTGAGCAGCAGGTGGATGGTCCCTTGGTGCGTCTGGCCGATCTCCAGTGCCTCGACGCCGCTCGATGCCGTCAGGATCACGTAGCCCAGTTGTTGCAGCATGCGAACGGTCAACTCGCGCACGGCCTTTTCGTCTTCCACCACCAGGATGGTCTCGCCTCCGGCGCGATTCGCCAGACAGGCATCGCCCTCCGCTAAATCGCTGGCGGACTCGGCCACGCGCGGGAAGTAAAGTTTGAAGGTGGTGCCTCTTCCGGGCTCGCTGTAGACCCAGATATCGCCACCGGTCTGCTTGATCATGCCGTACACGGTGGCGAGGCCCAAGCCCGTGCCTTTGCCTTTTTCCTTGGTGGTGAAGAACGGCTCGAAGATCCGGCGGCGCGTCTCGGCGTCCATGCCGTGCCCGGTGTCGCTCACCGCAATCAGCACGAATTCACCGGGTTTCACGCCCATGTGGGTGCGCGCGTAGTTTTCGTCCAGGGTTACATTTCCGGTCTCGATGGTGAGCCGCCCGCCCAGCGGCATGGCGTCGCGCGCGTTCACCGCCAGATTGACCACGGCCTGCTCCACGTGGAGCGGATCGGCCCTGATGTTGCCGGCGCCGGCGTCCAGGCGCAGCACCAGTTCCACGTCTTCTCCGATCAAGCGGCGCAACATCTTCTCGGTCTGGCCGAGCACGGTGTTGACGCTGATCACCCGCGGCCGCATGATCTGCCGGCGGCTGAAGGCCAGCAACTGGTTAGTCAGGGCCGCGGCGCGGTCGGAGGCTTTGAGAACCTCTTCGGCATAGCCGCGCAGCGGGTCCAGGGCGGAGAGCTCATCGAGGATCATCCGGTTGTAGCCGGAAATCACCGTCAGCATGTTGTTGAAGTCGTGCGCCACGCCTCCGGCCAGGCGGCCCACGGCTTCCATTTTCTGCGCGTGCAGCAACTGTTCCTCAAGGTGCTTGCGCTGGCTGATATCGCTCACGAAGGCAATGGCGTAGATGCCTCCCTCAGCTTGCACATAGCTGAGGCTCACCTCTACGGGGAATTCCGTGCCATCCTTGCGGCGCGCCGCCAGGTCGATTCCGGTCCCCATCGGGCGGATGCGTGGACGCGCGAAGTATTCGTCGCGCTCGTGGACATGGTGGCCGCGCCGCGACTCCGGCAGCAGCATTTCGATCGGCTGGCCCAAGAGTTCTTCGCGCGAGTACCCGAAGATCTCTTCCGCGCGGCGGTTGGCCAGCACGATTCGGCCGGCGCGGTCCACGGCCACAATCGCCTGTGACGCCGATTCCAGCAGAGCCACCACCAGGTGCCCGGCCTTATCGATGATTCCCGGCATGTCGCGGCTTGGGTTCTTGGCGTCCGCCGGCGGTGGGCCGGCTTCGAAATGATCCATCAGAACACCCTCGAGTGCTGCCCTTTATTCTCTACTAGCGGCCTTCCCGGTGCAAGAAGAGGCTCGCGGCTGTAGGATGAATACCTGGGGGTGGTTTGGCATGTTCCGACGCTTATTGGCGGTTGCGCTGTGCGTGACGCCTGCCGTGTTCTGCGCGGACAAGAGCATTCTGGAATTGCAGCGCGATGTGGCTGCGTTGCAGGAGCAAGTCAGGGGTTTGCAGAAGTCACTCGACGACAAGCTCGCGGACCTGACGCAGAAACAGGCCGACCAGGCGCGCGCCGCCGCCGACCAGGCCGGCAAGTCTCTGGCCTCGATCGGCGACCGCATGCAGAAGTCACTCCAGGACCGGCAGGACCAGGAGAGTAAGAATTCGATCGCCATGGCGGGGATGGGAGCGCGGCTGGAAGGGCTCTCCAGCGATGTCGGCAGCATCAAGGATTCGCTTGCCGATCTCAATACGGCTCTCGCGAGACTGGCCACGCAGATTACCGACCTGGGCAACGCCGTGAAAACCATGCAGACTCCCGTGGCGCCTCCTTCCGGACAAGCCAAGCCGGACGCCAATGCGCCACAGATTTCCGCCTCGGACCTGATCTCGAGCGCGGAACGCGACCGCAGCGGCGGGTCGCTCGACCTGGCGCTTCAGGAGTATGGCGACTTTTTGAAGTGGTATCCCAAGGATGCGCAGGCTTCCGAGGCGCAGTACCGCATCGGCTGGATTCAGTATTCGCTGAAACACTGGGATGAGGCAGCCACCGCATTCGACCAGGTGGCGCCGAACTACCCGGCATCCAACCGGATTGCGGAATCGCTCTTCTATAAAGGGAAGAGCCTGGTGGAACTGGGGCGCTGGCCGGAGGCCAGCGATGCGTTCAAGCTGCTGCGGCAGCGTTTCCCCGGGAGTCCGCTAGCCAAAGAAAGCGCGGCCATCAAGCCACCCGCGGGAAAGAAATGAGTAGGGTGCGGCACTGCTTGATTTGTAGCGCCGGCGGTGTTCGCCGCCGGTTCTTTCTTTGAAGATGCTCAAACAGGCACAAGACACCGGCGGCAAGACCGCCGGCGCTACCAGCGAAAAATGCGATTAGTCGACCATCGCGGCGCGTTCTTCGCGCTGATCGAGCACGCTGGACTGCAACAGCTCCAGGGCTTCGACCACTCGTTCCACCAGGTCGTCGGTCTGAGCCATGGCGGTGCGCGCCGAATCGATGGCGGCTGTATGGGTCGCGAGGCTTTGCTCGATTCCGGTCAGATCGGCCGCCAAGTTCTCCTGCAAGACGGCGGAACGGTTGGAGAGATCCTGCAAGGTCCCCTCCACATCGGCAATGCGCCGGCCGACCGACTCGAGGGTGTGTTCCACCCTTGCGACGATCTGGTCGCCCATGGCGCGCACTTCGGCGATGGGCTGAGCCATGCGCCCCTGCGCGTCGATGAGCCGGGCGCTCACTTCGGCAAGCTGGCCGCGCAGCGTGTTTACATCGCCGGCTGCTTCCTGCATTTGGGTGAGCGATCTCTGATGCTCTTCCTGCATTTGCGCCAGGGCTTTTTCATGGGCCTCCTGCATCTGGGCGGTGGCTTTTTCGTGCGATGCCATACGGGTTGCGGCGCGCGCTTCCAGTTGGTGCATTTCGGCGCGGAGCTGGGCTTCCGCCTGCCCGCGGCGGGGAGCCGGGGTTTCGGCGCGGCGAGCGGCCACGCTCAGCAGCTTGAGCTCCATGATGATCTTTTGCATGCGCTGGCAGCGGACCGCGGGATCCTTGGCGACACAGCTTGTCACCAACCGGTCCACCAGCGGGCTGCCCGAGGATGGCGGAGCGGAATCGGTGAGAGCCGCGGCGAGCGAGGCCTCGCTCTCGCCGTGGAAAGCCGGCCGGCCGGTGAGCATTTCAAAAAGAACGGCGCCGAACGCAAAGATGTCGCTGCGGGCGTCCGCCGGTTTACCGTGCAGCACTTCCGGAGCCGTGTAGGGCGTGACGGCGCCGGTGTGCTCAGGCTCGGCCGCGAGCTCCGCGCTGGTCCCGGTGAGCCCGATATTGGACGGCGTGAGCGCGCCATAGACGCGTCCGCTATCGTGAATCCTGCGCAAGGCGTCCGCCAGCGTCATGGCGACATGGAGCGCTTCGCCGACGGGGAGTTTTCCTTCGTTGAGACGTTTGGCAAGACTGCTGTGCTTGATGGTTGGGGTCATCGGAGTCCTCACTCAAGAGTTAATCAGTTTCCGGGCTTGCAGGGCAAGGCCTACCTTGGGCATAGGAGTTCTACACGGTACCAGCCGTACCCTGTGAATAGTTAGCGGATGGCTAGTAACACCCCCTGGTGACTTCCCGGAAGAAGCGGAGCGACCGTTCGGCGCACGTCTGCCACTGAAATAGAGCCGCCCGTTCGCGCCCGCGCGCGGCCATTCCTGCGCGAACCTCCGGAGAGAGGAGCAGGCGGCTGAGTCCGTCGCGCAGTTCAGCCAGGCTGCGCGGGTCGATCAGCACCGCGGCATCGCCGGCGATTTCCGGCAGCGAGGAGACATTCGACGTGATTACGGGAACCCCGGCTGCCATGGCCTGCGCCACGGGGAATCCGAAGCCCTCATAGAGCGATGGATACGCGAAGACGGTGGCGGCCGCGGTGAGCGGTGCGATATCGGTCTCCGGCACATAACCAAGATAGCGGACGCGCCGCACGCGCTCGATGGTGGAAGCCGCCGCCCAACCCAGGGGGCCGGCCAGGACCAGATCGAACTCTTCGCGCAGCGAGCGTGGAAGCGCCTGCCAGGCGGAGAGCAGGGCATCGGTGTTCTTGCGCGGCTCGATGGTGCCGACCGACAGGACGAATGGCTTCACCAGTGAGTAGCGCGCGCGGACCGCCTCGACCGCAGCTTCCTCTACATGGAAGAAAGACGCGGCCACCCCCGAGTGAATGACGTCGATCTTGTCCGGCGCGATTGACAGCACCCGGATGGCGTCCTGCCGGGTGCACTCGGAGACCGCAATCACGCGGTGGGCGCGGCGCGCGAGCGCGGCGAGATTTTCGTCGGCGCGCCGGTTGGCCGCCGGATGCAACTCGGGCATCAGCCACGAGGTCAGATCGTGAATGGTAATCGTGAGCCGCGCCCGCCGCGGAGTCTTGCCGGTCAGACTGCTGGCATGAAAGATATCGGCATCTCGTCCGATCCAGTCCATCAGGGGCGCGGGCGTGTAATTGGTGGCCGCCAGCGCGGCGAGCGCAAATTGCGTGCGCCAGAATCCGGCTACCGAGCGGTCGTGATGGAGCGAAGCGCAGGCATCGAGGGCCGGAAAGGTGCGAATGCTCTCGCCGGGACCGGCGGCGCGCCGCAGGTGATCGATCCAGTGATAGAGATAATTCTTGACGCCGGCGCTGCGAACCAGCAGCGGAGTGGCATCGATGAGCACACGCATTGTTTCCAGGATACCCGCATCGGGTTGCGGCTGTGGGCCTTTAGGCAGGCTGGAAGAAAAGACTTCAACGCGGAGGCGCGGAGGCACGGAGAAAGGCAAAGATGTTTTTTGTATTCAATCGGCGTTCATCGGCGGCCAGGGGTGCTTTGGCTTTTTTCAGCAGCCTCCTTATAATAGGAGCGTTTGATTTTTCCGGAGGGAAACTTATGCACGGATACACAGGCAAAGATTTGGGCCGCGCGTTCCGCACGGTCCGCGACAACACCATTCAGATTGCGGAAGAGATTCCGGACGACCAATACGGCTTCCGGCCGGCCGAGGGATCGCAGAGCGTGGCGGAGACGCTGGCGCATATCGCCGTGGTGCCTCAAATGCAGATGCGGATTCACAGCGATCGAATGACCGAGCTGACCCCCGAGTTTTTCCAAACCAACATGCCGCTGGTGATGGCGGAGGCGGCGCAGCTCACCACCAAGTTCGACATCGTGCCGGCGCTGCACAACGAAGGCGAGGCATTCGCGACTTTTCTGGAGCACCTGCCCGACGAAGCCCTGGCCGAGGAAGTGCATTTTCTGGCGCCCATCCAGCCGAACGTCAAGACGCGCTTCGAGATGCTGCTTTCGGTGAAAGAACATGAGATGCACCACCGCGCGCAGTTGATGGTGATAGAGCGCATGCTCGGGCTGGTGCCGCACCTGACCCGCCGGATGCAGGAGCGCATGGCGCAGATGACGCAACAGCAGGGCGGCGCGCAAGGCGCCTGACAGTTTTGATAGACTGGGAGTTTATGGAAGCCACCACCACCGCCGCGCGGCATCATCACCACCACCATGCCCATCCGCGACGGGTGATCTTCTGATTGGAATTCAATCAAATTGGAAAGGACGCCCGCCAGCAACAACGGCGGGCTTTTTTATTGCATTACGATGAATTTGGATTTTGCAAAATCCGACGGGCTGATCACCGCGGTGATCCAGGACCACTTGACGGGGCGTGTGCTGATGGTCGGTTACATGAACCAGGAGGCCTTTCAAAAGACGGTAGAGACGGGGTTCGCCACCTTTTATAGCCGGTCGCGGCGAAAGCTGTGGCTCAAGGGAGAAAGCTCCGGACATCGCCTGGTGGTGAAGGAGATTGCGGCCGATTGCGATCTGGACGCGGTGCTGGTGAAAGTGGAAGCGCTGGGGCCGGGTGTCTGCCATGAAGGCTACCAGAGCTGCTTTTTCCGCCGCCTGGATGCGGGCGATTGGAAGGTGGTGGAAGAACGCGCGTACGACCCTCAGGCGGTTTACGGGAGCCACAAGTGAAACTCAAACTCGGAATTCCCAAGGGCAGCCTGGAGAATGCCACCATCGAGCTCTTCCGGCGCGCCGGCTTCTCCATCACCACCAGCAGCCGCTCGTACTTCCCGGGCATCGACGATCCGGAAATCGAGTGCATGCTGATTCGCGCGCAGGAAATGGCGCGGTACGTGGAAGACGGCGTCCTGGATGCGGGGCTCACGGGGCGCGACTGGATTCAGGAGAACGAGGCCGACGTGATCGCGGTGGCGGACCTGATCTACGCCAAGCAGAGCTTCGGCAAAGTGCGCTGGGTGCTGGCCGTGCCGGAATTGTCCGGGTTCCAGTCGGTGAAAGATCTTGCAGGCAAGGTGGTCGCCACGGAATTGGTGGCCACTACCAAGCGTTACCTGGCATCGCACGGCGTCACCGCCAAGGTGGAATTCAGTTGGGGCGCCACCGAAGTCAAGCCGCCAGTGCTGGCGGATGCCATCGTGGAAGTGACCGAGACGGGATCGTCGCTGCGCGCCAACAATCTCAAGATCATCGACACGGTGATGGAATCGAACACGCAGTTGATCGCCAATCGTCAGGCGTGGGCGGACCCGGAAAAGCGGCGGAAACTGGAAGACATTCGCATGCTGCTCGAAGGCGCCATCAACGCGATGGGCAAGGTGGGGTTGATGCTCAATGTTCACAAGGACGATTTGCCGGGCGTGCTGGCGGTGCTGCCGGCGCTCAAGCGGCCCACCATTTCGCATTTGAGCGACGAAGATTGGCTGGCGGTGAACACGATCCTGGATGAGACGACCGTGCGTACCATCATCCCGCGGCTGAAGCAGGCGGGCGCGCAGGGCATCGTGGAATATCCGCTGAACAAGATTGTGTTGTGATGCGCATCCTGCAGAGTAAAGAGGCGGGGCGCCTGTTGGTCCGTAAGGCGGCGCGGCTGGTGGAAGCCGAAGGGGTGGTGCGGCCGATTCTGGAAGCGGTGCGCCAGCGCGGCGACAGCGCGCTTATGGAATACGCGCGGCGGTTCGACGGGCTGGAACGTAAAAGCGTGCGCGTGCCGGAGCGCGAGATCGATGCGGCGCGGGGCGGCCTCGATGCGGAGTTCCGGCGGGCGGTGGAGACCGCGGCGGCGAATGTCCGTGCGTATGCCGAAGGCCAGATGCCGCGCGAGTGGATGCGGGAGATGCAGCCGGGCGTGCGGCTGGGGCAGATCGTGCGGCCGCTCGACACCGTGGCGGCCTACATTCCGGCGGGGCGCTATCCGCTGCCATCCACTCTGATCATGACGGTAGTTCCGGCGCAGGTGGCGGGCGTTGGGAACATTTGCATAGCGTCGCCGCGCGCGGCGCCGAAGGTGTTCGGCACGGCGGGGCTGCTGGAGGTGCGGCAGGTGTTCCAAATGGGAGGCGCTCAGGCGATTGCCGCGTTTGCGTTCGGAACCCGCACGGTGCCGCGCGCCGACCGCATCGTGGGGCCGGGAAATATCTATGTCGCGGCGGCCAAGAAGCTGCTGGCGGGCGAAGTGGGCATCGACTTCGTGGCCGGCCCGACGGAGATCCTGATTGTGGCGGCGGAAGGCGATTCGCGGCAGTTGGCGGCCGATCTGCTGGCGCAGGCCGAGCATGATGTGGATGCCTCGGCGGTGCTGCTGACGACTTCGAAACGGCTTGCCGCGGCGGTGGTGAAGGAGGTCGACCGGCAACTGGCGGTGCTGCCGACGGCTGGCGTTGCGCGGCGGGCGATTGCGCGCAATTCGGCGGTGGTGCTGGTGGGTTCGCTCGATGAGGCGATGGAGATGGCCAACCGGTTTGCGCCGGAGCACCTCAGCATCCCGGATTCGAAATGGCTCGCGCAGGTGCGGCACGCGGGCAGCGTGTTCGTGGGACCGCACAGCCCCGAGGCGGCCGGCGATTATGCTTCGGGGCCGAATCACGTGCTGCCGACCAGCGGGGCGGCGCGGGTGCGCGGCGGCCTGGCCGTCACGGATTTTCTGAAGGTGATTTCGGTGCAGCAGTTGAGCCAGCGGGGGCTGCGACGGCTGGCGCCGGCAATCACCACGCTGGCGCGCGCCGAAGGTTTGGAGGGGCACGCGCGCTCCGTGGAGGTGAGGACCGGTGGACGGTAAGAGAGCTGGGCAACCTACAGCATGCCCCACCAAGGCGCGCCGGCTGAAAGCCGGCGGCAGCCAGGATTGGCTGCCCCACAGAGCGGCAGAGCCGCCACCAAACGACCAAAGAAAAGACTTCAACGCGGAGGCGCCGAGGCGCGGAGAAAGGCAAAGAACAAAAGCCAAAACAGGGAGTGAGCAGGAAGCAGCACTTGCGCCTGCCTGCGGAGGAAGCGGAGGACGCGGAGAAATTTTCGCAGGAGGAGAAAAACTCAAAGGGGTGTAATACAACGCTGCCGCCCTCAGGTGCATTTATGAAACGGTGTACTAAGTTACCGAAGGGCGTCATCCGGCCGCGGGCCGCGGTGCTCGAGATGGCGCCCTATTCGCCGCCGACGGCGGGACGCTCCGGCAAGCTCAGGCTCGATTTCAACGAGAACACCGTGGGCTGCTCGCCGCGCGTGATCGCCGCGATTCGCGATCGCGTGGAGGCGGGCATGCTGGCGGTCTATCCGGAATACGGCGCGGCCAAGGAGGCCATCGGGCGATATTTCCGCGTAAAGCCCGAGCAATTCGTCTTCACCAACGGCACCGATGAAGCCATCCAGGTCTTCATCAACACCTACCTGGACGATGGGCAGGAAGTGGTGGTGCTCACCCCGGCCTATGCCATGTACCGTTTCTACGCCGAAGTGGCCGGCGCGAAGATCAAAGCGGTGCCGTATCCACAGCCGGGCATGGAGTTTCCGCTGGAGGCCCTGCTGGAGGCGATTACGCTGCGGACGCGAGCGGTGCTGCTGGCGAATCCCAATAACCCGACCGGAACCGGCGTTTCGCTGCTGGGGATCGAGCGGATTCTGCATCGCGCCCGCCACGCCGCGGTGCTGGTGGACGAGGCCTATTACGAATTCTGCGGCGTCACTGCGCTGACGGAGATCGAGCGGGTGCCGAACCTGTTTGTGTGCCGCACGTTTTCCAAGGTTTTCGGGATGGCGGCCATGCGACTGGGCTGCCTGTTTTCGCACGAGGCCAATATCGAGTTCCTGCACAAAGCGCAATCGCCTTACAGCGTGAACACGCTGGCCGTGGAAGCAGCGCAGGCGGCGGTAGAGGATACCGGGTACGTGGAACGCTACGTGGCGGAGGTGTTGGCGGCGCGCGAGCTGCTCTGCTTCGAGCTGGAACGGCTGGGTATCGCGTACGTGCCAAGCTCGGCGAACTTCGTTCTGGGCCACTTTGGCGCCCGCGCGATTGAGGTGCGCGACGCGCTGCGGGAGCAGGCCATCCTGGTGCGCGATCGCAGTTACGAAGCGCCGGGATGCGTGCGCATCACGGTGGGCACGCGCGAGCAGACGCGGCGGCTGGTGGCGGCGTTGGAGGAAATCTGGAAACGATGAAGCCGATGCTGGTATTTGATATGGACGGCGTACTGGTGGATGTGGCTGAATCCTACCGCGAAACCATTGTCCGCACGGTGCAACACTTTGCGGGCGTTCAGGTGGCCCGCGAGCAGATTCAAGATTACAAGAACCAGGGCGGCTGGAACGACGATTGGAAGCTTTCGCACCACATCATCGGCCGGGCCGGCGTGGAGGCGCCTTTCGAAACCGTAAAACAATACTTCCAGGAATTGTTTTTGGGCGATGGCACCAACGGCATGATCTTGCGCGAGCGCTGGGTGGCGCGGCCGGGCGTGCTGGAGAGGTTAGGGGAGCGCTTCCGGCTGGCGGTCTTCACGGGGCGGCCGAAGGAGGATGCCGCGCTGACACTCAGGCGGTTCGCCGGCGACCTGGTTTTCGATCCGGTTGTAGGGATGTACGAAGTGGAGCAACAGAAGCCGGCGCCGGACGGGTTGTTCGAGATCGCGCGCCAAAGCGGCGGTGCGGAAATGTTTTATATCGGCGATACGGTGGATGACGCGCGGGCGGCGCGCGCCGCCAAGGCGCCGTTCATCGGGATTGCGGCCCCCGCGAACCCGCGCTACCTCGACCTGGTGTTTTTGTTTCAGGCCGAAGGCGCCCACGCCATTGTGGACGATATCAATTATCTGGAAGAGGTGTTCGAGCGATGAGAAGGGCACAGGTGCGGCGCGATACCAAAGAGACGCGGATTGTGGGCACGCTGAAGATCGAGGGCCGCGGAAAGTACGAGGTCTCGACGGGCATCCGCTTCCTGGATCATATGCTGGAACTGGCCACGAAGCACGGTGGTTTCGACCTGGCTCTGGACGCCGAGGGCGACCTGGACGTGGATCAGCACCACACGGTGGAGGACGTCGGGATCGTGCTGGGGCAATTATTCTCCCAGGCGCTGGGGGATCGCAAGGGCATTAACCGCGCGGGGTACTTT
>JBEKQS010000014.1:0-35933 GCA_049519475.1 Bryobacteraceae bacterium | reverse complement strand
GTGGTTCCCGGTCAATTGGCCCCCCCACTCCGAGCATAGGAAAAGGAGCCGGCTGCGAGAATACCCGATTGAGAGTATTTTCGCCGAAACCCGGCGGTATGGGTTACACTCATTCCTGTTCGATTCCGAAAGAGGAAACCCATGCCAAGCGCATTCGCCAGACGTACGATTGTGCCCGCCGCACTGCTGCTGACGGGCTTGCTGGGCGCGCTCCCGGCGCGCGCGCAGTTGTCACAAAACATGCAGGATTGGATGCGCCGCATCAACTCCGGGGAATTCAGCGCGGGCGGCGGGCGCGGCACGGGCGGCGGAGGACGCGGAGGACGCGGTGGCGGCGGCGCCGGCCGGTGGATGGATGGCGGGAAGGCCTATGTAATTACCGAGCCGGCGAGCGGCGGCGGCATGGAGAGCGTGCGCATCGATACGGCTACCGGCGCGCGGCAGGTTTTGCCGGCTGAGCCGCCCAATACACCACCCGGAGGCGGCAGGGCCACGGCGGCGGGCACGTCATCGGACGGCACGAAGCTGATGGTCAGCACCAACCCGCACACGGTGATGATCCGCAAGACGGCCAGCGACTATTCGGTGCTGGACAAAGCCGACAGCTCCTGGCACAAACTCGGCGGCAAGTCGACCGCGGGACTGATGTTTGCCAAATTCTCGCCCGACGGGAAAAGCGTGGCCTACCTGGGCGACCTGAACCAGGCCAAGGGCGCCGAGCCCCGGTGGAACCTCTACGTCGAGGAAGTGAAAACCGGCGCCGTCAAACAGCTCACCTATGACGCCAGCGACGACATCATCGACGGCACTTCCGACTGGAACAACAACGAAGAGTTCAGCCTGTTGGATTGCTTCCTCTGGAGCCCCGACGGCCAGAAGATCGCTTATTACCAGTTCGACCAGAGCGGCGTGCCCGAATTCGCGCTGATCAACTACACCGATCAACTTTACCCGGTGATTACGAAATACAAATACCCCAAGCCGGGCCAGACGAATTCGGCGGTGCGGGTGGGCGTGATCGGCGCCGCGGGCGGCCGGACCGTCTGGCTCAAGACTCCGGGCGATCCGCGCAACACTTACATCCCCCACATGGAGTGGCTGGAGGACAACCAGGTGATCCTCCAGCACATGAACCGGCTACAAAATACCAATACGGTGTACATCGCCAATCCGGATACGGGCGACCTGCGCCAGATGTTCCAGGACAAGAACGACACGTGGGTGGAAGTGAACCGCAATCTCAAGTGGATCGAAAACGGCAAGCGGCTGCTGTTCACCAGCGAGCGCGACGGCTGGCGGCATTTGTATGCCATAACCCGCGAAGGCGATGCGCGCCTGGTGACTAACGCGCCCTTTGACATGGTTTCGATCGCGGCGGTGGATGAGGCGGGCGGCTGGCTGTATTACATCGCATCGCCGGACAATGCGACCCGCCGGTACTTGTATCGCTCCCGGCTGGATGGAACCAAAACAGAACGAGTGACTCCCCAGGACCAGCCGGGGACGCACACTTACAATATCTCGCCGGACTGCCGCTGGGCTTTCCACAGCGTGTCGACCTTCGATTCGCCGGGGCAATCCGACTTAGTCAGTCTGCCGGACCACAAAGTGGTGCGCGTGCTCAACGATAACGCGGCGGAAAAGGCCAAGGTGGGGCCGATCATCGCCGGACGCACTGAGATGGTGCACATCCCGGTGGGCCACGACACGACCATCGACGGCTGGCTGATCAAGCCGGGTCACTTCGATCCGAGTAAGAAGTACCCGATCATCATCAACGTTTATGGCGAGCCGGCTGCTTCCACGGTGAACGACAGTTGGGGCGGCGGCCACCTGCTGATGCTCGGCCTGGCCGACGACGGTTACCTGATCGCCAGCTTCGATAACAGCGGCACCCCGGCGCCCAAAGGGACTCACTGGCGGAAAGTGATCTATGGTTCGGTGGGCGTACTGGCGTCGGACGAACAGGCCGCCGCGCTGCGCGGCCTGGCCGCGACGCATCCCTACGTGGACCTCACGCGCGTCGGCGTGTACGGCTGGAGCGGCGGCGGGTCCATGACCCTGAACCTGATGTTCCGCTATCCCGACTTGTACTCGGTGGGCGTGGCGGGCGCGCCGGTGGCCGACCAGACGCTCTACGATTCCATTTACCAGGAGCGCTACATGGGCCTGCCGACCGATAACGCCAAGGGGTATCACGACGGTTCACCCATCAGTTTCGCCGAGGGGTTGAAGGGCAAGCTGCTGATCATCCACGGCACGGGCGACGACAACGTGCATTTCCAGGGAACCGAGCGGCTGCTCAATCGGCTGATCTCGCTCAACAAGCAATTCCATTTCATGGAGTACCCGAACCGCCGCCATGGCGTGCAAGGTTCCGACCCCGTCCACCTGGATACGCTGCGCTACAGTTTCTTCGAAGAGTATCTGCCACCCGGACCGAGGTAGGGGGCAAAGCGGGGACAGCTATCCAATTCCAAGAGCGGGAATTGGTAGCAGTCCCCGTTTTGCGGCGGCTCTCACTTCACGGTGAGCTCGAAGTCTACCTCAATCACCAGCGCGTCACCGGTGACACGGATGGCCGGCACCTGGAAGCGCCGCAGTTCGCGCTTGTAACCGGGCTGGGCGGCCGGATCTTCAAGCAGTTTCTGCGCCACGCCCGCCAACGGATACTTGAAATCGCGCGCCAGGGACGAACCCAAAGCGGTGCACACGCGCCGGATGTAATATCCGGTCCTGGCTTCACTGACCGCGGTTACGTTATCAAGCACCAGGTTGCCGTCGCGGTATTGGGGCGTGGCGGCGATCACGACGGTGAAGGCATCGCCCAGCCCCACGCACTGGCCCAGCATATTGAGCGCGCTGCGTCCGGTGAAGCGCGCGCGGATGCGCAGACGGCCGGCGTCGCCCTGAATCTGCGGCTTTTCCAGGTAGGCGAAATTGCACTTGTTGTTCTTGTCGCCGTGCACATAGCGGCGGCCGTCCTGGGTGAAGATCTGTTCGGCCAGCATGCGCTCCAGCGCGCCGAACTGAAGATGGAGTTCCACCGCGCGCGCGGGCTGGCCGCACCAGGCGGCGCAGAGAAGGATGGCCAGCCGCCTAACGTGCCGCATCGCCCGGCTCGGCAAACACGGCAAACTCACTAAGCGCCGGGCTGGCGGAAGCTTGTGTGATTCGCAACCGCAGGCGCTCCGCCGCGGCGGGCTTTTCGAGGCGGATCAGGCGCCGCGGTCCGATGCTGGTGGCCGCGGCGAGCGGCTCCCAGGTTCCGGTGTTCCAGCGATCCACGGCGACGCTGTCAATGCGCTGTCCCAGGCGAATTTCCTCACGCAGGCGAATCACGCTGAAGGTGATGGGCAGGTCGAAATCGACGACCGCTTCAGCGGTGAGCACGGCGTCGTCGGTGGCCCAAAAGGAGTGCGCGCGATTATCCACCAGGTTGGCGGCGGCATAAGCGCGGGCGTTGCCGCGAACGTTGGAGGCTGTGACCTTGGCCTTGGCCGCCAGGTTGCCTGAAAGCATGTCGCGCGAAAACGTGGCGCGCCGGTAATCGCCAAAGGCGCGCAGCACCGCAATGTCCTCGGCCTGCAGCAATCCGTCGCGGTTCGGCGGGACGTTCAGCAGCAGGTTGGCGCCGCGCCCCGCGGACTTGTAATAGAGGTCGATCAGTTGCGCCGGCGTCTTTACGCGGGCGTTTTCGTTCTGGTGCCAAAACCAGCCGGGGCGGATGGAAACGTCGCACTCGGCCGGCAGCCAGCGGGTTCCATGGCGGTGGCCCGCGGTCGATTCGCGCTCGCGGACATCGCCGGGCGATGCAGGGCCGCCGTTTGCACCCACCGGATCGTAGGTAGCCCAGCAGGGATCACCGGCGATGCCGCGTTCATTGCCCACCCATCGCACGTCGGGTCCCACGTCGCTGAAAATGGCCGCGCCGGGCTGGAGTTTCCGCACCAGGTCCCAGGTGTTGGGCCAGTCGTAGTAGCTGCGCTTGTCGATGGTGCGTTTATCGCGGGCGCCGCCGTAAAAGCCGTCGCCGCCGTTAGCGCCGTCGTGCCAGACTTCAAAAATCGGGCCGTATCCGGTCAACAGTTCGGTGAGTTGGCGGCGATAGATGTCGAGGTACGCCGGCGTCCCGTAGTTGGGGTTATTGCGGTCCCAAGGGGAAACGTAGACGCCGAACGACAGTTTGCGCCGCGCCGCCGCCGCCGAAAGATCGCGCGCCACGTCGCCCTGGCCGGACCTCCAGGAGCTGTTCCGGATGGAATGATCGGTGGTTTTGGTGGGCCACAAACAAAAGCCGTCGTGATGCTTGCAGGTGAGGATCACGCCGCGCATTCCGGCCGCCGCGAGTGCCTCGACAATGGCATCCGCGTCGAATTTCGCGGGCTGAAAAACATTGGGATCCTCGTCGCCATAGCCCCATTCCTTGTCGGTAAAAGTGTTCACCGTGAAATGCAGGAAGGCGGTGGTTTCGAGATCGTGCCAGCGTAATTGGCGTTCGGTGGGGAGTGCTCCGTAGGGCGCGGGCGCCGCAGGCGCCGCAAGCGCCGGCCAGGCGGTTAGCATTCCAGGTGCCGCAGCCAGCATGGTGCGCCTGCTGATCATGGCCTTGCGGCTACTTGCGGCCCTTGGCCTTGGCCTTGGCTTTTGGCTTGACTTTCGGCTTGGCTTTGGACTTCGGCTTGGGAGCCTTGACCACCACGGGCTCGGGTTCGGCCGCGGGCTCCATCTCAACCAACACGCCGTCCTCGAGGCCTACTTCAGCCTCCACTTCAGATTCCACTTCAACGTCGGCATCAATCACTTCGTCGGGATCTTCGGGCACCAGATCCACCACGGCGGCATCCGGATTGACCTTCTTCAACACCTCGGCAAACAGCGCAGCCTTGCGCAGATCCACCTTGGGCGGGGGCGCCTGTTCGTGGCGGTAGTCGTGATCGCTGTGGCAGGTGCGGCAACGGACTTTCGCCGGAGCTGCATTGATCACCGAAACCACCGCGTGGTTCATGATCCGTTTGCACCGCACGCAATAATCGTCGAGATCGTCACCCAACCGGATATCGCGCAACATAAGGGTCTCCTAACTGACGGTGGATTCGACGCCCTCGGGGGCGGACTGCGGCGAAACCTGCTGCTTGAGTTCCGGGATGACCCACTGCGCCGGCTCAAATCCGACATACTTGCACACCCGCAACTGGCCGTCCCCGGTCTCGAGCAGATCGCCCACCATCAAGGGCTCGGCGGACTCGCGCAGCGCCTGCCAGGCGTCATATTCGTTGCGAGCTTCCACCTGGCCGTCCGGCTCGTAATCGCGGGGCTTGAGCGAAGCGCAGCCCGAGAGATGCGGAGCCCAGCGGAATTGCTGCCTTGGCGAATCCTTCATGCGATAGATCCGATAGAGCGGCATAGAGGTACATTGTAACCAATGTCGGCAAGGTGAGAGGGAAGCGGCAGTGCCGTTAAAATTGCAGAAACGCAACCGTCAAGGAGACAGATGAAGCTTCCCGCCTGGCTGATGCGCGCTCCGGTGGCCCGGGAGACGGCGCGCATCAACCGCTTCCGCGCCGATTTCGCCAAACTGGATGACGCCAGACTGCGCGCCCGCTTCCAGGAATCGGGGGACCTGCTGGAAGGCATTGCGGTTGTAGCCGCGGTGGCGGCGCGCGTACTCAAGCTCGAAATGTTCGACGTGCAAGTGGAAGGCGCGCTCTCGCTGGCGCGCGGCCGCATCGTCGAAATGCAGACCGGCGAAGGCAAGACGCTGGCTGCGACACCGGCTATCGCGTGGCAGGCCCGCAGCGCAGAAGGCGTCCACGTGATGACGGTCAACGATTACCTGGCGCGCCGCGATGCCCGCTGGATGGGCGGCATCTACTCCTTCCTCGGCCTGACGGTGGGGTGTGTGCAGCAGACCATGCGCGCCGCCGAGCGCCGCGCGGCATACGCCTGCGACATCACCTACGCCACGGCCAACGAAATCGGCTTCGACTTTCTGCGCGATCAAATCGCGCTGCGGCCCGAAGAGCAGGTGCACCGGCCGTTTCACGCGGCCGTCATCGACGAAGCCGATTCCATCCTGATCGACGAAGCGCGCATCCCGCTGGTGCTGGCCGGCGGGGTGGTGGACGAGGAAGTGCTGGCCCGGCAGGTGGACCCGATTGTGCGCCGCTTCCACCGGGGACTGCACTTCACGCTGGACGAGCACGGCCGCAACATCGCTCTGGCCGACGAAGGCGTGCGCGTGGTGGAAGCGGCCCTGGGTTGCGGCAACATTTTCGCCGAACCCAACCTGGCTCTGTACAGCGCGTTGCACAACGCCATCCACGCGCACTTTCTGCTGCGGCGCGACGTGGACTACGTGGTCAAGAACGCCACCATCGAATCGGTGGACCAGTTCAAGGGCCGTATCGCGCAGGACCGGCGCTGGCCGGCTGGTCTGCACACCGCCATCGAAGCCAAGGAAGGCGTTCCGTTCCGGCGGCAAGGCCGCGTGCTGGGCTCGATCGCGCTGCAAAACCTGGTCGCCATGTACCCGCACGTCTGCGGCATGACGGGCACGGCCGCCACGCAGGCGGCGGAATTCCGGCAGTGCTACGGGCTGGAAGTGGATGTGATCCCCACGAATCGCCCCGTGATTCGAGAGGATGAACCGGATGTGGTGTTCCCGACCAAAGCGGCCAAGGAACAGGCCGTGGCGGAAGTCATCCGCGGCGTGCATTCCTCCGGCCAGCCGGTGCTGGTGGGGACTGCCAGCGTGGAGGAATCCGAACGACTCAGCCGCGCCCTGGCAGATATTCCGCACTCCGTGCTAAACGCGCGCAATGAAGAAGAGGAAGCGGAGATTGTGGCGCGGGCCGGCGAGCGCGGCGCGGTCACTATTTCCACCAACATGGCGGGCCGCGGCGTGGATATCAAACTGGGCGATGGGGTGGCTGCGCTGGGCGGACTGTTCGTGATCGGCACCAATCGCCACGAGAGCCGGCGCATCGATCACCAGCTTCGCGGCCGCGCCGGCCGGCAGGGCGACCCGGGACGCTCGCGCTTCCTGATTTCGCTGGAAGACGATTTGTTGGTTCGCTACGGCATCGAAGACGCCAGGTACCGGCATGATGCCGAGAGTATCCAGCGGCTGATCGAAGGCCAGAACCTGGACATCCGGACGTTCCTGGTGAAGTACGAAGGCATCGTCGAAGGCCAGCGCAACCGCATGCAGCAGCGGCGGCAGGCGATCTTCACGTCCGATCTGCCGGAGCGCGAGCGCCTGGTCTCTCTCACCACCATCGACGACCTTTGGGCCGATCACCTGGCCGCCGTTTCCGAACTGCGGTCGGGCGTCCAATGGCTTTCCTACGGTGGGCGCGACCCGTTGCATGAATACTTGACGCGGGTGGACGCGATGTTCCGCGAGCTTGAGGACTCGCTAGAGGGCGAAACGGCTGCGCGGATGGAAGAGGCGGAGAAGCGGGGGCTCGACCCGGCCGAGCGCGGCACTACGTGGACGTATCTCACCACGGACCGACCTTTCGGCGAAGGGAGCGAGCGGATTTTCCGAGGCATCATGCGGAAGTTCGGGTTGAAGGGTTATTCGTAAGCAAACTGCGGATTCAACGCGGAGGCGCGGAGAAAAGGACAGGTTGGCAGGCGAAAGCGCCTGCCCCACGATTGGAGAAAATCCAGCCAACGAGGCTTTGCCAGCTAAGATAGTGGTGGAGATTATTTTTGAAGAAGCTGCTGTTGTTCGTGCTGCTGGGCGCGGCCGCGGGGCTGATTGTCTGGGGCGTGCTGCGCAAGAATGCGCCGCCCGCTGTGGGCTTCGCGCGCGTCCATAGTGAAACGCTGGTCAGCACTCTCTCGACCAACGGAAAGGTGGAACCGTTCGAGTGGCGGGCGGTGCATGCCGAAACCAAGGGCATGGCCGGCGAGGTCAACGTGGCGGAAGGCCGCTCCGTGGAACAAGGCGCGGTGCTGGCCACGCTCACCGATCCTTCCGCGAAGGCCTCGCTCGACGCGGCGGAAGCCAAAGTTTCCGAGGCGCAAGCCAACCTGGCGTCGCTCGAAAGCGGCCCCAAGCCGGCCGAACTTACCGAAATCGATAACGGCCTGGCGCGCGCCAGCGTGGATCTCCAACAGGCAGAGCGGGAGCACGCGGCACTCGAACGCCTGGCCGCGCAACAGGCCGCCACCGGCGCGGAGGTCAGGGCGGCCGGCGACAAAGTGGAACAACTGCGCGTGCAGATCGCAGGGCTTGAAAAAAGGCGCCGCACGATGGCCGCGGCTCCCGATGTGGCCGCCGCCCGTGCCCGGCTGCAGGATGCGCAAGCCGCTCTGGACCTGGTGAAGCGGCAGGCGGCGCAAAGCGAAATCCGCGCACCGATCGGCGGCGTGGTCTACGGCCTGGCGATTCGGCCCGGCGCTTACCTCAACCCGGGCGACCTGGTGGCCAACATCGGCCGCATGAACCGGCTGCGGGTGCGGGTCTACATCGATGAGCCCGAACTGGGGCGCGTCGCCAAACAGCAACCGGTCACCATCACGTGGCAGGCGCTTCCCGGCAAGCAGTGGCAAGGCGTGGTGGAGCAGATGCCGACTACTATCGAAACCCTCGGCTCGCGCCAGGTGGGACAGGTGATCTGCGTGATTGAGAATCCGGGCCGCGAACTGGTTCCAGGAACCAACGTGGATGCCCTGATCCGCACGGCGGTGGCCGACCGGGCGCTCGCCATTCCCAAAGAAACGCTGCACCACGACACGGCCGGCGACTACGTCCTTCTGCTCAAGGGCGACACCCTGGAGCGCCGCACCGTAAGAACCGGCGCTTCGAGTGTCACACGCATTCAAATTACGGATGGGCTGGCCGAAGGGGACTCGGTCGCCATGCCGTCGGATGCACCGGTGAAAGCAGGCGACCGCGTGAAGCCGGTTACGGAAGAAGGCAAATAGCGGGTGTGCTGGCAAAGCGGGGACAGCTATCCAATTCCAAAGACGGGAATTGGTAGCAGTCCCCGTTTTGCAAGCGCCCGTTTTGCGGGCGCGGGGGTTGCGGCGTCGGAGCATTTCCGAAACAATAGCAGCTTCATGCCGCCGTCCCAACCGAGGTATGCCTGGTATCGAGACCTCAATCGCTACCAGTGGTTCGTGCTGGCGGTGGCCTGTACCGGCTGGATGTTCGACAGCATGGCGCAGCAGATCTTCAGCCTGGCGCGGCGGCCGGCCATCCAGGAATTGATGGGACGGCACGCCACCAGCGCGGCGGTGGCCCAGCAGAGCGGCTATGCCACGTCGGTCTTCCTGGTGGGCTGGGCCGCGGGAGGGATTCTCTTCGGCATCCTGGGCGACCGCCTGGGGCGCGTCAAGACGATGATGCTGGCGATCCTTTCTTATACCGTCTTCACGGGGCTCAGCACGCTGGCGACGGGCGTGTGGGATTTCGACGTCTACCGCTTCCTGTGCGGTCTGGGTGTGGGCGGGCAATTCGCGGTGGGCGTGGCGATCGTCGCCGAAGTAGTCCCCGGACGCGCGCGGCCCTATGCGCTGGGCACGATTCAGGCGTTTTCTCCGTTGGGCAACATTCTGGCCGCGCTGATCGGAATCGGGCTGGGCTTGATGGAACAAGGCGGCGTCATCGTGGGGGCATGGCGCTACCTCTTTTTGGCCGGCGCCCTACCGGCGCCTCTGGCGATTCTGGTCTTCCTGAAGGTCAAAGAGCCCGAACAGTGGCTGAAAGCGCGTGCGCAAAAAGTCAAGCTGGGGTCTTACAAGGAGTTGTTTTCCGTTCCGCGGTGGCGCCGCAACGCCATCGCCGGCCTGCTGCTTTCGGTGGCGGGGGTGGTGGGGCTGTGGGGCATCGGCTATTTCAGTTACGATCTGTTCCGCCAGGTATTGGACACTTCTTTCCGCGCGCAGGGTCTCACGGGCGCGGCACTGGCCGGCAAGACGACCACGTGGATCGGCGTCACCTCCATGTTCCAAAACCTGGGTGGATTCTTCGGCGTCTACGCATTCACCTATCTCACGCACTACACCGGCCGCCGGATGGCCTTCGCGGTGAGCTTCGTCGCGGCCATGTTCGCCACCGCCTACACGTTCTGGCATATCAAAGTGATCAGCGACATGTTCTGGATGGTCCCGATGATGGGCTTCTCGCAGCTCATGTTATTCGGAGGCTACGCCATTTATCTGCCGGAGTTGTTCCCCACGCGCTTGCGCTCCACGGGCACCAGCTTCTGCTACAACGTGGGGCGCGGTCTGGCCGCGGCCGGTCCCATCAGTTTCGGCTACCTCACCGGCACGGTATTCGCGGGGCATGCGGAACCCATGCGGTACGCGGGCGTCACCATGTGCCTGGTCTTTCTGGTGGGGCTGGCGGCGTTGCCGTGGGCGCCTGAGACCAAGGGGCAAGCGCTGCCGGAATGAAGCGCACTTTGTACGCGGGATGTTTTGCTTATCGCGGGACTCCGCTCCCTTGCGGTCGCGGCTCGCTGTGACGTAATGCCACGCTGCTACACTGAATCAGGAATGCCCGCAACCGCCGGAATCAACATTGGTGAACTCGCCGGCGACCGCGGCGTTCGCGACTGTTTGAATTGGTTCACCCGCGAGAAGCAGTGGATCAACGAAATCCACCTGCAGCTCTGCCGCGTCCCCGCCCCCACCTTCCTGGAACAGGACCGGGCCGCGTGGTTCCAGGAGCAATTGCGTTCTTTCGGGTGGAACACATCCATCGACCGCACGGGCAACGTGATCGCGGCCCACGGGGAAGGCCCCTACGTGGCTCTGAGCGCGCACCTGGACACGGTGATCGCGCCGCGCAGCAAGGAAGACATCTACGTGGACGCCGACGGCCGCTTCTGCGGACCGGGCGTCTCCGACAACGGCGCCGGATTAGCCGCGCTGCTGGCGATCGCGCGGGTCTGGAAAAACGGCGCCAGCATTCCCGGGCTTTCCGGCAACCTGCTGCTGGTGGCCAATGTCGGCGAAGAGGGCGAAGGCAACCTCCTGGGAATGCGCCAGCTTTGCAAACAGCCGCCCCACGGCCGCTCGATCGAGGCCTTCGTGGTGGTGGACGGCGCCAATACCGACCACATCACGACGCGCGGCCTGGGCAGCCGCCGATTCGAAATCGCCTTCAGCGGCCCCGGCGGGCATAGCTGGAGCGATTATGGCGTCGGCAACCCGTTGCATGCGCTGTGCCGGGCGGTGGCTTTCTTCGCCGAGACGCGGATTGACGGCACGCCGAAAACCGCGTTCAACGTGGGACTCATCGAGGGCGGCTCCAGCGTGAACGCCATTCCGCAACTGGCGCGCGCCAAAGTCGACATCCGCTCGGAAAGCAACGAGAAGATGGACGAACTGGTGGAACTGCTGGGCGCCGCGGTGGATCGCGCGCGCGATCTGGAAAACCAGCGCGCCAGCGGCGGCAAAGTCACGAGCAAGCTCAAAGAGATTGGATCGCGGCCGGCCGCGGCGCTTCCGGAAAACTCGGCCATTTTGCAATACGTCCGGGCCGTGGATGCGCACCTGGGTGTCCGCTCGCATCTGGATTGTTCCTCGACGGACGCCAACATTCCGCTCTCACTGGGGATTCCGGCCATCGCCATCGGGGCGGGAGGCATCGGCGGCGGCGCCCACACCACGCAGGAATGGTTTCGCCCGGAAGGCCGCGATCTGGGCCTGAAGCGGATCTTCCTGACGCTGCTGCTGTTGCTGCGCGGCAGCCCGGCCTACGGTGCGGCAGGCTCCGGAACCCGGGATTAGCGTGGATGGCGGTACCTTTGCCGGGGCCCCGCGTCTATAGGGTTAGTGTGGGTGGAATTTCCGCGGATCGAGTGGCGTCAGACGGCGGTCTGCGCCATACTGATAACAGGATTGCCGGCTACCGCCTTGACTCTTACGACTCAGGCGCGGGCGCGGCTCTCATCCCGGGCGGCGTCGTCCTGGTAGAAATGAAACCGCTGAATCCGCGGCGGCATCCATTATCAATAGCAGAGGAGTAGGTAAGTTCCCATGAGTTTCTTTGACAAGTTACGCACGCAGAAGTTGCTTTCGTTTACCGTGGTATTGTTCACGCTGTCGTTCGGCATCGTCCTGGGCACGCTCATCAATTCGAGCGTGAAGGCGGCCAAGGACAACGGCCAGGCCCCCGGCGCGACACCGCTGGTGATTCCCAGCCCGGTGGAGTTGTCGAACACATTCAGCCAGATTGCCAAGCAGGTGGCGCCCTCGGTGGTGAACGTTTCGGTCATCTACAACCCGCAGCCTGCGCGCGCCCGGACGCGGCGCCAGACGACGCCGGACGACGGCGATCAGGGCGACGACAGTGGCATGAACGATTTCTTCAGACATTTCGGCATTAATCCGTTCGGCAATGGCGTCCCGGAGATGCCCAACAGCCGCGGGGGTGAAGCGCTGGGCTCCGGCGTGGTGGTAGACGCGGCCGGCTACATCCTGACCAATAATCACGTGGTGGACAAGGCCGACAAGATCAAAGTGAAATTCCCCGGCGACCCGGTGCAGTATGACGCGCAGGTGATCGGCGTGGATGCGCCCACGGATCTCGCGGTCATCCGCGTGGAGAGCAAGCACAACCTGGTTCCGGTCAAAATCGGCAATTCCGACGCCGTCCAAGTGGGCGATTGGGCCATGGCCATCGGTTCCCCGTTCGGCTTCGACACAACCGTCACGGCGGGCATCATCAGCGCCAAGGGACGCGTGATGGATAGCGACAGCAGGATGCAGTTCCAACATTTCCTGCAGACCGACGCGGCCATCAACCCGGGCAATTCGGGCGGCCCGCTGCTCAACATGCGCGGCGAAGTGATCGGCATCAACACGGCCATCGCATCGCGTTCCGGCGGCTATGAGGGCATCGGCTTCGCGCTACCCATCAATACGGCCGCGACGGTCTACAACGACATCATCAAGACCGGTAAGGTGACCCGCGGTTCGATCGGCATCTCGTTCCGCAAATCGGACGATCCCAAGACCGTTGCGGCGCTCAAAGTGAGCGGCGCTAATGAAGGCGTGTTCGTCGAATCCGTGGCCGCTGGTGGTCCTTCCGAAAAGGCCGGCATCAGGCAGGGTGACGTGATTGTTTCCATCAACGGTCAAACAATTCACGACGGCGACCAGTTGATCGGCATCGTCACCGCTACGCAGGTGGCCAACACCCTGGATATTGGCGTGCTCCGCGACAGCAAACGCGAGAACTTCAAGGTTGTGGTGGGGAACCTGGCTCAGATCTTCCCCGAGCAGTTCGGCGGCGGACGGCAGGAAGCGCCCAGCCAGAGCGAAGGCACTACCGTTAGTTTCGGCATGACCATCAGCCCGCTCACCGACCGCCAGCGCGAGACGCAGGGGATCAAGGAAAAGGGCGGCGTGATGGTTTCCGAAGTGGAACAGGGCTCGTTCGCGGAAGACGTCGGCCTGATGCGCAGCGACCTGATTCTGGAAATCAACCGCCATCCAGTCAATTCGGTAGAGGATATCAAGAAGATCCAAACCACCTTGAAGCCGGGCGACCCGGTGATGTTCCGCGTGATGCGGCACGACCCCAGACGCAACGAGTGGGCTTCGGTCTTCCTGCCCGGGACCCTCCCCAACCAGATGCACTAACGGGGCACGCGAGCCGGCAGGCAAAGCGGGGACAGCTATCCAATTCCAAAAGCGGGAATTGGCAGCAGTCCCCGTTTTGCGGCGGCCGCCCCCCTCCGGCCCTGAACCCCTGTTACACTAATCCACTGAAGATGCGGATTATTCTGACCTGCGCAGCCGCCCTGTCGATGGCGGCACTGGCCTGGGGCTTCCAGCCGCCTGCTTCCGCGGCGAAAAAGAAGGCACCGGTAAAGAAAGCGGCCGTGAAGTCCGGCGCCAGGAAGCCGGCGGCGCAATCAAAGACAGGAGCCGCGGTCCACACGGCTTCCGCCAAGAAATCCGCCAAGAACGTCCCCGTCAAGCGCACTACCTGGCGCAACCGGCAAGCCACTCCCAGTTCGGATCGCTACCGGGAAATCCAGAACGCCCTGGTGGCCAAAGGCTACCTGCCGGCGGATGCCGCCACCGGCGCCTGGGACCAGGCCTCCGCCGACGCCCTCAAGAAGTTCCAATCCGAACAGAACCTCGACTCCAACGGTAAGATCAATTCGATTTCTCTGATCGCCCTGGGGCTCGGCCCGAGGCACGATAGCAACTCCACCAAAACCGCCGAAGGCGGCAACGCACCGCTCGATCCCACCAGTTGGTAGTTGCTATACTCCGGACCAGGAGTCCCCATGTTCTCTGTTCGTCTGCCGAGCGCGTGCCTTTTGGCCGCCGGCCTGATCTGCGCAGCCGATTCCGACGCCGTGAAACAGGCTGCCGCCCAGGTGCAACAACGGTTCGCTAAAGCGCCCGAGGCGCTCCGGCCGGCGTTCCGCAAGCTGGCCGAACAGGCTCTAGCGCAGCGCTATCCCGATCTGGCGAGCCAATTCTCGGACCCAGCCGCCGCTCCGGCTCCCGCGCGGGCGGTGGCGCCGCGTACGCCGCTTTCAGCCGAAGCCGCCGCCATCCAGAAGAGCATGGGCCAAATTCGGGCGCTTGCCACCGACGCCGAGCGCGGCAAAGTGGTCACCAAACTGGCCGCCGACATCCGCGCCCTGCCCGCCGGCCGCGAAAAACTCAACCTGACTTCCAGCCTTTCCAACCTCGCCACCGAAGGCGATCTGGGTAAGGAAGCGCTGAACGGCGTGGCCGCCGCGCTGGCGCAAGCCCTTCACGAAACCGAAGGCGCCGCCGGCAATTACGTTGAGCTGGCGAAGCTGATCCGCTACGAACACGTCACCCCGCCGGCCGCCGACCCGGCTCTGGACGCCGCCACGGCCGTGCTGGAGCTGCGCGACCAAGTGCTTCAGGAGACCGGCTTCACGCTCACGGCGCTCGACGGCAAAGTCTACAACCTGGACGCCCTGCGCGGCAAGGTGGTTCTGCTGAACTTCTGGGCCACCTGGTGCCCTCCCTGCCGCAAGGAAATGCCCGACATGCAAAAGCTCTACGAGCGTTTCGAGAAGAAGGGACTCATTGTGCTGGCCGTCTCCGACGAGAAGCGCGAAACCGTGGAAGCGTATCTGGCCAAGCAGAGCTACACGTTCCCGGTCCTGCTCGACCCGGACCGCAAGACCAACACCGCGTTCTATGTGGAAGGCATCCCGAAGAGCTTTTTGTTCGACCGCCAGGGCCGGCTGGTGGCTCAATCCATCGACATGCGGACGGAATCCCAGTTCCTGGAAATGTTCAAGACGGCGGGGCTGGAATGAGCGCAAATACTGGCTGACCCAGCGTGTCGAGATGAGTCTCGACACGGCACGCACGAGTGCGTGCGCCACCTCATCGGGCCACCTGTGAGAAATGCGCGTTAATGCTGGCTGACCGACAGCACATTGCCATCCGGGTCTTTGAACCAGGCCACTTTGCTGCCGTCTGGCGTGGTCCAGATGCCGCGGTCTTTGTCCTGCACGAAAGGATACTTCTCGGTAGGCACGCCTCGCTCCGTGAGCCATGCGACCACGGCCTCGATGTCTGCCACTTCCCAACCCAGCACCGTGCTCTGCAACGGCGTGAAATTCGGAGCCTTGGAAATCCGAATGTGGTGGCCCCCCACTTTCACCACCAGCGCGAACTGGTCCAGGCTGATAAACTCAAACCCCAACTTGCCTACGTAGAATGCTCTCGCCTGGTCGTAGTCGTTGGTAAGAACAAACCCGGCCATTTTGCCTTTCGCCAGCATGGTCTCCTCCATTCGTATAGGAATATCACACGCGCCACCCTCAGTAGTGGTATCGCGCCATCAGGAAGTCAATCCGTGTCCCGGCGACGCGGTAGACCATCCGGTGCCCCTGGGTGATCCGCCTCGACCAGCATCCCGCCAGGCTGTGCTTGAGCGGCTCCGGCTTGCCGATCCCCTGAAAAGGATCACGGACCACCGCCTCTACCAGATCCAGGACGCGAAGCGCAACGCTCCGTTCGGTTTCCACCCAAAACCGGAAGTCCTCCAGAAAGCGGCGCTGAAAGACCGCCTCGCGTTCAGTGGCCGGTCTCAAGTCGCATCTCCCTGCGCAATCGTGCCACGGTCATCGCCCGCCCCTCGCCCCGCTTTGCCGAGTTGAGGGCCGCCATCAACCGCTTGGCATTCCGTGGAGACCGCAGCAGGTATGCCGTCTCCATGAGTCCCGCCAGTTCCGTTGCCGGCACGAGAGCCACGTCCCTGGCCCCTCTGCGGCGGACAATCACCACTTCCTGATCGTCCACCACCCGATCCAGAACGCTGGCAAGATTGGCTCGCAAGTTTGTGTAGGTAGTTTCAGAAGCCATGGGAACGTCCTCTCCTATTGTACAGGAAAGCTGTACGTACGTCCCTCACTTCTCCCCAGTCCCCAACAGCGTTTCGAAGTATGGGGCTTCCGGCTCCTTGTAAACCAGCGAGGTCTCCACGTGCTTGAAGCCCGCGCCCTTTAAGTAGCGCTCCAGCTCCAATTCCGTGAAGCCCAACCACAGGTCCGCGTACATTTCCCGCGCCTCTTCGAAATGGTGGCGGTTCAAATCCAGCACGGCGATGCGGCCCCCGCGCTTGAGAATGCGCCGCGCTTCGGCGGCGGCGCGCTCGGGATGCCGGGCGTGATGCAGGGCCTGGCTGAGAAACGCCAGGTCCACCGTGCCGGTCCGAATGGGCACATTTTCCAAATCGCCCAGCCGGTATTCCATGTTGGCGATGCCGTGTTTGTGCGCCAGCGCGGCGCCAAACTCCACCATCTTCTCCGAATTGTCGACGGCGATGACCTTCTTGGCCCGCTGCGCCATCAGTTGCGAAATGGTGCCTTCACCCGCCCCCAGATCGGCGATCACCATGGGCGGCATGAGCTTCAGAAGGGCCTCCGCCACGCCTTTCCAGGAGCGGCCCGGGACGTGCTGCCGGCCGAACTTGCCGGCCAGCTCGTCGAAGTAGCGCCGCATCTGGTCCTGGCGCTTGCGCAGGGCGTGGCGCAGCGATTGCCGGTCTTCGGCCGATTCCGGAACTTCGCCCGACGCCTTGCGCAGCAGTTCCATCAGGTCCGCGGGCGCCGTCAGACGGTAGAACGCGTTCTTGCCGGTGCGGCGGTCGTCCACCAGGCCGGCCTGCTTCAACTGCGCGAGGTGCGTGGAAATCTGGCTCTGTCCCTTGCCGAGGATATCCTGCAATTCGGCCACGGAAAGCTCTTCCTGCTCGAGCAGCAGCAGCAGGCGGACGCGGGTGGGGTCGGCCGCGAGGCGCAGGGATTTTAGGATTGACGCCATGGCTGAAATATTCTAATATCAATGTATCAAGATTTCTTGATACGAGGGTATTCTTTTATGGGAACCACCACCTTGAACCAGACCGTTACCGATTTCAAAGTCGCCGACCTGACGCTGGCCGAATGGGGCCGCAAGGAAATCTCCATCGCCGAATTCGAAATGCCCGGCCTGATGGCGATCCGCCGCAAGTACGCGAAGGAAAGGCCGCTCAACGGCGTGCGCATCACCGGCTCGCTGCACATGACCATTCAGACCGCCGTGCTGATCGAAACGCTGGCCGATCTGGGCGCCTCGGTGCGTTGGGCAAGCTGCAACATTTTTTCCACCCAGGACCACGCCGCGGCGGCCATCGCCGCAACGGGCGTCCCGGTGTTCGCCTGGAAGGGCGAATCGCTGGAAGACTACTGGTGGTGCACGTACCAGGCGCTCTGCCATCCGGGCGGCAAGGGCCCGCAGTTGATTGTCGATGACGGGGGCGACGCCACGCTCCTGATCCACAAAGGCTATGAGCTGGAAGAAGGCGGCGATTGGGTCAACACTCCCTCGCCGGCGCACGAAGAGGATGTCATCAAGGCGCTTCTCAAGCAGGTGCACAAAGAGAGCCCGCGGCACTGGCACGACGTGGTAAAGGAATGGCGCGGCGTTTCCGAAGAGACCACCACCGGCGTGCACCGGCTTTACAAGATGCACGAAGCCGGCAAACTGCTGGTTCCCGCCATCAACGTCAACGATTCCGTCACGAAATCCAAGTTCGACAACCTATATGGCTGCCGGGAATCGCTGGCCGACGGCATCAAACGCGCCACCGACGTCATGGTGGCCGGCAAGATCGCGGTGGTGTGCGGCTATGGCGACGTGGGCAAGGGCTCGTCGCATTCCCTGCGCGGCATGGGCGCGCGCGTGATCGTCACGGAGATCGATCCCATCAACGCGCTGCAAGCCGCCATGGAGGGCTTCGAAGTCACGACCATTGAAGACACGCTCGGCCGCGGCGATATCTACGTCACCTGCACGGGCAACTGCGACGTGGTCACGCTCGAGCACATGGAACGTATGAAGGACCAGGCCATCGTCTGCAATATCGGCCACTTCGACAATGAAATCCAGATGGACCGGCTCAACGGCTCGCCCGCGAAAAAGACCAACATCAAACCGCAGGTGGACATGTATACGTTTCCGAAGGGGCAGAGCATTTTCCTGCTGGCGGAGGGACGGCTGGTCAATTTGGGATGCGCGACCGGCCATCCCAGCTTTGTGATGAGCAACAGCTTCTCCAACCAGACGCTGGCCCAACTCGATCTCTGGAAGAACCGCGACGCTTACAATGCCGGCGTTTACACGCTGCCCAAGAAGCTGGATGAGGAAGTGGCGCGGCTGCACCTGGAGAAGATTGGCGTGAAGCTCACCACGCTGAGCGCCAAGCAGGCCGAGTATCTCGGCGTGGCGCCGGAAGGCCCTTACAAGCCCGATCACTATCGGTATTAGAATTGAATCACGAACGCACCAGGGAGGTTAACTTGGCAAATACTCAAAAGCACTTATTTACGTCGGAATCCGTGACTGAAGGCCATCCGGATAAGATCGCCGACCAGATTTCAGACGCCGTACTGGACGCGGTCCTGGCGGACGATCCCACCGGACGGGTGGCGTGCGAGGTGCTGGTCACCACCGGCACCTGCATCGTGGCGGGAGAAATCACCACCACCACTTATGTCGACGTGCCGCGCATTGCGCGGGGCACCATCGAATACGTGGGGTACAACGACGCGACGTACGGTTTCGATAGCAACACGTGCGGCGTGCACAACCTGATCCAGTCGCAATCGCCCGACATCTCAATGGGCGTGGATACGGGCGGCGCCGGCGACCAGGGCCTGATGTTCGGCTTTGCCTGCGACGAGACCCCGGAGTTGATGCCGCTCCCCATCATGATGGCCCACAAACTGGTGCAGCGGCTCTCGGAAGCGCGCCGTCAGGGCGTGCTCGACTTCCTGCGGCCGGACGGCAAGAGCCAGGTCAGCGTGGAGTATGCCGGCAAAACTCCCAAGCGCATCGAAGCCGTGGTGATTTCCACGCAGCACAGCCCGGATATTTCCACCGAGGAGCTGCGCCGCGAGGTGAAGAAGCACATCATCGATTGCGTGATTCCTTCCAACATGGTCGATTCGCAGACCAAGTACCACATCAATCCCACCGGCCGTTTCGTGGTGGGTGGTCCGCACGGCGACACCGGGCTGACCGGCCGTAAGATCATCGTGGACACCTACGGCGGCATGGGCCGTCACGGCGGCGGCGCGTTCTCCGGCAAGGACCCCACGAAAGTGGATCGCTCGGCCTGCTACATGGCCCGCTACATTGCCAAGAACATTGTTGCCGCCAAGCTGGCCACCCGCTGCGAAGTGCAACTGGCCTACGCCATCGGCGTGGCCGAACCGGTTTCGGTTTACGTGGACACCTTCGGCACGGGTGTGATTCCCGACGAGCGTTTCACCGAACTGGTGCGCGAGAATTTCCAACTGACGCCACGCGCCATCATCGACCACTTGAAGCTGCGCCGGCCGATCTATCGCAAGACGGCGGCATTTGGGCATTTCGGGCGCAGCGAGGACAGCTTTAGTTGGGAAGCCACGGACAAGGCGGGCGCGCTCAGGGAGCAGGCGGCGGTGACGCAGGCGGCGGTGAAGTAGAACCGTTCAATCCAGCAGAGCCGCGGCTTTGTCATCCAGAAACCAGGTGACGCCGCGGCCTTGATGGGTCGTAATCTGCGCGGGGTACTTTTTGGGATCGTACTCTTCCTGGAAGACCGCGCGCACCGCCTCCGCTTTATCTTCTCCGGCCACCAGAAAGACCGTGTGCTTCGCGGCCAACAACGCGCCGGGCAGCAGCGTGACACGCCACTGGTTGAACTGCGCAGCGAACGTCGCGGCGGCGATTCCTGCGCGGTCGTCAATCAGCGGGTCGCCCGGAAACAGGCTGGCGGAATGCGCGTCAGGGCCCATGCCGCGATGCACGATGTCGAACTGCGGCAATTCGCCGGGCGCCAGTTTGAAGAAACTCCGGATATCCGCGACATAGGCCGCAGCGGCCGCCTCGGGGGCGATCTCGCCCCTGATGCGATGCACGTGCTGAAGCGGAATCTCCGTCGGAATGATTAAGTGATCGTCGACCAGTTTATAGTTGCTGGCATTGTCGGTGGGCGGCACGCACCGTTCGTCCACCCAAAACAGGTGCACGCGATTCCATTCGAATTGCGCCGCTGCCAGCTCGTCGAACAAGAGCCGCGGCGTGACGCCGCCGGAGACTGCGAAGGTGGCGAATTCCTGCGCGGAAAGCGCCTTCTCAAGCAGACTCAGAATGTGCTGCGCACACGCGGAGGCGGCCCATTGCACGTCCCCCGCGATGAACCGATCGACGCTCATTTTCCCTCCGAAGGCAGCGCGCGCGAGGCGGCGCGGGTTAAGGCTCTTTCGAAAACCGGGTCGCGCCGCACGATTCCCAGTTCTTCGCGCATGAGCAGGTAGTCGGTGGGTTGAGAAAGGCTGGTGCACTGCGAAACGCCGTTCACGGTGACGACCATGCGATCTTCGCGGCGCGCCAGTTCCACGGCAAGGCCATCGCCCGCCAGTTGCACGCGGACAGAAACGCCTTCGGGCGCCGGGCCTACGCCGAATGACACATCAGGCACGCCCGCATCGGCCAGACAGTCCGTCAACCACATCGCCATATACAGCGCGGAAACGCGGTAGCCCTCGCCGCGCTCCACTTTCACGTCCGATATCTTCTCCAATTGCGCCAGGTATTGCTGATTCTCGAAGACCTGCGCCAGCATCTCCCGCCAGCGCGTCAGGCGCGTCCAGGAAAGATCGCCCAGCAACACGCCGCGGGCGTTCAACGCCGCCATGAGCTTGAGCGCCGCGGCCGGGTCTTTCATGGGACCACTGTCCAGCACTACTTTCTGCGCCATGCCGGCGATCGGCAGGAACTCCGGCATGGCCGCCAGGCGCGGGCTGCGGCACCAGAGAATCAGCGGAAGATCGGGCACGGCCAGCGGCAGCACCACCGACGGCAGATCCGCCAGCGCGGCGTCGGAGGCGGTGATCTCCACCTGCTCGCAACAGATCTGCTTCCTCTGGCCGAACGGCATCCAGCACTGGGAATACACGCGCCCGGTGAGCGAACGCTCGCCCGGCCCGCTCATCCGCACCACAATGGCGCGCGCCGGATGCTCGGGCATGAGCGCGGCGATGGTTTCGCCGAGGCCCTGCGAATCTTCGCTCTCTTCCGCCAGCACCAGCAACGTCATGGAGCAGGCCCGCAGCACTCCCGCGCCGCCATCCGCTGCCTTGGCGGCGGAGACCCACAACTCCGCGAGTTCCTTCAGGATCTTGTCGGGAGCTACCGTGGCGCTCATTACGGTTTCCTCCATGCGTGCCCACACCGCGCCAGCATTTCGTCCGAGGCCGCCGGCCCCCAGGTGCCCGATTCGTAGTTGGGAAAATCGGACTTGGTTTCACGCCACACATTCTGAATCGGCTCCACGACCGACCAACTGGCCTCCACCATGTCCTGCCGCGTGTATAACGTGGCGTCGCCGATGATCGCGTCAAGCAGCAGCGTCTCATACGCCGAGGGCGAGCGCTCGCCAAAGCTCGATCCGTAATTGAAGTCCATCGACACCGGACGCAGCGTCATCCCCGCGCCCGGACGCTTGGAGAGGAACTTCAGCGAAATTCCCTCCTCCGGCTGGATGCGCACAATCAGAAGATTGGGCGCGCTGTCCAAGCCGTCCTGATCGAAGATGTGGAGCGGCGCGGGGTTGAACTGAATGGCGATCTCGGTAACGCGCTTGGCGAGGCGCTTACCGGTGCGGAGGTAAAACGGCACGCCGGCCCACCGCCAGTTGTCGACGAACAGCGTTACGGCCGCGTAGGTATTGGTTTGCGATTGCGGATCGACGCCTTGCTCCTGGCGGAAGCCGGGCACGTCCTGCCCGCCGATGCGAGCCGGCCCGTACTGCCCCGGCACGCTATTCTTGCGCACTTCGTCCGGGGTCATGGGGCGGATGGAGCGCAGCAGTTTCGATCGCTCATCGCGCACGGAATTGGCCCGGAAACTGGCGCTGGGCTCCATGGCGATGGTGGCCATCACCTGCAACAGGTGATTCTGGATCATATCGTCCAACGCGCCAGCTTCCTGGTAATAGGCGCCGCGACCTTCCACGCCGATCGATTCGGCTCCCGTGATTTGCACGTTGTTCACGTATCGGCGATTCCACAGCGGCTCGAAGATTCCGTTGCCGAAGCGGAACGCCAAGATGTTTTGGACGGTCTCTTTACCGAGATAGTGGTCGATGCGGTAGACTTCCGATTCGTCGAACGATTCGTGCAGCCGGCCGCTCAGTTCGCGGGCGCTTGCCAGATCGTGCCCGAACGGCTTCTCCACAACCAGCCGCCGCCACCCGTTGCCTTTACCGAGGCCCGCGGCGCCCAGGCCCTGCGCAGCCTGTGCATACTGGCTCGGCTGCGTCGAAAGATAGAACAGCACGTTCCCGCCGGTGTGCTGGGAAGCTTCGATCTGCACCAGCTTCTCGCCAAGACTCTGGTAAAGCGCGGCGTCAGCGATATCGCCGGAAACATAATACAGCCCGTTGGCGAAGCCGCTCCAAACGTCCGCATCGAAAGTGGTGTCTTCGGAGAATTGCTTCACCGCCTCCAGCATTTTTTCGCGAAACGCGTCGTCGGTCATGGGCGTGCGGGAGATGCCCACAATGGCGAAGCCGGCCGAGAGGCGGCGATCGTAGGCGAGGCGGTAGAGCGCCGGGATCAGCTTGCGCTTGGTGAGATCTCCATTGGCGCCGAAGATGACGACCGCGCACTCCGGCACGCGCCGTTCAAACCGAAGCGGATCCTGAAACGGATTCTGGATGGGCATCGAACCCAAAATACCATGGCCGTCCGGCTGAGTTGAGGTGACGGTACAACAGCGCGATGGGCAGGCCCATCACGTTGAAGTAACAGCCGTCGATGCTGGTGATGAACTTGGAAGCGAGGCCCTGAATGGCGTAGGCGCCGGCCTTGTCCATGGGCTCGGCGCTGGCTGCGTAATTGGCGATTTCGGGTTCGCTCACGGGTGCAAACCAAACGGCGGTGACGGCGTGATCGGCCATGCGCTCGGCGCCGCGCCGGAGGCAGATGCCAGTGATGACTTCGTGGCGGCGGCCGGAGAGCAGCGAGAGCATGCGCCGGGCGTCGGCATCATCGGCGGGCTTGCCGAGCATGTGGCCATCGATCACGACGGTGGTATCGGCGCCGATCACAATCTCGTCCGGAGCCGCGTCGACAGCCGCCGCTTTCAACTCCGCCAGGCGCTCGACGTACCGCACGGGCGACTCGCCGGGAAGCGGCGTTTCGTCGACTGGCGCCACGCGAACGGTGAACGGAATCCCGGCCTGGCGGAGAATCTCCGCGCGGCGCGGCGATTGGGAAGCGAGTACCAGCGTCACGTACTTACCATCCCATCTTTTGTGGGGATGGGTCAACACGCCCGCCGTACCCGGTAAAATAGCGGTATCGACTTGGAGAACCCAAACACAGGTACGGACACGCCGCCGCCGGCAGTGCCCTGGTGGCAGCGCGAAATATGGATCGGCGTGCTGCTGGCGGTGGTCACGCTGGCGGTGTACAGCCAGGTCCGGCGCTTTGAGTTCGTCAACTTCGACGACCCCGAGTACGTTACCGAAAACAACCACGTGCGCGGCGGGCTGACGTGGGACGGAGCGGTTTGGGCCTTCAAGTCCCTCGACGCCGCCAATTGGTTTCCGCTCACGTGGCTTTCACACATGGCGGACTGCCAGCTCTTCGGGTTGAGAAGCGGATGGCATCATTGGACTAACGTGCTGCTGCATACGCTGGCTACGCTGGTGCTGTTCGCAGCGCTGAAACGCATGACGGGAGCGTTGTGGCGCAGCGCGTTTGTGGCCTTCCTGTTTGCGCTGCACCCGATGCACGTGGAATCGGTGGCGTGGGTGGCGGAGAGAAAAGATGTCTTGAGCGGGCTCTTCTGGTGCCTCACTCTGTGGTGCTATGCGCGCTACGCGGAGCGGCCGAGCCTGGATCGGTACTGGCCGGTGGTGGCGGCATTCTGCCTGGGACTGATGTCCAAGCCGATGACGGTCACGCTGCCGTTTGTGCTGCTGCTTCTGGACGTGTGGCCACTCCGGCGCGCCAACCGGATGGCGATTCTTTGGGAAAAGATACCGCTATTTGCATTGGCGGCCGGCGAATCGCTGGTTACTTTTCTGGCACAGGAGCAAGGACGAGCCGTGCGCTCCTTGAGCACGCTGCCGTTCGGGTTGCGCCTGGACAACGCGCTGGTCTCGTATGTGGTGTACATCGCTCGGATGTTCTGGCCGGTGCACCTGGCGGTGTTCTATCCGTATTCCCATGACCTTCCGGCTTGGGGCGTCGCGGGAGCGGCGGTCGCACTGGCGGGTATCTCGATCCTGGTTGTGCGGCGGCTGCGGACCGATCCCTATCTGGCGGTGGGATGGTTCTGGTATCTGGGGACACTGGCGCCGGTGATCGGGCTCATACAAGTGGGAGGACAGTCCTCGGCGGACCGGTATACTTATCTGCCCATGATCGGCCTTACGATCATGCTGGCTTGGGGAGTGACAGCCCTTGGTAAGTGGCCGCCGCGGACTCTGGCGGCAGCAGCGGTGGTAGCTTGCTCGGCGTGTGTACTACTTACCTTTCAACAGATATCTTACTGGGCGAATAGCGGGACGCTCTTTCTGCACGCGGTGGAAGTAACCAGCGGGAATTACATCGCGCACAACAATCTGGCGGATTACTATCTGATCCACAGACGGAATGAGGAAGCGCGCGTACAAGTCAACGAGGCACTGCGCCTCAAGCCCGGTTACCCGGAGGCTCGCGTCAATCTGGCGACTGTCCTGACCCGGATGGGAAAGTTGAGCGATGCGGAGACGGAATACCATGTAGCGCTGGGTTTCCAGCCGGGCAACGTGGAGGCGCATGCCGGTTTGGGAGTGGTGTTGGCCACGGAGGGCCGGATTGCCGAGGCGCTACGCGAGTTTCAGGAAGTAGTGAGGTTGAGTCCGGGATATGCCGAAGGGCACTACAGTCTGGGCCGGGTGCTGGCGTCGATGGGCCATTCGGACGAGGCCATGGCTGAATTCCGGCAGGCGGTCCGCCTGCGGCCTGACAACGCGGAGGCCCACCATAGCTTGGGAATTGCACTGGCCGGCCGGGGCAGGCTGACCGAAGCGATCGCCGAGTTTACCGCCGAGGCGCGATTGAAACCGAACGATGCGAATGTGCATAACAGCCTGGGGATTACGCTGGCCGGCGTGGGCCGGTACGACGATGCCATCGCGCAGTTTGCGGAGGCGCTGAAGATCCAGCCGGGATTTGCCGCTGCGCGGAAGGGCTTGGAAAGCGCGCTGGCCAAACGGGGACAACAATAGAGCATCTTAGTTCGCCTGGTCCCTGGTACCCTCCGCTCCCTAACCCGACGGAGCCGGAACCAGGCCGAAAACTGTTTATTTACCGCCGAGGCGCCGAGACGCGGAGGAAGAAGAAGCAAAGTCAAGACCTGAGAGCGCTGAGGAAGCGGAGGTCCGCAGTCTGCAACTGATTTTCCGAACCGATGTACTTATTGGAGTTGGTAGGGTTTGGCGGGGGCCTGGATCGGCTCGGGGAGTTTCGGCGGATCGATCTGGGCCGCCCCCTCAAGACCAGTGCCGCTAACATTGTTGATACCAATTAGCGCGCCAGTGTAAACCGTGACTTGGATGTTGCGGAGGTCGGCATTCTTAATGTTAGCCAGAGAGATACCTTTGGCGCAGGCGCCGGTTACATTCGCTAAGACGAAACCGTCGAGAGGTTTGTGAGAATGGATGCCGGTTCCGTCCACGAGAGTCTCACAGTCTTGGAGGCGAATGTTGGAGAACTTAAAGTTCTTGATGGTGGGGATGCCTTCGTCGCCGGGGACTGGCTCGGGGTCCTGAATGCCGCTCGAGAGGATATTGAAGCGAAGAAATCCGCCGTTCATGTCGGAGGCGTCAAGATCGTCCGCCACGATATCTTCAATAAATGCACCGCGGCCGGCGCGGCTCTTGATATAGATGGCGAAGGTCCGGGCGTGGGTGAATTTGCAATGTTCGATGCGGACGTCGCGAATGCCGCCGGAGGTTTCACTGCCGATGCCGATGCAGGCGAAGATGGAATCGGCCATGGTGCAGTTGGCGATCAGCACGTCTTCGGTGGTGCGCAGCAGAGAGTAGCCCTCCATGCCGCGGCCGCTCTTCAGGGAGATACAATCGTCGCCGGTTGAGATATCGCAGCTATCGATGCGGACATGCCGGCAGGAATCGATATCAATGCCGTCGCCGTTGCCGCCCGTGGAGCGGATTGTAAGATTGCGGATCAGGACGTTCTCACAGTAAGTCGGATGAAGACACCACATTAAATGATAGTCGGTGGAGAAATCTTCGAAGCGAAGATCATGGCAGTTGATGGGCTCAATGAGGGCCGGGTGGCGCAGAGGGTTCTGAGCGTTGGGGCGGCCGCCCAGCGCGGGATTGCCGGCGATCCGGCCTGGGCCGACGATGCCGGTATGTCCGGCGTCGATTGCGTAGATGAGGGCGGTGCGGCCCTGGATCCACTTACCTTCCCAACGCACCTGGCTGACCGGATAATCCGCGAAATCGGGGCTGCCGAGGACGGCCGCATCCTTGTCGAGACGCAGGAGCGTGTTGGACTTGAGGGCCAGCGCACCGGTGAGGTAGTTGCCGGCGGGAACCAGCACCTCGCCGCCGCCGAGAACCCAACAGCGATCGATGGCTTGTTGAATGGCGACTGTATCTTTGGTGACGCCGTCGCCAGCAGCGCCGAATTCGCGCACGTTGAGGGTGAGCTTCGAAGCGCTGGGCGCGACGACCGGCTGGGGTTGCGCGCCGTGGAGATCGACCAGCGGAGCAGCCAGCAGACTGCACCCGGCTGTCTGCAAGAAAGATCGGCGCGCGAGATCCCGATGAACCATGTGGTGATGTTATCACCGCGAGCGAAGGAGTAGAATGGGGGCCGTATGAAACATCTGGCACGGGAACTGGTGGTCGCTCCGGGGGCGAAGATCCGGCTGGCGAATTTCGACCCGGGAGACAGGTGCGGGTTCGGGAAGGACTCGGGGTTGGGACAACTCGCGAAGAACCTCAACGAGTTGTCTGCTTTGCAATACCGGCTGTACGCCGAAGCGCGGCGCTCGCTGCTGGTGGTGTTACAGGGAATTGACGCCGGTGGCAAAGACGGCACCATCAAGCACGTCATGAGCGGGCTCAACCCGCAGGGCGTGGACGTGACATCGTTCAAGGTGCCGGAAGGCGCGGAAAAGCGGCACGATTACTTGTGGCGCATTCACCAGGCGGTGCCCGAGTGGGGCAAGATCGGGATCTTCAACCGCTCGCATTACGAAGACGTGCTGGTGGTGCGGGTGCACGGGCTGGTGCCGAAACCGGTGTGGTCGAAACGGTACGGCCAGATCAACGATTTCGAGAACATGCTGAGCGCGAGCGGCGTGCGCATCGTCAAGTTCCTGCTCTATATCAGCAAGGAGGAACAGGCCGCGCGGTTCCGGGACCGGCTGGATCACAAAAGCAAGAACTGGAAGTTTTCGCCGGCGGATCTAAAAGAACGCCAATACTGGAACGAGTACACTGCCGCGTTTGAAGACATGTTGCGAAAGTGCAGCACAAAATGCGCGCCCTGGTATTTGATTCCGGCGAATCACAAATGGTTTCGGGATCTGGCGGTCTCGCAGATTTTGCGAGACACGATGGAAAGTATGGACCTGGAATTCCCCAAGCCCGCGGCGGGGTTGGAGAAGATCCGATTTAAGTAGGGCATGATAGAATGGTGCAACCAACACAAACATGGAACGTGCCAGCAAGCTCATTCGGGGGTTAACTCTGCCCGGCGGTACGCTCAGCATGGAAGAACTGGCGTGCGCGGCATGGCCCGACGCGGTGGGCAAGAAGATTGCGGGACACACCCGCGCGGCGCGCCTGGTGCGCACGCGGCTGGTGGTGGAAGTGGAAGACCCGACGTGGCAGCGGCAGTTGTTCTCGCTGACGCGCCAGATTCTGCGGAACCTGGAGCGGGGGCTGGGGAGCGGGCTGGTGGACGACCTGGAATTTCGCGTGGTGCCGCGGCGGCGCGAACCGCAGCGAGCCATGCAGGCCGTGCCGGCGCTGGGCGCCGACGAAGCCGATGCCATCGAGGATCCCGTGCTGCGCAGCATCTACCGGGCGGCGCGGAACAGGGCCCGGGCGTGAAGATCACCGAAGAACAGGTGCGTTACGTGGCGGCGCTTTCCAACCTGCAACTGAGCGTCGAGGAAGTGGCGCACTTGCGGGCGGACCTGGACGGGATTCTGGAGCACATGGACCGGCTCAACGAGATCTCGACGAGCGGCGTGGAGCCGATGGCGCAGGTGCTGTACGAGGCGGACGAGACGGCCACGCTGCGGCCGGACACGCCGGCGGCGCCGTTGGGCAATGCGTTGGCCATGGCCAACGCTCCGCAGCCCGGGGCCGGATACTTCAAAGTGCCCAAAGTGATCGAACGCTGACCCATGGACATTGTTTCTCTGACGATCGACGGCATCCGGGCAAGTCTGCTCGCGCGCCGCTTCAGCGCCGTGGAGTTGGCGGCGGAAGCGCTGCGCTTCGCCGAAGCGGAGAATCCGCGCACCAACGCCTATCTGCATTTTTCGCCGGAGCGGGCGCTCTACGCCGCGCGCCGCGTGGATGAGCGTCTCGCGCGGGGCGAAGAGCCGGGACCGTTGGCGGCGGTGCCGGTAGCGGTGAAAGATGTGATTGTCACGAAGGGCGTGCGGACCACTTGCGGGTCGAAGCTTCTGGCCAACTACATTCCGCCGTATGATGCGACGGCCGTCGAGAGGCTGGAACAGGCCGGCGCGCTGATCATCGGGAAGACCAACTGCGATGAATTCGCGATGGGGTCGTCCAACGAGAATTCGGCTTTCGGCCCGGTGCGCAACCCGGTGGCGCTGGACCGCGTGCCGGGTGGATCGAGCGGCGGGTCGGCGGCGGCGGTGGCGCAAGGCACGGCGGTAGTGGCGCTCGGATCGGATACGGGCGGCTCCATCCGGCAGCCGGCATCGTTCTGCGGAGTGGTGGGGGTAACGCCGACGTACGGGCGTGTGTCGCGATACGGTTTGACGGCATTTGCCAGTTCGCTCGACCATATCGGACCGCTGGCGCGTTCGGTGAAGGAGGCGGCCACGGTTCTGGGCGTGATCGCCGGGCGCGATGCGCGCGATGCCACCTCGGCGGCCGCGCCGGTACCGGATTATACGGCCGGGCTCGACGGCAACGTAAAAGGGTTGAAGCTTGGGCTGCCCCGCGAGTATCTAAGAGAATTGACAAGCGAAACGGGCGAGCTGATCTACGCCGCCGTGGATGATCTGAAAAGACTGGGCTGCGAGGTCCGGGAGATCAGCCTGCCGGCGACCGATTACGCCGTCGCCTGCTATTACATTCTGGCGACCGCGGAAGCCAGCTCGAATCTGGCAAGATATGATGGCGTACGATATACATTCCGCTCCGGGCATTCCGAAACGCTTGCGGAGATGTATCGAAACACACGCGGCGAAGGGTTTGGCGCGGAATGCAAACGCCGGATCATGCTGGGCACATACGTGCTGAGCGCAGGTTACTATGATGCGTATTACTTGAAGGCGCAGAAGGTGCGGGCGCTGATTGCCCGCGATTTTGCAAATGCGTTTCACGAGGTGGATGCGATTGTGGCTCCAGTTTCTCCGTACCCGGCCTTCCGGCTGGGCGAGAAAATAGCCGATCCGCTCGCCATGTACCTCTCGGACATATACACGATTACCGGCTCTCTGGCGGGCATCCCGTGCATGAGCGTGCCGTGCGGAAAGACCGCGTCGGGTTTGCCGGTGGGGATGCAGATTTTAACCCGGCATTTCGACGAGCCCACGATGTTCCGGCTCGCGGATGCCTTCGAGGCCCTTGGCAGGGCGGCCTAGCGCTTCCGGCGCCGCCGCCCTGCTCCATGCAGTACAAAGCAGTTTAATCACTTGAGGAGATAGGAGATCAATATGCCGTTCACACTTCCGCCGTTGCCCTATGCGCCCGATGCGCTGGAGCCCCACATTGACAAGATGACCATGGAGATCCACCATGGCAAGCATCACGCCGCGTACGTAACCAACCTGAACAAGGCGCTCGAAGCGGCGCCTGACCTTGCCGGTAAGAGCGTCGAGGAACTGCTGGCCAACAATTGCGCCATTGTGCCGGAGGCCATTCGCACCGCGGTGCGCAATAACGGCGGCGGCCACATCAACCACTCGATGTTCTGGAAGATCATGGGGCCGGGAGCCGGCGGAGCGCCGGTGGGCAACGTGAGCCAGGCCATCGTGGGGACCTTCGGCAGCTTCGACACGTTCAAAGAGAAGGTTAACGCCGCAGGCGCCACACGCTTCGGCTCCGGCTGGGCGTGGCTGGTGAAGGCCGGCGGCAAGCTGGAGGTTTATTCCACGGCGAACCAGGACAGCCCGGTGATGGAAGGCAAGTTCCCGGTGATGGGCCTGGACGTGTGGGAACACGCCTACTATCTCAAGTACCAGAACCGCCGCCCGGATTACATGGCCGCGTGGTGGAACGTGGTGAACTGGGCGGAAGTGGAAAGCCGCTTCAACTCGCACAAGTAGGGCTTTCAGGGCCACGATTGTGGGGCAGACCCCCTGGTCTTGCAGCCGGGCCCCCCGGCCGGCTTTTCGCGAGTGGCAAGCACTTGGTTCTTCGAGCCAGCAGCGGGTCCTGGGGGACCCGCGCAGACCTGGGGGTCTGCCCCACAGGCCGGCACTTTTCGTCGCTGAATTTTGCGAGCCTCTATAATTGTTCTAGTGCGCGCCTACGATCTGATTGTCATCGGCTCCGGCCCCGCGGGCCAGCGTGCGGCTATTCAGGCCGCAAAATGCGGCCACAAGGTAGTGGTCATCGAGCAGCGCGAGATCGTCGGCGGCGCCTGCATCAACACCGGCACGATCCCGAGCAAGACCATGCGAGAGGCGGTGATGCACCTCTCCGGCTTCCAATACCAGGGCATCTACGGCGTCAGTTACCACGTTAAGGAGAACATCACGATGGCCGACCTGGGCTTCCGGGTCAACCAGGTGATCAAGACCGAAGTGGATGTGACCCAGTCACAACTTGCACGCAATGGCGTGGAAGTGATGTTCGGACGGGCCAGCTTCCTGGACGCGACCCATGTCCGCGTGGAAAACTCCGCCGGGCAATGCGACATCGCGTCGCCCCGTATCATCATCGCCACCGGCACTAAGCCGGCCGCATCGGCCACGGTGCCGGTGAACGGTCGCAACATCGTGAACAGCGACCAGATTCTCAAAATGCCGGAGATTCCGAAGACGCTGATTGTGGTGGGCGGCGGCGTGGTCGGCGTGGAATATGCCTGCATGTTCGCGATTCTGGGCGTGCGCGTCATCCTGGTGGAAAAGCGCCCGCGCCTGCTGGAATTCGCGGACAACGAAATCGTAGAGGCGCTTTCGTACCACTTGCGGGATCATCGCGTCACCATGCGGCTGAACGAGGAAGTCGCCGGCGTGCAGGAGACCCCCGAAGGCGGTGTGACGGCCAACTTGAAAAGCAACAAGCGCATTATCGGCGATGCGCTGCTCTATGCGGTGGGGCGACAGGGCAACGTAGACGACTTGAACCTGGCGGCGGCCGGCCTGGAAGCCGACAGCCGCGGCCGCATCACCGTGGATGCGGAATTCCAAACCAAGGTCCCGGGAATTTACGCCGCCGGCGACGTGATCGGGTTCCCCAGCCTGGCTTCGGTTTCCATGGAACAGGGGCGCATGGCCGCGGCGCACGCCTTCGGACTGAAGATCCAATCGAACCCGGCCACGTATCCGTATGGCATCTACACCATCCCGGAAATTTCGTTCACCGGCAAGACCGAAGAGCAATTGACGGATGAAGATGTGCCCTACGAAGTGGGTCTGGCTTATTATCGCGAGACGGCCCGCGGGCAGATCCGCGGCGATACCACCGGGCGCCTGAAGATTATTTTCCACCGCGAAACGCATGAGATCCTGGGCGTGCACATCATCGGTGAAGAGGCATCGGAGCTGGTGCACATCGGCCAGGCCGTGATGATTCTCAAAGGCACGGTGGATTACTTCGTGAACACGGTCTTCAACTATCCCACGCTGGCCGAATGCTACAAGCAGGCCGCTTTCAACGGCCTCAACAAACTGAAGTAACGATCAGCGCCCAGTTGCCTTTTTGGCGCACATCGCGCGCGTGTGGCAAGGCGGCCTTCACTTGTTCGACCTCGGCGAGCTCGAAGCCGCTCACCAGCAGCACGCCTCCCTTTCGCAGGACGCGCACCAGGTCCGGGGCGATCCGCACGATGGTCTCCGGGTTGATGTTGGCCACCGCCAGATCCACCGAAGCTGTCGCTACGGCGTTCACCGAGCCGATGAAACCATCGCCCGCAATTTCCACCGCGACGGGGTCGGTATCGCAGGCGTGGACTCTGGCCGCGCCCAGCAGCATGGCCGCTTTCGCCAGGATACCGGAGCCGGTGCCGACATCGAGCACCGTGATGCCGGGCTTGACGAATTCCTCCAGTGCTTCGATGGCGAGGCGCGTGGTTTCGTGGACGCCGGTGCCGAACGCCATGCCGGGGTTCACGGCGATGCGGAAGCGGCCGGGCGGCGCCGGATCGTCGCGCCACTCGGGCACCAGGAAAAACCGGCGGCCCACTTCCATGGGTTGCAGAAGGTCGCGGGCCGATTGCACCCAGTCGCGCTCCTCTTCGATGCGCATGGGAGCGCCGGGGAAGAGCAACTGCAATTCGCCCGCATCGGCCGAGTCCGCGAAAAACGCCCGGACGCGCGCCGCGCCCAGTTCGACGATGCCGGCGCAGCCGTGCTCCCACAACTCGGCGACGAGGAGATCGCGATCCTCCGGATCGCATTCGATTTCAAGAGAGAACATTGTTATCGTGGAACTTTCAATATGAAGCTACAAGGTATTTTCCCACCAATTGCAACGCCGTTCGACCACAACGGCGACATTTATGCCACGAAAGTGCAACACAACGTCGAGAAGTGGAACCGCACCTCGCTCGCCGGGTACGTGGTGATGGGCTCGACCGGCGAGAGCGTGATGTTGACCACCGAAGAGAAGTTTGCAATTTGGGAAATGGTGGCAAAGTACGCCGCGCCGGAAAAACTGCTCATCGCCGGGACCGGAATGGAGAGCGTGCGCGAAACCGTGGCGCTGACGAATCGCGCCGCGGAGATGGGCTACAAAGCCGCCATGGTGCGGACGCCGCACTATTACAAGAACATGGTGAATCGCGCCGACGCGCAGATGTTGTACTATCGCGCGGTGGCGGACCAGGCGAAGCTGCCGCTCATCATCTATAACTGGCCGCAGGCCACCGGCGTCGACATTCCAGTGGAAGCCGTGGTGGCGCTCTCCGAGCATCCGAACGTGATCGCCATCAAGGAAAGTTCGGGCAGCATGGAAAAAGTGATGCAGTTGATCCGCGAGGTCAAGCACGGTTTCCAGGTTCTGGTGGGGTCGGCGCCCACGCTGTGGCCGTCGCTGCTGATGGGCGCCTGCGGGGCGATTCTGGCCTACGCCAACGCCGCGCCGTATTCGACCATCGCCATCTGGGAGGCGTATCGCACGCGCGAAGACGCCGCCGGACTGGACTGGCAAAACCGCATCGGGCGGGCATCCACGCTGGTGACGGTGAAATACGGAATTCCAGGACTCAAGTACGCGATGGATTTGAACGGCTACTACGGCGGGCCGCCGCGGCTGCCGCTGAGCACGCCGACCGAAGCGGCGAAACGTGAGATCGAAGAAGCGTTTAAGGATTTGAAGGGGTAGGGCCAGTCCAATGCTGTTCACTTGACCCACCGAGTGGACACACGACCACTGCCGCCTGCCCGTTGAGAATCATAACGGGTTGGTTACGGGGTTTGGACGCCCAATCCGTATTATCGCTAGTGCAGTGCGGCCGAGATCATGCCTGTTTTGTGGGGCAGGCAATCTTGCCTTGCAGCCGCCTTTCAGGCGGCTTTTTCGGGGCCGGCGAGCGTTTTCGATCACCGAAGAGCGCCGGCTGAAAGCCAGCGGCAGCCAGGATTGGCTGCCCCACAAACGGTGGACTATACTAGCTCGCTGACTGCCCGACCACAGCTATGGTTTGCCTCGATCTACGGCAAGGCGCCGCGCCCGACGAACGAGGGACCGAAGCCACGTCCATGATGGGTGGTAAGATCTTCCTAGCCCCATTGCCTGTCCGGGCAACAACGGTCAGGTTGGGTTCTGTCCCCCGGCTTGGGGCGGTTCAGTGGGGCCATGCGAAAGAGGTGAAGCGAAAATGCAGCCAGCGCGCCGCAATATCGTTTTTTGGATTTTCGGCGGTGGTTTCATCGGTTCGCTGATTTCGTTTCTATATCCGGTCATCCGGTTCCTGAATCCTCCGGCAGTTTCAGAGGCCTCGGTGAACGAGGTGGTCGGCGGCAAGGGGCAGGATCTCGCCCCCAACGCCGGCAAGATCATCAAATTCGGCACCCAGCCCGTGCTGCTCATCCGGATCACGCAAACCGAGTGGCGCGCCTTCTCCGCGGTTTGCACGCATCTGAGCTGCATCGTGCAATACGACGCGTCGCGAAAGCTGATCTGGTGCGCCTGTCACAATGGCCAGTACGATCTGAGCGGCAAAGTAATTTCGGGTCCGCCGCCCGCCCCGTTGAAGGAATATGCGGTTCATTTGCGCGGGGAAGACGTGGTGATCTCCCGCAGTTGAGGCGAAGCAGCCATGCTCCCCATCCAGCCAAACCCGCGCAAGAAAGCAATCACGGAATGGTTTCAGGACCGGCTGGCGCTCGATTCCATCCGCGAGTTCATCGCGCACAAAACCGTGCCGGTCCACTCGGGCACCATCTGGTACGCCTTTGGCGGGATCACACTGTTCCTGTTTGTGATCCAGGTGGTCACCGGCATTCTGCTGTTGGTGTACTACCGCCCCACCCCCACGGAGGCTTACGAGAGCGTCCAGTTCATCGTGACCCGCGTGGCGTTCGGCTGGCTGATCCGGTCGATCCACATTTGGTCGGCGAACCTGCTGATCCTGTCGGCCTTCGTCCACATGTTTAGCGTGGCGTTTCTGCACGCCTACCGGAAGCCGCGCGAGCTGGTATGGCTCAGCGGCATCGTGCTGCTGGCCCTGGCGCTGGGCTTCGGATTCAGCGGCTACCTCCTGCCCTGGAATACCATTTCGTTTTTTGCCACTAAAGTCGGAACCGATATGGCCACGTTTGTTCCGTGGATGGGCTCGACCATTGGCCGCTATTTGCGCGGAGGTGACGCTGTGGGCGGCGCCACGCTGACCCGGTTCTTCGGATTCCACGTGGCTGTGCTGCCCGCCCTCACTTCGCTATTCCTGCTCTTCCACCTGGGGTTAGTCCAGAAGTTCGGCATCAGCACGCCTCCCTGGGTGGAAAGGCGGTCTCGT
>JBEKQS010000013.1:0-53516 GCA_049519475.1 Bryobacteraceae bacterium | reverse complement strand
CAAGCGTCGACACGAGTGTCGACGCAGGACCGATTAACAATCGGTCCGCAGGATACCATCCTGCCCCACCAAACACCGGCGGCAAAGACCGCCGGCGCTACCAGTTGGTCTTTGCGAAGCTTGAAAATGTACAGACGCCGAGCGTCGACACGAGTGTCGACGCGGCACGCACGAGTGCGTGCGCCACGGGAGCAACGAGTAACTGAGCTAATACATGAGGGACGAAATGATGAATCGATCGTTGGCCCGCCGGGAGTTTTTGCGAAACGCAGCTCTGGCGGGCTCCGCGCTGGTGCTGCCGGCGAATGAGGCAAGTGCAGTGGAGCCGGCCGCCGAGGCGGCGCCGTGGTTCGACCGCCCCATGCGATGGGCGCAGTTGACGCTGGTGGAGAACGATCCCGGCCGGTATGACCTGCACTTCTGGCTGGATTACTTCGCGCGCACTCACTCCGACGCGGCCTGCCTGAGCGCGGGCGGTTGCGTCGCCTACTATCCAACCAGAATTCCGTTGCATTATCGCAGCCAGTGGATGGGCGACACCGACCCGTTCGGCGACCTGGTGGCCGGTTGCCGCAAGCTGAACATGGTGGTGCTGGCACGCACCGACCCGCACGCCGCCCACCAGGATGTCTACGACGCGCATCCCGACTGGATCGCCGTCGACGTCGAAGGCCGCAAGCGCCGCCACGGGTCGATGCCGGAATTGTGGCTCACCTGCGGGTTGGGGCCGTACAACTTCGACTTCATGACCGAAGTGACGCGCGAGATTGTGACGCGCTACCAGGTGGACGGCGTTTTCAGCAATCGCTGGTCGGGCTCGGGGATGTGCTACTGCGAGCACTGCCGCCAGAATTTCCATTCGGCAACGGGGCTGGATCTGCCGCGCACGCTCAATCCGCAAGACCCGGCGCGGCGCGCTTACATCCAATGGAAGCAGCAGCGGTTGTTTGAGCTTTGGCGCGCGATGGACGATGCCATCCGCGGCGCGAACCCCAACGCCCGGTTCATCGCCAACGCCGGCGGCGGCGCTTTGAGCGAACTGGATATGAAAACCATCGGCGAGCTGGCGCCGGTGCTGTTTGCGGACCGCCAGGCGCGGAGTGGCGTGGCGCCGCCGTGGACCGCCGGCAAGAACGCCAAGGAATACCGCGCCACCATGGGGCCAAAGCCCATCGGCGGAATTTTCGGCGTGGGCGTGGAAGAACAGTATCGTTGGAAGGACTCGGTGCAGAGCGCGCCGGAGATCCGCCTGTGGGCGCTCGATGGCGTCGCCAACGGCTTGCGGCCCTGGTTCACCAAATTCGGCGGCGTGCTCTACGACCAGCGATGGCTCCCGGTGGTGGAAGAACTGTACGCCTGGCTTTACCGCAACGAGCGGTATCTGCGCAACCAGGCGCCGCTGGCCCGCGTGGCGATGGTCTATTCGCAGCAGACCGCGCAGTTCTATGGCGGCGAGCGGGCGCATCAGAAGGTGGAAGACCACACGTTGGGCTATTACCACGCGCTGATCGAAGCCCGCATTCCCTTCGAAATGGTGCACGACCGGTTGCTGGACGCCTCGCGCCTGGCGCCCTTCAAAGTACTGGTGCTCCCCAATATCGCCGCACTTTCCGGCGAGCAATGCCGCCAGATTCGCGAGTTTGTGGAACGCGGCGGCAGCCTGGTGGCCACCCATGAGACGTCGCTTTACAACGAGTGGGGCGTGCGGCGCGCCGATTTCGGGCTGGCGGATTTATTCGGCGCGCATTTCGATGGCGGCCTGGACGACCGCATGATGAATTCCTATCTGCGCCTGGAAACCGATCCGCAGACCGGCCTGCGGCATCCGATTCTCGCGGGACTGGAAGGCGCCAGCCGCATTATCAACGGCGTCGCGCGCCTTCACACCAAGGCCGCGCCGGAGTACCGGAATCCGCCGCTGACGCTCATCCCCTCGTATCCCGATCTGCCCATGGAAGAAGTTTTCCCGCGCGTGCCGAAGACCGATATTCCCGAGGTCTACGTGCGCGAAGTGGGCGCCGGCCGCGTGGTCTACTTCCCCTGGGACATCGACCGGACATTTTGGGAAGTGCTGGCCCCGGATCATGGCCGTCTGCTGCGCAATGCCGTGGAATGGGCCGCCAATGAACCTCGCCCGGTTACGGTAGAGGGTCCCGGCGTCTTGGATGTGACGGTGTGGCGGCAGAAGGAATCGATGACCGTGCACCTGGTAAACCTGACAAACCCCATGATGATGAAAGGCCCGCTGCGGGAGTTTATTCCGCTGCCGGCGCAACAGGTTGCCATCCGCGTGCCCGAAGGCCGCAAGGTGAAGCGCGTGCAGTTGCTCGTCTCGGGGCTTGCTCCGCGCGTGCTGCAGGCCGGCGGCGAGGTGCGGCTCACGGTGCCATCGCTGTTGGACTACGAAGTGGTGGCTCTGGATTTCTGAGGCGAACCTCGCGGCCAACGTAGCTGGTTCGCACTTCTCACATGCGGTCCGATGAAGTGGCGAAGCAAGCGTCGGCATGAGTGCCGACGCGGCACGCACGAGTGCGTGCGCCACATCACCATCGAATGCTGTGAGAAAGCCAGGCTAATTCGCCGCTGGCCGAAATCCCAGGCTATGCTTCGCCACCACCGTGCGGTACTGCATCGGGTAGCTGCGCACGTTGTAGTGATCGTTCCACTGGTCTTTGTAATGGCCGGAGAGCGGCTGGCCGGATTGACCAATCTGAATGTTGAGCAGAGAGCGGTCCCAATCGGCGAGATCGGCATTCATGCGCATGGAGGGCGAAAGCGCGCGCGTGGTCTGGCGGACGGTGGTGGCGGAGCCGCTCATCGGCACCGGACCGATTTCGAAGAAATCGAGCGCCTGGCCGATCACGGACAGTTTCCCCAGCGCCGGATGAATGATCGGATGATCGATCTCGACGCGCAGATAGTTGCCATAGCGCCAGCGCTGGACATCGCGGCCCTGGATGCGTTTGCCCTCGTCGAGGGCGTCCATCAGGGCGCGCAGCAGCATCACGTCATAATCCTGGAACCAGCCGCCGGGGCGCTCGCGCAACAGCTTTTCGACGACCGCCGGCCCCATGTTGAACTCATAGACCTGGCCCTTGCCGGGAGAGGCGACATCGGCCACGGACGATCGCACATGCTGATAGACCAACGCCATCAGGAAGGGCGCGGCGAGGTCTTTATCCATGCGGCCATTCCAGGCGCGCAGCAGAGCCACCGCGGGATCGAGCGAGACGTTATGGGCGCCGCGCTTGTCGACGGCGGCCACCACCTGGGCCGCCAGGAACTTGCTGAATGACGAGTAGATGTCGCCCTGCACGCCGAGCATGTCCGCGGCGCGCCAGCCGTTGTGCGCGGAGAGCAGCTCGCGGATGCGCAGGACGCGGTAGGGCGGGGCGAAGTTGCCGTTCACGGGATAAGGGTAATCGGCCGGAAAGGGATTTTGGTTGGCGCTGGCGATGATCCCGGAGGCCGGGTTGAAAGCGGAAGGAAGCTGGTCGAAGGGGATGAATCCGTCCCAATCGAAATCGCCGGAGGAGCCGTCCACGGGTAGATCGCCCGAATAGCCGCGGCGTTCGGGAAGCATGCCGGCAGCGTGGTAGCCGATGTTGCCGCCGGTGTCGGCGTAGAGGAAATTGGATCCGGGACCCACCCAGCGGGAGAGTGCGGTGGTGAATTGCTGCCAGTTTTCGGCGCGGTCGATATCGAGGACGGGGAATTGGAAGAGACCGGGTTCGGCGGCCGTCCAGCGGAGGGTCAGGTGCTCCTGGCCGTCGACCAGGAAGAGCGCGCCGTGGCGGGTGACCCAGGTGGCGACTTCGATGGAGCGCGCGCCTTTCACCTCGATGATTTCCCGCTCGCCGCGGGCCTGTTCGACGTTGCCCCGATAGAGATAGCGGCCGGTGCGGTCGTCGAGTTTCTCGATGTAGAGGTCCTGAACGTCGAACTGGAGGTTGGTGATACCCCAGGCGATATGCTGGTTGTGGCCCACCACCACGCCCGGCAAGCCGGGGAGGGTGACGCCGGCCACATCCAGGCCGGGCGCTTGCAAGTGCGCCATGTACCAAATTCCCGGCAGCGAGTATTGCAGGTGCATGTCGTTCGAAAGCAGCGGCTTGCCCGAGGCCGTATGGCTGCCGGCGACGGCCCAGGCGTTGGAGCCGGGCGCGGGCTCGTTGCCGGAGCGCTCGGCGAACAGGAAATTCACTTTGCCGGCGTCGCCATCCCCCAGCATGGCGCGCTTCGCGACTTCGTCGCGCCACGTGGTGGTGAGGTCGCGGAACATGTAGAGCCCGACCAGGAGCGAATCGATCACACTCCACGGGCGGGGCTGGTAGCCGAGCAGCGTGAACTCAATGGGAAGGTTATCGCGGTGCGTGGCGATGAATTCGTTGACGCCCAAGGTATAAGCGGCCAGAGCGGCGCGGTCAGCGGCCGAAAAGTGGACGTAAGCGGCCTCGGCCAGACGGCGCAAGCGCAGCCGTCGCAGGTCGCGGTCGGTGTCCAGGGCGGTCGGGCCGAGCACTTCGGCGAGCGTGCCGCTCGAGTAGCGGCGCAGGCTGTCCATCTGCCAGAGGCGGTCTTGCGCGGTCACGTAGCCCTGGACGATCAGCGCGTCCTGCTGGCTGGCGGCGCGGATGTGGGGCTCGCCAAGCGAATCGAACGACACGGAGACGGCGGCGGCCACCGGCGCCACGACGCTGCCGGAGCGTTGCGGCAGCGGGCGCCACGCGTACCAATATGTGGCGGCCAACGCGGCCGCCAACAGGACCACGATGACGGCGTTAACAGCTTTGAGAATGCGTGCGGTAGCGGTGTGAGTCATCAATGGGAGGAAATAACCATAATAACGGGTGGCGGGCCTGGCCGGGAGGATGGTAATCCTTCCGCAAGCCACCGCGGAGACGCTGAGAGGCGGAGAAGACTGAGGAATCGGGGAGTTTTTCCAGGAGATTTTTGTTTCTCTCGCGTTTTCTCCGCGCCTCCGCGCCTTCTGCGGTGAAAATGAGAGGGGGCGCCTCCGGGGATACGGAATGGAGTCGGCCCCCTCTTAACGGAGTTAGTTGGTTACCTGTAAAGACGATTCCCGCGCGCTTTGGTTATGCTCTCCGCTAGAATTATTAATACGTATATCGTGTCCTATTCCCCTTTTCGGATACTACTGGTAGTCGTACTGATCGTGGTGAATGGCTTCTTCGCCGGGGCGGAGGTGGCGTTGCTGTCGGTGCGGCAATCGCGGCTGCGGCAAATGGCCGAAGAAGGGCAAGCCGGAGCACAGGCGGCGCTGAACCTTCTGGCGAATCCGGGACGGCTGCTCTCCATGACTCAGGTGGGCGTTACGCTGGCCAGCTTGGGTCTAGGCTGGGCCGGCGAGGATACGCTATATCAAATTCTGCTGGGGGTCTTCCATCCGGTAACCACGCCGCTCGAAATGAAGTTCCTGCACGGCGCCTGTTTCGCCCTTTCCTTCCTGGTGATCAGCTACTTCCACGTGGTGCTGGGCGAGGTAGTGCCGAAGAACCTGGCGATCGCCAAGGCGGACCGGATGGCGGCGCTGGTGGCGCCTCCGCTGACGGTCTTCTACCGGATCTCGATTGCCTTCGTGGTCACCATCGAGCGATCGGCCGGATTCATCCAGCGGGTCCTGCGGCTGAAAGGCGCGGCGCACCCGGGCGGCCATTCGGCGGAGGAACTGAAGCTGATTGTCAGCTCCAGCCGCGGGTTGGGATATCTGCCGGAGGCGCAGGAAGACATGATCCACAGGGTGCTCGACCTGGGCGAAGTGTCGGTGAGGGAGATCATGGTGGCGCGCAACGATATGGTGTCCATCGCTTCAGACGCCAGCCTGGACGACGTGCTGGGGACCATGATTCGCGAGCGGCATTCGCGGCTGCCGGTGTACGAGGGCGCACCGGAAAAGATCGTGGGGATTCTGCACTACAAGGATCTGCTGCCGTTTTGGGAAGAACGGCGGCAAGCGATCCGCACGGGCAAGTCCAGCCACGCGTTCCGCATCGGCCGGTTGATCCGGCCTCTCCTGGTGGTGCCGGAGACCAAACCGCTCTCGCAGATGCTGGAGGAATTCCGCAAAGGCAGTTCGCACATGGCCATGGTAGTGGACGAATTCGGCACGATCGTGGGCATGCTGACGGTGGAAGACGTGCTCGAACAGGTGGTGGGAAAGATAGAAGACGAGTACGATGAAAAGAACGTGCGGCGCGGCGCGGAGGCCGGCGTGGTGGAGCTTGACGGCGCGACGCGCATCCGCGACCTGGAAAGCGAGTATGGGATCGAAATTCCGGCCGACGGCGGATTCGAAACGCTGGCCGGGTTTCTGTTGTTACAGCGCGGCGAGATTCCGCGGGTGGGCGACACGGTGGAGTATCAAGGCCGGCGTTACACGGTACTGGAGATGGAGCGGAACCGGGTGGCGCGCGTGCGGATCGAAAAAACTCCGCTCAGCGGCCGTGCTCTTGGGTAGAAGGAGCTAAGAGAAAAGGCATGCTGGGAATCGACAGCCGGGCGGCGCGCAGCACCTGGACGGCGGCACTGGTAGTGCTGGCTTTGTGGCTGGTCTACCTGATGCGATCCACGCTGTACATTTTCATTCTGGCGGTGCTGTTCGCCTATCTTCTGGCGCCCCTGGTGAACCTGATCGACCGCTTGCTGCCCACCAGGTCGACGCGCACGCTGGCGCTGGCATTGGCGTATGTTCTGCTGGTGGGGCTGGTGGCGGTGGGGGCCATTGTCCTGGGCACGAAAGTGGTGGAGCAGGCGAACAAACTTGCCGCCGTGTTCCCGCAAAAAATCCAAGGTCTGGTGGATTCATTCCAGGCGCGCGTGCCCTACGGCCTGAAGAACGAAGTGGCGACGCGCTCCAACGATCTTTTTGCCGCGCTGCCGCAATTCGGCCAGAAGTTCCTGAAGCTGGCCAGCAACCTGATCTACGTGGTGATCATTCCGGTGCTGGCGTTTTTCTTTCTGAAGGACGGAGCGGCCATCCGCGATCACGTTCTCGCCCTGGTGGAACTGGGGCCGCGCCACAAACTGCTGGACGACGTAATGGCGGACATAAACCTGCTGTTGGCGAACTACATGCGGGCGCTGGTGCTGCTCTCGGCGATCGCGTTCGCCGCCTACAGCATCTTTTTTTCGGTGCTCGGGATACCGTTCGGAATTCTTCTGGCGGCCCTGGGGGCGAGTCTGGAGTTCATCCCGACCTTGGGTCCGCTCACGGCGTCAGCCATCATCCTGTTGGTGGCGGCGGTAACGGGAGGACACCTGCTGGCCATCGTGATCTTCATCGTAGCCTTCCGCATGTTCCAGGATTACGTGGTGTCGCCGAACCTGATGGGGCAAGGCGTGAAACTGCATCCGCTGCTGGTGCTGTTCGGGGTATTCGCCGGAGCGGAAGTGGCTGGAATTCCGGGGGCATTTCTATCCGTCCCCGTGCTGGCTCTGGCGCGGGTTCTCTATCTGCGGATGCGGCGCACCAGGATCTCGCGGGCGGCCACGTAGGGATCTGGTGGCGGCGGGGAGACTTGAACTCCCGACCTACGGATTATGAGACCGTCGCTCTAGCCAGCTGAGCTACACCGCCCGACCAAACATCAGTGTAGCAAACTCGGCCCGGCCCTCCGAAACGCGGGATTTACCCGATTGAATTGTGGAAAAACTCCTTGGACCGAAGGGATCTGCAACATGCCTGCAACATTCTGCCGCGATTGTGGTTTGGAACCGGCAAGTGCTTACCAAGCAATTGGTTACGCAGGACTGCTGCCGCTTGGTTCAATTTGATGTAAGTGCTTTTTTCATGGGACTTTAATCATTCTCCGCCGAGCCTTTCCCACAACCTTTTCCACAGTGATTGTGGAACCTGTCCGTGGATAGTGTCTATGGCCGGCGGCCCGCCAGGCGGCGCCCGAGGGATTCCGGAATCTCGGCTTCGACCTCGCAGGAATCCTCGCTGTAGCGCGTCTCGAGGACCTTGCCGAATTCATGAAGCAGCGCCAGCGTAGCGCCATCGCCGGCGGATAAATGAAAAGTGGCGTTCACGATCGGATCGAGCGGCAGAAGCTGGTCGATGGAGTCCAGCAGGCCGTCCATACCAGCGCCAGTGAGCGCCGAAATGGCGACCGCGCGGGCGTCCGGCTGGCCGGCGGAGCCGATATCGGAGCCGATGGCCGAGCCCGAGAGCACCCGCCGTTTCACGGCTTCGGCATCGACAGCGGACGCATCGCCCACGCGGTCGATTTTGTTGAGCACCAGGATCTGCGGAATGGCGGCGGCGCCAATATCGGCCAGAACCTGAAAGACATGGGCGGTATGCTCGGCGGCGGCCGGAGCGGAGACATCCACCACGTGCAACACCAGGGCCGCATCTTTCAGCTCCTCGAGGGTGGCGCGGAAAGCCTTGACCAGCGTGGTGGGAAGATTGCGGATGAAGCCGACCGTGTCGCTCACCAGAACCCGCCGGCGCGACGGCAGTTGTAGCGGCCGCACGGTGGGATCGAGGGTGGCAAACATGCGCGGATCGGCCGGCACGCCGGCGCTGGTCAGGCGATTGAAGAGCGTGGACTTGCCGGCATTGGTATAGCCGGCCAGCGCCAGAGTGGCCAGCGGCACGGCACTGCGGCGGCGGCGATGCAGAGCGCGACCCGCGCGTACAGCGTCGAGCGAATTCTCGATTCTCTTGATGCGTTTGGCGATGCGCCGGCGGTCGGTTTCGAGCTTGGTTTCGCCCGGGCCACGGGTGCCGATGCCACCGCCCAGGCGCGACATCTCCACACCATGCCCGCTGAGGCGCGGCAGGATGTAGTTCAACTGCGCCAACTCCACCTGCAGGCGGCCTTCCCGGGTGCGGGCACGGGAGGCAAAGATGTCGAGGATCAACTGCGTGCGGTCGATGACTTTGCAGCCGACGGCTTTTTCCAGGTTGCGCTGCTGCGTCGGGGTGAGCTCGTGATCGAAGATCACCAGGTCGGCGCCCGAGGAATGGACCGCGGCGCCCAGTTCATCGACTTTGCCCTCGCCGATCAAGGTTGCGGCTTCGGGACCGGGGCGGGCCTGCAGAAATCGGGCGGTGGTTTCGGCGCCCGCGGTGGACGCCAATTCACTCAACTCGTCGAGCGAGTCCTCTGCCGCGACCGCGCCGGGCCGCCGGGAAGCGCCGCGGGTCTTCCACTGGACGCCGACCAGAATAGCGCGCTCGCGGGCGAGGTTCGGAAGCGGCGTGGGCTAACCCTCCGACGGCTCGGAGTGCGGCGGCAGACCGGGCGCCGCACCGGCCGCTACGCCGCTAACGGCCGCCGGCGGGCTGCCGCCGTAGGGGTGGGACGACCGCGACGTGACAACCGTCGAAATGGCGTGTTTGAAGATCAGTTGCTCCTGGTTATTGGTCTCGAGCACCAAAGAGTACTTATCGAAGCTTTTGATCCGGCCCGAAAGTTTGACGCCGCTCATGAGGTAAATCGTGAGGGCAACCTTATCTTTGCGAGCGTTGTTCAAGAAGCTGTCTTGGATATTTTGCGCCGGCTTCTCCATAAATCCCCCAGCCCTTCCGGGAAAAGTGAAACAGTGTAACAAAGAGCCATAGTATTGTACCCCGATTCACCAGTCCCGTTCCAACTGGTCTGGGTTGCGCGACTTAAAAGTGGATGACGGCAGCCCCCGGCCTGAGTAGGGGTACGTTCGGAAGCGCTACTCTTCTTCGTGCCCGGCAGCGTCTCGCACGGGGGAGGAATCGGCCATGGCGGCCAGTTGGTCGCGGGTCAGGGAACGGGACGGCAGCGGGTTTTTCGGATCGGCGGCGGCCGGCTCCAGCACGAATTGCGAAGCCGATTCCAATTCCTTTTCGAGGTTGAAATCGGGGATGCCGTGCAAAGCCGGCACTTGCGCCACGCCATGCTGGTTGACGACGCACTCCAGACCGTTCACAATCTGGAACCGGATGCGGAATTGTTGGCGGACCGCGATCTTGCGCAAATCCACCAGCTTCATCGGTCGGCTTCCTGGAACTCCACAATTTCGCCGTCGGCGATGCGCGCGGCGATCTGTTCCTGGCAGGTGACGCAGTAGCGGGCCCACGGCACAGCGTCCAGGCGCTTGGCGGAAATCGGCTCCTCGCATTCCGGGCAAATCCCGTAAGTGCCCTGGTCGATGCGGTGCAGCGCATCGGCCACTTCGCGCAGCAACTTCATGTCGATGGTGTTGCGGTTGAGGAAAATCCACTCTTCGTGATGCTGCTGGCTGAGGTCGCCTTCGTCCGAGGGCACATCCAGCCGGGCTACTACCTGGGCCGCCTTCTGGGCGGACATGCTGTTACGGACTTCTTCGGCCTTCCGTTCGAGAATCTTCCGGTACGGGGCCAGCCGGTGTTTCGGTCCGTTTTTCATAATCGCATTCATTTCTCTAAAATCCAAAAGCCGATCAGCAAAGATATGACGCAGAACCACGACTAAAAGTTGCAGTGTTCCGGCGGGGCCCAAGCGGAGCGGATGGAAAAGTATAACCGCCAGCGCGCGAAAAAGTCAATGATGAAGCTTTATTTAACCTTTTTGATCGCCTCGATGAGCTCGGGCACAATCTGAAACAAATCGCCCACGATGCCGTAATCGGCCACTTCGAAGATGGGTGCGTCGGCATCTTTGTTAATCGCCACGATGGTGCGCGATCCCTTCATGCCGACAAGGTGCTGAATCGCACCCGAAATACCCACCGCGAGATACATCTTGGGAGTAACGGTCTGTCCGGAACTGCCGACCTGCCGTTCCATAGGAAGCCAGCCGGCGTCGCAAATGGGACGCGAAGCCGCCAGTTCGGCGCCCAGAACGTCGGCCAGTTTCTGGATCAGCGGAATGTTATCGGCTTCCTTAATGCCGCGACCCACCGAGACGATGATTTCGGCGGCGCCCAGATCCACGGCGCGCTGCGATTCGCGGAACGGCTCTTGCGGGCGCGTACGGATCCGATCCGGCGAGAGTTGGGGCGCGAACGCTTCCACCGCCGCCGCGCCTGCGGCCACCTGGTCGGCGCGATAAGCCCCGGCTTGCAGCGATGCGAAATGCGGGCCATCGCCCACGAACCGGACGTCCACGTTCACCTTGCCCTGAAAAAGCTGCCGAACCAGAACCACCTGGCCGTCTTCGATACGATGCGAAACGGCGTCGCTCACCGCCACGCGGCCGAAGGAGGTGGCCAGCTTGGGCAGGAAGTCGCGCACCTGGTAGGTGTGCGGGAAGAGCACCAGCGAGGGCTGGACGCGCTCGATGAGCTGGCGCAGGGCAAGGCAATAACCGTCGGGCGTGTACTCGCCGAGCAGCTCGTGTTCAACCGCGTAGACCTTATCGAGCTGCTTCGAGGCGAGCTCGGCGGCCAGCGGGGCCGTTCCCCGGCCCACCACCGCGGCGCATGCCGTGGCGCCCAGTGGCGCGGCGAATTGCTGTGCGGCGGCCAGGGTCTCAAACGACATGCGGTGCCACTGGCCGTGGCTCTGTTCCATAACCGCGAGGATGTTCATATGACCCGCGCCTCGAATTTCAGTTTCTCCACCAGTTGAGCGGCGGCCTGTTTGGGGCTGCCCTCGAAAAGCTGCGTGCGCTTGGTGCGCTCCGGCAGGTAGACGCGGTCGAAGGCGATGGTGGGCGCGGCGGAGGCGGCGCCCAGATCGGCCGCCGTGACGCGACGGATTTCCTTGCTCTTGGCTTTCTTGATGCCCATCAGCGTCGCGTAGCGCAGCTTGCTGAAGCCGGATTGAATACTGAGCAGCGCGGGTAGCGGCATATCCACGAACTGGAACCAGCCATCTTCCAGCTCGCGTTTCACGCGGATCCCGGTATCGCTCTTTTCCACTTTCATGATGATGGTGGCGTGCGGCACGCCCAGCAGCTCGGCCAGGATGGGGCCGGTCTGGCCATAGCCCAGATCGTCGGACTGCAGGCCGGTGAGAACCAGATCGGGCGTTTCCGCCTTCAAGGCAGCCGCCAGCAGCCGGCACGTGGCTAGCGGGTCGGCCGACGAGAGATCCTCTTCGATGTGGATGGCCCGGTCGGCGCCCTTGGCGAGGGCTTCGCGGATGGTCTGCGCGACGCGCGGCGGTCCGGCGGATAGAGCTACCACTTCGCCGCCGTGGGCTTCCTTGAGCTGCAAGCCGGCTTCCAGCGCGTACGCATCCGGCTCGTTGATTTCATAAGCCAGATCGGCTTCGTCGATCCACTGGCCGGAAGGGGCAATCCGGAGCTGCGAATCGCGCACCGCAACTTGCTTGATGGCGACGACGATTTTCATAAGGCGATCCTGCCGCTCATTCCTGGTATCTCTTAAAAATCAGACAGCCGTTGGTCCCTCCGAAGCCGAAGCTGTTGGAAAGGACATATTCAATCTTCATCGGGCGGGCTCGCAACGGGATGTAATCCAGGTCGCAGCCCGCATCGGGGTTTTCGAGATTGACGGTGGGCGGCGCAATCTGGTCGCGCAGGGCCAATACGGAGATGCCGGCTTCAATACCGCCGGCGCCGCCGAGCAGGTGGCCGGTCATGGACTTGGTGGAACTGACGGCCACCTTGTAAGCATGGTCGCCGAAGGCGCGCTTGATGGCTGCGGTTTCGGCGCGGTCGCCCACTTCGGTGGAAGTGCCGTGGGCGTTGATGTAATCCACCTGGAGAGGTTGAATCCCGGCGTCGCGCATGGCGTTGCGCATCACGCGGAAGGCGCCGTCGCCGTCGGCGGGCGGTGCGGTGACGTGGAAAGCATCGGCGCTCATGCCGTAGCCCACGATTTCGGCGAGGATGCGCGCGCCGCGGGTCCGTGCCATTTCCAGTTCTTCCAGTATCAGCATGCCGGCGCCTTCGCCCACCACGAAGCCGTCGCGGTCTTTGTCCCACGGGCGCGAGGCGCGCTCCGGTTCGTCATTGCGGGTCGAAAGGGCGCGCATGGCGGCGAACCCGCCAATGCCCATGGGGGTGACGGCGGCTTCGGTGCCGCCGCAGATCATGGCGTCGGCGTCGCCCCGCTGGATCATGCGGAAAGAATCGCCGATGGAATGCGCGCTGGTGGTACAGGCCGTCGCGGTAGCGGAGTTCGGTCCCTTGGCGCCGGTGCGGATCGAGACGTAGCCGGACGCCAGGTTGATGATGGTCGCCGGGATGAAGAACGGCGAGATGCGGCGCGGGCCGTGCTGGAGCAGCGTCAGGTGTTCGCGCTCGATCACTTCGAAGCCGCCAATCCCGCTGCCGATATAGACGCCCACCTGTTCGGCGATCTCCGGCGTGATCTTCAGGCCGGAGCTCTCCATGGCGAAATCCACCGCCGCGATGGCGAACTGGATGAACCGCCCCATCTTCTTGATTTCTTTTTTCTCGATGTAGGCGGCGGGATCGAAGCCCTTAACCTCTCCCGCTATGCGGCAGGAGAACGCGGTTGCATCGAACTGCGTAATAAGGCCAATACCAGACGTGCCCGCGAGGATTGCCTCCCAGGAGCTGTCGGTCCCGATGCCCAGCGGCGTCAATAGGCCAACGCCGGTCACTACCACTCTACGCGTCAAAACGAGTCTCCCGATCAGACTGCCAGCTATTTCTTGGAAGTCTTGTTCTCGATGTATTCGACGGCGTCCTTGACGGTAGTGATCTTCTCGGCGTCCTCGTCGGGGATCTCCAGTTCGAAAGCTTCCTCGAACGCCATAACGAGTTCGACGATATCCAACGAATCGGCGCCCAGGTCGTCAACGAAAGACGCGTTGCTGTCCACTTGGCTCTCGTCGACACCGAGTTGCTCGACAATAATCTGCTTCACCTTCTGCTCAACTGCCATGAATCCTCCTGGGATTTTGTGAACGCGTTGATTTTAGCGACCTTTGCGGAGTTTTCGCAAGCACGACCAGACACTGCGATCAACCAGCGATCCGGAACACACTATTCTGACACGAATTGGTCTGAAATGTGGGGCGCTGCTTGACCGCGGGTCCGCTGGTGGCCGAAATCCACCAAGGGCGGTGGATTGCAGCCACAAGCTCTGATCATTCTTGCCTTATTTTTCAAATACTTGCAGCCAATAACAGATTGGTGAAACAGATGCACTGCACAAGCACGTCGAACGTAATGAACGACAAGAGGCAGCAACTATGACAAGGATTTCCATTCGCTCCATTTTGGTTCTGTTAACGGCTTCGGGTCTGGCTTTGGCACAAACCGCGCCAGTGACCCCAACCGCGCCACCCATGCAGACGGCTTCGCCGGCCGACGCCTACGGACAACCGCAGCGCACCGCCGGGGCTCCCGCTGCCGCACGTCCCGCCTACGGGCTTCCGCAGCAAGTCACCATGAAGGCCGGCACGTTCGTTACGGTGCGCATCAACGAAATGCTGGCATCCAACAAGAATCAGGCCGGCGATTCGTTCTCGGGCACACTGGCGCAGCCGGTGATTGTCGGCGGCGTAGTGGTGGCACAGCGCGGCCAGGCGATTTACGGCCGCGTGTCGTTGGCTGAAAAGGTCAAGGGCGTTTCCCATTTGGGCGTCGAACTGACCGGACTCACGCTCGCCGATGGCGAGCAAGTATCGGTGCACTCGCAACTGATTTCGCGCCAGGGCGGCATGATTCCTCCCGGCCAAGCGGGCAGCATCGCCACCGGAGGCGTGTTGGCTACGCACAGCCATCCCAGCATTCTCTATCCTGGAACGGCAACCACCTTCCAGATCCAGAGTGCGCTTGCCATCGCGACGGGCAACGCCCCGCAGGCATTCCGTTTTGCGGGCCCCGAAGACTATAACGGCCCATCCACGCAGGTAGCGCAGCGTTCCGCCGTGGTCCAAAGACCGGGGTATAACGGCTCCTACCCCTACGGCTACAGCCCCTACTACTATCCGTATTACCCCTACTATTGGGGTCCGAGCATGTACGTCGGCGGATTCTGGGGTGGTGGTTTCCGCTTTGGCGGTGGCTTCCGCCGCTTCCGGTAGAAAGAAAACAGGAGTCGGGAGTCAGAAGTCGAGGAAGACAGAATTGGAACATACGTCGCGCGCGGGGATTATTCTGGCTTCTGACTTCTGACTCCCATATCCCAAAGGGATATCGAGGGCTCCGCCCTCGCCTTCAGTGCGTCATCGAGTAGATGACATCGTTAATCCCCCAGCGAATTCCCAAAGCGGCCATGTTCTCGGGATAACTCGGATCGTCGGCCCACTCCCAGGAATCTCCCACGTCCGAATTAAAGGAGATCGCCACCATCAGGCGGTTGTGGTCGTCGTAGATTCCCATCCAATGCGCCACCGTGCCGGCCGCCCGCTGCAACATGCCGCCGCCAAACCCTCCGTAGCCGCCGCGGCGCGGCAGGGCCCATGAGCCGAGAATCTGGAACCGGTCGTCGAGATCATAGACCATGTGAAAGATGGGGTCCTTGTCGTCGATGTCCACCACCAGACGCTCGGGAAAAATGCGCTTCATGGTTTCGTCGAAGCGGGCGTATTCTTCCGGTCCCCAAAAATCGTCGAGCAGCAGAAAGCCGCCGCGCAGCAGGTATTCGCGCACGGTCTTGGCCTGCGCATCGGAAAGCAGCCAATCGCCCATTTCGCCGGCGGCCAAAAAGGGCCAGTTATAGAAATCGTCGACGTCGTCCGGGTTGATGGGCTGCTCCACGGAACGCACATGCACGCGCGTGAGACGCCGCAGAGCGGCCGCGAAGTGCCGGTCGGCGCGCGGATAGTCCTGGGTCCAACTGGTATAGCCTTCGCGCCAGTCCATCATCACGCCCCCGCCGAAACGGCCCCGGCCGCGGCCGCCGAAGCGCGCGTAGGGGTGCTGGGGATACATCAGGCGGGCGAAAACGTACTCGGCGCTTTCCTGCCAGTCCGGCGGCACGGGGATTTGGTCATACCCTTCCAGGCTGGGATAAACGCGGAACGGCTTTTGGAAGGCGTACACCGCTCCGATGAGCAGCAGGCTGCAGGCGGCCAGACACAGGGCCTTCTGAGAAATCATGAAAGGAGTGCCTTGCTCTGAAGGATAGCACTTGCGGGGGCCGCAGTTCCTGCAAAAGCATGCGGAAGACTTCCCAGTGGTGCCCAACCTGAGGATCGCAATTCATGCGATTTTATCCCGCGATGCTTTCGCCGTCGTCCACCCGCAGGGTACGCCGGCCGTCAGGGATTCAGGCGGTAGTACCGACCCAGCGGTCCGGCGCCGGGCAGGTAGCGGCGCGCGCGTACCAGTTCGGCCACCTGCCGGATATGCCCCAGATCGTGCAATGCCCATTCGTGGAGCATCTGCGAGAGCGTGATCTCACCGGCTTCGCGATGCAGGGCGCGCCGGTTGCCGGCGGAGCGGGGCAGGGAACGGAGGAACTCCACGTTGGTCTCGCGCTGCTCCTGGAAGTGGTCTAGAGAATCCTGCGGGTCGGCCTGGCGATAGAGGTCGTAGTAGAGACGGGCGTCGTCGGATTCGAACTCGGGCAATTCCTCGGTGAGAAAGCGGTCCAGGCGGGCGCGATAGCAGTGGCCTTCGGAATGCGAAAGATGCGCGAGGACTTCGCCAATCGAAAAACGATCGGGCGCCGGTTTCCAGCGGGTGTCGTCTTCGGAGATCTCGCTCATCAAGTCGCAAAGAATGGTCGGCGTCGATTCGAGCAGATCGAGGCAATCCAGGGGGTCAGCGGTCATGCAATCATCCTACGATGCTTTCGCCGCCGTCCACCCGCAGGGTGTTGCCGGTGAGCCAGTAGGTGGCGGGGTGGCACAGCGCGGCGATGGTGCGGGCCACGTCTTCCGGCTGCGTGAGGCGGTGGTGCGGATTGCGCAGGCGGGCGATTTCCATGATCTTCTCGTAGCCCGGGATCTGGCGCAGCGCATTGGAATCGGTCACGCCCGCGAGGATGGCGTTGGCGGTGATGCCGGCGGGAGCGAGCTCCACCGCCAGTTGGCGGACGTGCGATTCCAGGATGGCCTTGGCCGCGCTCACCGGACCGTACTGCGGAATCACGCGCGTCGAGCCTACGCTGGTCATGGCGAAGATGCGCGTGCCGCGGTCGAACAGGCCGGCCGTGAGCGAGTCCTGCACCCAGTAAACCAGCGAGTGGCCCATCACGTCGGCGGTGAGCTCGATCTGGTGGCGGCCGGCCACTTCCTCGGCGCCGGCCAGATGTTTGAGCGCTCCGAAGGCCAGCGAGTGCAGCAGCACGCGCAGGGTGCCGCCGGGCGGCGAGGCCAGGCGCTTCGCGATCTTGTCCATGACCTCCCGGCGTTTATCGTCGAGCGCCGCATTAATGTTGAAGAAGTCGGATTCGCGGCCGAACTCGTGGATCTTCTGCTGGAGCTCGACGATGCGCCCGAGCTTGTCGCGGCGGTCCAGGTGGACGCCGAAAATGTTCATGCCGGCGCGGGCCAGTTCGAGCGCGGTAGCCTCGCCGAATCCGCTGCTGGCGCCCAGAATGAGGGCCCAAGGTTGTTTGCTCATGTGAGGTGCTCGATTTGGATTTCTCGTTCGTCCGCGCCATCGGAGCGGATGCGGATCTCGGTACGCCGCGCGGGCAGCAGGGCGGGGAAGCGCTCGCCCCACTCGATGAGGACCGGCGCATCGCCGTCGAACAGCTCGTCGAGCCCCAGCGTCTCCAGCTCCCGTGGCTCGTCCAGGCGGTAGAGGTCCACGTGGTAAGCGCGGCCCTCGCCGTATTCGTGGATCAAGGTGAAAGTCGGGCTGGAAACTTCGTCGGCCGGCGCGGCGCCCAGGCCGCTGACGATGCCCTTGGCCAGGGTAGTCTTGCCGGCTCCCAGATTGCCGATCAGCAGCACCACGCCGCGGATCGGCAGGTCGCGCGCGAGCCGCTCGCCAAGCGCGATGGTTTCCGCCTCAGAGCGAGTGCGATAGGTCGCCACACGCCTCCAGGGGACCGGCTATCGCGGCCGCCAGGCTGACCGCATCGGGCAGATACTTCAGCAAATCCGTCGCGATGAGAGACTTCTCGCCCAGCGCGCGGGCGCCCACTTCACCGGCGAGGCCATGCAGGTAGACAGCGGCGGCCACGGCTTGAGCGGGGCGATCGGGAAATTGCGCCAGGAAGCCCGAGATCATGCCGGTCAGAATGTCGCCCGATCCGCCGGTGCCCATCGCCGGCGTCCCGGTGGGGTTGATCCAGACGCGGCCATCCGGGAAGGCGATGATGGTGCGCTCGCCCTTGAGCACCAGCGTGACGGCGCGGGCGGTGGCCAGGGCGCGCGCTGCGCCGACGCGGTCTTTCTGAATCGCGGCGGTGGACACGCCGCTGATCCGCGCCATTTCACCGGGATGGGGAGTCAGCACGCGGACGCGGCCCTTGCCGTTGCCACCGCCGCCGGTGATCTGGGCGGTCAGGGCATCCGCGTCGAGCACCATGGGTTGCGGGAAGCGTTCGGTGGCGGAGGCCACCAGCATGTCGATATCCGGGTGGCGGCCCAGGCCCGGTCCCATCGCAATCACGGTTTTTCCTTCGGCCAGCGGCTCCAGGCGCGCGTTCAGAGCGATGGAGCCGATCGAGGTTTCGGCCAGTGGCTCGGTCATCAATTCGGGCGCGTGGGAAGAGATTTCAGCGATGGCGCTCGACGCCGACGCCACTGTGACGAGTCCGGCGCCGGCGCGCAGCGCGCCCAGGCCGGTCATGGCGGCGGCGCCGGTCTTGCCGCGCGAGCCGGCTACCACCAGCACGTGGCCGAAAGTTCCCTTGTGGCCGCTGCGCGGGCGCGGGGCCAGCAGGTCGCGAAACATCGACGGTTCCAGCAGCGCTAGCCACACGTTCTCGTACAACGATGGCGGGGTGCCGATCGTGCCCACCCGCAGCTCGCCCACGCGGTCGCAATTCGGCGGCAGGACGTGGGCTATTTTGGGCGCGGTGAAGGTCACGGTGGCATCGGCGCGCGCGCATTCGCCCATGGGATCGCCGGAATCGGCGGCCATGCCGGATGGGATATCCACCGCTACAACTTTCGCCAGCGGAAAGCCGCTGTTGATTTCGCGAATGGCCTCGAGCATCCGGCCGGCGGCCGGACCCGCCATGCCCGTGCCCAGCAGCGCGTCCACCACCAACGTAGCGGTGCGCGCTGCCGCGGAAATCTCACGCTCGAGCGGGCAGCCGCAGGCTTCCAGCATCCGGAAATTGGCGGCCGCGTCTCCCTTCAATTCCTCGGGCGCGGCCAGCAGCACCACGTGCAGAGCCCGCGGATGGAAACGCGTGAAGATCTGGCGGGCGATCGCCAGGCCGTCGCCGCCGTTCGAGCCTTTGCCGCACAGAATCGCGATGCGCCGCGCGGCCAGCGGCGCGAAGCGCTCGGCCAGAAACTCCACCACGCGATGGGCGGCGTTCTCCATCAGCACGATGCCGGGAATGCCGGCCTCCACCGTGCGGCGGTCCACTTCGCGCATCTCGGCGGCAGTGAGAACTTTCATATGCGGCGCGCCACCACCATGGTCATATCGTCCTGCAATTCTCCCTCGCCGGTCCACTGGACCACGGCTTCCATGGCGCGCGCGATAATTTCCGACGAATCCGTCCGCGCATATTTAGTGAGCAGTTCCTGCAGGCGTTCCTCGCCGAACATCTCTCCGTAGGCGTTTTCGGGCTCCACGATGCCGTCGGTGTAAGCCACCAGCATGTCGCCGTGCTCCAGGCTGATGGTCTTCTCTTCATACGTCGCCGAGGCGAAAGCTCCCACCACCGTGCCGGTGGGTTCCAGCAGGCTCAGGTTGCCGTCGCGCAGCAGCATGGGGGAGAGATGGCCGGCGTTAGTGTAGGTCAGGGCATGATGAGCTTCGTTGTACATGGCGAAGTAGAACGTGGCATATTTTTCGGGCGCGGTGGTGGCGAACAGCAGGCGATTGAGATTACCCACCATGTAGGCCGTGGAATGGTGCTCCCAGGTGCCGTTGAAGCCGGAGAGCTGGGTGCGCATGGTGGATTGAATGGTGGCCATCAGCAGGGCTGCCGAGATTCCCTTGCCGGCCACGTCGCCGATGGCGAAGGCCAGCGAGTCGTTGGGCAGCGCCATGAAGTCGTAATAATCGCCGGAAACCATGCGGGCGGGATGGCAGACGCCTTTCAGCTCCAGCGTCTTGGTGAAAGGGACATCCTTGGGGAAGAGTTGGTTCTGCACTTCGCGGGCGATGGCCAGCTCCGATTCCAGGCGCTCCTTTTCCTTGGCCACGATGATCAGGCGCCCCAGGTTTTCCGTCATGGTATTGAAGGAGTTGCCGAGCTCCGCGAGCTGGTCGCTGCCCTTGACCGGGATGCGATACGAGAAATCGCCGTCCTTGACGTGCTGGGTGCCTGCGTAAATCTCGTGCACCGCTCCGGTAATCGAGCGGGTCAGTTGAACTCCCGCGACCAGCGAGGCCATTTCCACGATGAAGAAAAGAATTCCCACCACGATGAAGCCGGTCAACGCCATCTCCGCCCAGTTGAGCTCCTGGAAGACCGTGCCGAGGACCGCCGAAATGCGGGTGCTGACCGTCAGCACGAGTTGCCGCTTGGCATTCGGAGACTCCCAGGTGGGGATCCAAATGGGGTAGAAACCGGTGAGCGGAAAGTCCAGGCTATTGCGCGCCGCGGGGATATGCGATTTGTGGGTTTGCCCCGGCACCACCACCAGGCTGGATTCGTGGAGGGGCACATAATTGACGTCCCCGAGTCCGCTCACCAGGGTGCTGAGCAGATCCTGCGTGATGGGCGCCATCACCGTGACCTCCTCGATACTTGGCGGGACATGCTCGCTGTTCGTCGGGACATGTGCCCAGGCGTACAGCCGCTGGTTTTTTCCTTCCTGCTTGAGGATCAAACCGGAGGCTTGCTTCCACTCCGAAGATGGGTGGTGCAGGGTCGACTCGGGGGGGACTCGCAACTCGTGCTCGCCCGTGACCAACACTTCGAAATTAGGGAAGAATCGGCGCGTCAGGGCTACCATGCGGTTCATCGAAGCGGACGGATCCCGGGAGGGAAACCTCGCCTGAGCCTCCGCCTGGAACAACAGGGCCTGCTCGCGATGTGTCAGTTCCGTGTTGACCAGGTAAACCGCCATCTGTCCGATCACCACAAATCCCGCAAACCCCGCCAGCGTCAGGATCAGGACGACGGGAACCACCGCGATGAACAAATAGGCCGCGATAAGCCGGTTGCGGAGCCGCCAGATGGCCTTGCGCATGCCGCGGCGCCCTACCCGAAACAACGCCGCCATGCCCAGGAAGAAGGCTGTCAGCCCCACCAGCGATTCGGCCAGGGACGAGATGCCGGAAAAGTACAGCGCCAGCCAGACTGCCAGCGCAACCAGAAAGGCTTTCTCGACGAACCCGAGGCGCCGCCAGGCGCTGCCCAAGCCTTTCCACATAACTCCAGACTAGCGTACCAGGATGTCGAAGGGTACAATCATTGCATGCAAAGACGCACTCTCTTGATTTGCACCGTTCTCCTGGTTCTTACGGGGATCGCGGCCTGGGCGGCCGATGTCACCGGTGTCTGGACGGGCACCATTTCCGGGGGCGATGGCGACTATGCGCTCACCTACACATTCAGGCAGGACGGACAGAAGTTGACCGGAACCGTGACCGGACCCACCGACCCCATCCAGATCCAGGACGGCAAAGTGGAAGGCGACAAAATCTCCTTCTGGCTGCAGGTGGACATGGGCGGCGGCGTGGTGAAGTTCACGACCACAGGGACCATCAAAGGCGACGAGATTTCACTCACCACCACCAACGACGCCGGCATGGACCTGGGCGGCGCGATGACGCTGAAGAGACAGAAGCAGTAGGCGTGTGGGGCGGGCACTCTTGCCCGCAGCCGCCTTTCAGGCGGCCTTCCGGGCCCTCGCGAAAAATCCTCGTGCGGCCAAGCGCCGGCTGAAAGACGGCGGCAGCCATGATTGGCTGCCCCACAGGGCAGCAGAGCCTAGCGGAAGTCGATGCCGGCAATCACCATCTGCGGCATCATCTGGTTCCAGCTATCGGGAATGTCGTCGAAAGCCAGCCGGAACGGCCGGAACTCGCGCGGCGCCACCCCTCCCATCTTCCTGGTGATCACCGGGACGCGCCTTCGCAGAATCACCTGGCCGTAGGGATCGTAGAAAATGCAATTGATTTCGACCGAGTTGAGCACACGGTCGCCCGCGTTCAGGAGGTTGCCGGTAATCTCCATCACCGCTTGCTTCAGATAGCTTTCGTGGGCCTCCATTACGGGGGATTCGGCGGTTTGCCCGTCGGCGGCCACGAACTTGAGAAACCTGACGTATTCCCTGGCCGGCCCGGTGAGCGGCGGCGGCCCCGGAGGCGGCTGCCGGGATGCGCGGTCCAGATACCAGAAGCCCGCCAGCCCAACCAGGGCCACTAGAGCGATGACCAGCATCATCGGCGGTATGGCCAGCGGCTTTTTCCCTTCCGTGGCTGCTTTACTTTCCGCCAACGGTCATTTCTCCCATCTTGATTGTAGGCGCGGCGATGGAGCCGCGAAACTCCAGGTCGGAGCCGATCGCTTCGATACCCAGCAGCATGTCCCGCAGGTTGCCGGCAATGGTGACTTCGGAAACCGCGTAGGCCCGTTCGCCGTTGTGGATCCACAGTCCGGCCGCGCCGCGCGAGTAGTCGCCGGTGACGATATTGACGCCGAAACCAATCAGCTCGGTCACGTAAAACCCGTTGGCAATTCCTGCGATCATCTGCTCCGGGGATTGGACGCCTTTTTCCGCGAAAAAGTTGCCGTGCCCGATGCCGGCGTTTCCGGCCAGGCCGCGCGAGGCGTTGCCGGTGGTCTTCATCCCCAGCTTGCGCGCGGCGTATGTGTTCAGCAGGTAACTCCGGAGCACGCCGCGCTCGATCACCATGGTGCGGCGCGAGGGAACGCCTTCGTCGTCAAAGGGCGAACTGCCGAACAGTCCTGGAATGGTGGCGTCGTCCACGATGGTCAGGTTTTCGCTCGCCACTTTCTCTCCCAGTTTCCCGGCGAGAAACGATTCATGGCGGTAAACCGCCATGCCGTGAACGGCATCGCAGATATGGTCGAGCAGGCTGCGGGCGGCGCGCGGCTCAAACACCACGGGGACCTTTTGAGTATCCACCTTGCGTGCGTTGAGCCGGCGCAGCGCGCGCGCGGCGGCTGTGCGGCCTACTTCTTCGGGCGCCTCGAGCGAACCAAAGCGGCGCGAGCTAGTGTCCCAGGAATCGCGCTCCATGCTCTCGCCGTCGCGGGCCACCGGAGCGGTCGCGATTGAACAATAACTGCTGCGATATTCGCCCGCGAAGCCGCGCGAGTTGGCGAAAATGTGGCGGCTGAGGTAGGAGTCGAAGGAGGCCCCTTCGGAATTGGTGATGCGCGGGTCGTAGGAAAGCGCGGTCTCTTCGGCGCGCCGGGCCAACTCCACTTTGCGTGCCGTCTCGAGGCCCTCGACATCCTCGGAATAGAGTTGCAGATCGCCCGCGTGGCTGCCCAGTTCTTCCGGCTCCGGCAAGCCGGCGTGCGGGTCTTCGGTGGTGACGGCGGCCAGTTCGATGGCCGAGCGGACCAGCAAGTCGACGCCCTCGGGCGTTAGATCCGACGTGTAAGACGACCCGGTTTTCTTTCCGATCAGGATGCGCAATCCGGCGGCCGACGAGCCGGCTTCCTTCAGGTTCTCAAGCTCGCGCATGCGCACGTTGGCCGTGAACTCTTCGCCCTCGCCGATGGTGCATTCGGCATCGGACGCGCCGGAAGCTTGAGCGCGCTTAACGACGTCGCGCGCGAGATCCAGTAGGTGATCGGCGGTCAAGCCGTGCCTCCCACGGTCATCTTATCGATCTTAATGGTGGGGATGCCGACGCCCACCGGCACGCTCTGGCCTTCCTTGCCGCACGTGCCGATGCCTTCGTCGAGGCGCAGGTCGTTGCCCACCATGCTGACGTACTTGAGCGCTTCGGGACCATTGCCGATCAGCGTGGCGTTGCGCACCGGCCGCGTCAGCTTGCCGTCTTCGATCAGATAGCTTTCCGAAGCCGAAAAGACAAAGTTGCCACTGGTGATATCCACCTGGCCGCCGCCGAAATTGGCGCAATACAGGCCGCGCGGCACGGAGCGGATGATGTCGGCGGGATCACTCTCGCCGGCCAGCATAAAGGTGTTGGTCATGCGCGGCATGGGGATATGCGCGTAGCTTTCGCGCCGCCCGCTGCCGGTGGATTCGGTCCGCAGCAACGTGCTCGAGAGCTTGTCTTGCAGGTACCCGCGCAGCACGCCATTTTCGATCAGTACATTGCGCTGCGTCGGGTGGCCTTCGTCGTCCACATTGAGCGAGCCGCGGCGGCTGGTCATGGTGCCGTCGTCGATCACCGTGCAGAGTTCGCTGGCCACCTTTTGCCCCATCCGTCCGCTGAAGGCCGAGACGCCTTTGCGGTTGAAATCGGCCTCCAGGCCGTGGCCCACCGCTTCGTGCAGCAGAATGCCGGGCCAGCCGGGACCGAGCACCACGGTCATTTCGCCGGCCGGCGCTTCCACCGCGGCCAGCATGGCGACGGCTTCGCGCGCGGCTTCGGCCGCGAAGTGCTCGGGGGTCTTCTCTTTCAGAAAGTAATCCAATTCCACGCGGCCGCCGCCGCCCGCATGGCCTCGCTGCGGCGTGCCGCCGTTCTCCCGCGCCAGCGCGGAAACGCTCAGACGCGACATGGGCTGGCGGTCGAGCGTGAGAACGCCTTCACTCGTGGCCACCATCACGTGACGCAGGTTGTCGGCGTAGGCGGCTTGCACCTGGAAGATGCGCGGATCGTAGGCTCGGGCCGCGCGGTCGGCGCGCTTCACCAGTTCCACGCGCTCCGCAAACGCCGTCTCCGTGGGCGCCACCAGCACCGGGTAGAGATTGTGGCCGGTGCCCTCGCGGAGATCGAATTGATCAATCTTGCTGGGCCCGGAAGCGATGCAGGCCGCCACTTTGGCCGCTTTCTTGACACGCTCCGGCGTGAGGTTGTCGCTGTATGCGTAGCCCGTGCGCTCGCCCGAAATCACGCGGATCCCCACGCCCATGGAGACGCCCTGGGAAGCGCTTTTCACCATGGATTCGTCGAGGCCGATGGAACTGGTGAGCAGATATTCGAAGTAGAGGTCTGCGTAGTCGCCTCCCTGGGAAAGCGCCTCGGCCAGGTATCTCTCAAGGTCCTGGCGAGTGATCTGGAAACGGGAGGCGAAAATGGAGTCCGAGAAACGCATAGTTCTATTCTAGTGGTTACGGGGTGAGACGGAAAACGAGCCTGAGTATTCACCGCGGAGACGCGGAGACGCAGAGAAAACTGAAGAATTTGGGAGTTTCTCTAAAACAAGTGCGTCGTGAATCTTGCGTTTCCTGAGGATGAGGAATGAACCGTCCTTGCTTCCCAGCATTTCTTCTCGGCGCCTCCGCGACTCTGCGGTGAACTCATTTTCTCACTGCGGAGATGAGCCGCTGAGGAAAGGCAGGCCGGCCGCGCGTGCGCTCCGCTAACCCACGCTATACTCAAGGTTCCCGTGTTCCATTTCATCCAAGAGCAGGTTTCCAGCGCGTTCCATGCGCATATCCAGATACGCTACGGCATCGATTTGCCCGTCGCCATCGAGCAGCCGCGCCAGAGCGATTTGGGCGATATGGCCGTCCCCGCGGCCTTTCAACTCGCCAAACAATTGCGCCAGCCGCCGCGCAAAATTGCCGCGGAGATGGTGGAGGAAATCGGCCCGATCCCCGGTGTCGCCGCCATGGAAGTGGCGGGTAACGGCTACATCAATATCCGTCTGGACCGCGCGGCCTACGCGGTAGCATTGCTCTCCGGCAAGCTGGACGCGCAGCCCGGCGCCGGCGAAAAGATTATCGTCGAGCACACCAACATCAATCCCAACAAGGCGGCGCACATCGGCCATCTGCGCAACGCTACGCTGGGCGATACTTTCATCCGCATGCTGCGCGCGCGCGGCCATCGCGTCGAAGTGCAGAACTATATCGACAATACCGGCGTGCAGGTGGCCGACGTCGTGGTGGGCTTCCACTACCTGCGGCACAAGACGCCGGCCGATGTGCGCGCCATGCTCGCCGATCCGGCGGTGCGCTTCGACTACTATTGCTGGGACCTCTACGCCTTCACTTCCAGCTATTACAAGGATCACCCCGAAGCCATGGAGTGGCGCAAGGCCACCCTGCACGCGATCGAAGCCGGCTCAGGCGAACTCGCCGAGTTGGCTCACCTGGTGGCCGATGCCATTGTGGAAGCGCACCTCGCCACCATGCTGCGCCTCGACGTGGAGTACGACGTGCTGCCGCGGGAAAGTGAAATCCTGCACCTGGATTTCTGGGCCGCCGCGTTCGAGCTGCTCAAGCAGCGCAAAGCCATCTATTTCGAAAATGAAGGCAAGCACGCCGGCTGTTGGGTGATGCCCGGCCTTTCGGAAGACGGCAAAGTGATCGTGCGTTCCGACGGCACCGTGGTCTACACCGGCAAGGACATCGCCTACCAGCTCTGGAAGTTCGGCCTGCTGGGCAAGGATTTCTACTACAAGCCATTTCAAACTTACGCGGATGGCCGCGTGCTATGGGTCACTACCGATGAGCCGGTCGAATCCGGCCAGCAGTTCGGACACGGCGCGCGCGTCTACAATGTCATCGACACCCGCCAGTCCTATTTGCAGGACGTAGTCGTCGCCGGGCTGCGCGGCTTGGGCTACGACCAGCAGGCCGACCGTTCCGTGCACTTTAATTACGAGATGGTGGCGCTTTCGCCGCGCTGCTGCGCCGATCTGAACATTCCGCTTTCCGAGGAAGACAAGAAACGGCCCTACGTGGAAGTTTCCGGCCGCAAGGGACTGGGCGTGAAGGCCGACGACCTGATCGACAGCCTCATCGAAAAGGCACTCGGCGAAGTGGTTTCGCGCCACGCCGAAAACAGCGCGGAAGACAACCGCCGCGTGGCCACACAGATCGCCATCGCCGCGCTACGCTATTTTCTGCTGAAGTTCACGCGCAACACGGTCATCGCTTTCGACTTGCAGGAGGCCCTCAGTTTCGAAGGCGAGACCGGCCCCTACGTGCAGTATTCGGCAGTGCGCGCGCGCGGCATCTTACGCAAGTTGGAGGAGCGCGGCGAGCGAATCCCCGATTTTCAGGCGGAGCTTGACGCGGAGGCGCTGGGCCGCCAGTTGCAATTGGAAGATTTCTGGCAAGTGCTGCTGGCCGCGTCGAAGGCCGACGCCGCCGTGGAAAGCGCCGTCGAGGCCGGCGAGCCGGCGCACGTTGCGCGCTACGCTTTCCAGTTGGCGCAGGCGTTCAGCAATTTCTATCAGAAATACACCATCATCCACGAAGAGAATCGCGAGAAGAAGGTCTTCCTGTTGTGGATGACCGAGTTCTTCCGGCGGCAAGTGGAGCGGACGGCGGGGCTGTTGGGGATCGAGATCCCGGGGTATATGTAGGGCAATCCTGTGATGGGTCCCCTGTCCTTTACCCGATTTCCCGATTCTGCTATCCTCAATACGTTGAATTCATAACATTTTGCACTCCCCGGCCAATGGGCCGGGCCTGCCAGCGAGGTTCATATGTCGGGCCACTCCAAATGGGCTACCATTAAGCACAAAAAGGCGGCACTGGACGCCAAGCGCGGAAAATCGTTCACGCGCATCATTAAGGAAATCATGATCGCGGCCCGCAGTGGCGGGGACCCCGACGGGAATCCCCGGCTGCGCACAGCCATCCTGGCCGCCAAAGCCGCCAGCATGCCTTCCGACAACATCAAGAAGGCCGTCATGCGCGGCACCGGCGAACTGGAAGGCGGCCAGATCGAAGAAGTCATGTTTGAAGGCTATGGGCCCGGCGGCGCCGCGGTCCTGGTCAATGTCGCCACCGATAATCGCAACCGGACGGTGAGCGATATCCGCCATATCTTTTCCAAGAACGGCGGCAACATGGGCGAGCATGGCAGCGTCGCCTGGATGTTCGATCGCAAGAGCCAGATCCTGATCGCTTCGGACAAGGCCGACGAGGACAAACTGATGGCCATCGTCCTGGATGCCGGCGCCGACGACCTGCGCGACAACGGCGACCAGTGGGCCGTGCTCTCGCCTCCCGAAAGCCACGACGCCGTTCTCAAGGCGCTCGATGCCGCCGGCGTCCCCCACGACGAAGCCGGCATCGCCATGGTTCCCAAGAACCTGTTGCGCCTGGAAGGTAAGAACGCCAGTTCCATGCTCCGTTTGAGCGAAGCCCTCGAAGAGCACGACGACGTGCAGAGTGTGTTTTCAAACTTCGATATCGACGAGAAGGATCTATTGGCGATGGCAGAGTAACGTGCGCGTCCTGGGCATCGATTGCGGGTCGCAGCGTACCGGCTACGGTGTAATCGAAAGCGACGGCCGGGACCATCGCATGGTGACCGCCGGGGCGATTTGCACGAGTCCGAAATGCCCGTTCGAGCGGCGGCTGCTCGAAATCGCCACCGGGCTGCGCCGCGTCATGGGCGAACATGCGCCCGAATTCGCGGCGGTGGAAGAAGTTTTTCATTCGGCGAACGCCAAAACGGCGCTGAAACTGGCGCACGTTCGGGGGGTTGCCCTGCTGGTCGTTGCGGAAGCAGGGCTGAAGCTGGCGGAATACTCTCCCCTGGAGGTTAAGGTGAGCGTGGTGGGCTACGGCCGTGCCGAAAAGTGCCAGGTGCAGATGATGGTGCAATCTTTATTGCGTCTGCCGGAACCGATCCAGTCGGAAGACGCCGCCGACGCCCTGGCGGTGGCCATCTGCCATGCCACCCACGAAGCCGCCAGGCGCTTGCTGGCTTGAAGCGAATATCGATATGAAGTCGTCCCTGCTTTTATTCCTGTCGGCTGCGGTGGCGGCCGTCGCCGCTCCCCGGCTGTTTTATTCGCGGTCTTTCCCGGGCAGCACGCCCGCCTATCTGGAAGTCACCATCGAAGCCAACGGCGACGCCGCCTACCGCGAAGCCGTGGATGACGAGTTGCCGGTCAAGTTCCATCTGAATGAGGCCGACACGCGTGAGGTCTTCGGCCTGGCCGATAAACTCGATCACTTCGCACACCCGCTGGAAGCGCCCGCGAAGGTAGCCTTCATGGGCGCCAAAACCTTCCGCTGGGAAAACGGCGCCGAAAAGGGCGAAGTCAAATTCAATTATTCGGAAGACCTTTCGGCCCGCGCGTTGCAGGATTGGTTCGAGCGCATGGCCGAATCGGCCGAGCATCGCCTGGAGCTCGAACGCACCGCCAAGTACGATCGCCTCGGCCTGGTGAACGCGCTCAACCTGCTGGCCTCGGCTTATGAGCGGAAACGTCTGGTGGCGCTGGACCAGTTTCTGCCCATGCTCGACCGCGTCGCCAACAACGAAAACTACATGCACACGGCTCGCGCGACGGCCGCCGAGATCGCCGAAGCCATTCGCAAAGCGCAGCCATGAAGCGGCTGGCGTTGACCCTTGTGGCCGCCTGCTGGTGCGGCGTTGCGCAGCCACAGCCGCCGGCCAAGTCCGCGGAAGTCCCGCCTCTGGAGAAGGCCGATCTGGAACGCGCGCTGGGCGAAGCCGGCGCCAGCCCGCTTGAGCGAGTGCGGGCCATCGAAAAGCACCTGGCGCAATATCCCGATTCGCCGAACCGGGTGGACCTGGAACGCAGCGCCGCCATTGCCGCCATCGCCGCCAATGACGATGGCCTTGTCGTTACCTGGGGCGAACGCGTGCTGGCGCGCCAACCCGCCGATCTCCAGCTCCTGGCCCGCGTCACGCATTCGCTGCTGGCCGTCGAATCCAAGGACAACGCCGAACGCGCCATCCGCTACGCGCACCGCGCCGAAGAGCTGATTCCCCACATGACGCAGGAAGGCGGCGCCCGCTTCCCGATGAGCGCCGGCGAGTGGCAGGCTCAGTGCGACCGCGCCATGGGCCGCGCGCTCACCGATGAAGCCCGTGCCACCGGCTACCTGGGGCGGCGCGAAGAGGCGCTGGCCCTCGCGCAGCGCGCCTTCACGACGTGGCCCAACGCCGAATCCGCACGCGAAATGGCCCGCGTCTTCGACCGTCTCGGCAAGCCCGCCGAGGCCGCCGCGGCCATGGCCGACGCCTTCACCGTACCCGATCTCTTCAACACCGACGCCGATCGCGCTCATGACCGCGGCCGTTTGGGCGAGCTCTATCGCCAGGCCCATGGGTCCGAAACAGGCCTCGGCGACCTGGTGCTGGCGGCGTATGATCGCAACCTCGCGCTGGCGAAGGCACGCGAGCTCGGTGTGCGCCAGAGCGATCCCAACGCCGCGCTCACGGACCCCATGGCCTTCACGCTCTCCGGAGTCGATGGCGCCAAACTCAGCATGGCGGACCTCAAAGGCAAGGTGCTGGTGCTCGACTTCTGGGCCACCTGGTGCGCCCCGTGCCGCGAACAACATCCGCTCTACGAACAGGTGAAGCAGCGGTTCCGCGACAACCCCGACGTGGTCTTTCTTTCGATCGACGCCGATGCCGATCGCCAGCCCGTTAAGCCGTTCCTCCAGGAAGCCGGCTGGCAGGGTCCTGTGTATTTCGAGGATGGTCTTGCGCGCGTGCTGGCTGTCGAGTCGCTGCCCACCACCATTCTGATCGACCGGCGCGGCCAGGTTTTCAGCCGCATGAACGGCTACGTGAAGCAGCTTTTCGTGGACGCGCTGACCGACCGCATCCGCGGCGCGCTGGCCGCCGCGCCGCGCCCGTGAGCCCTTTTGCTATACAATATTTTGGCGGGCGCAGGAAATTCAAGAGAGTTGAGACACTCACTGGGTTATGTCGGATCGCGGACTGTTGTTCCTCTTCAGTGTTTTCATGATCGTGGTTTCGCTGGGCGCGGCGGCCTACTTGTTCGCCACCGGTCAGGCCCTAACCATCGACGGTCTTTTCACGGTGCTGGTGGCGCTGTTGACCGCCCTGGTCTTCGCGCTCTACATCATGTTCGTGATTCACCGGGCCATGGAACCCGCCAAGCCGCCGGCGAAGCCTGCCGCGCAGGGGTAGGGCTGTCAGTGAGCGATCTGCCGCAACGCTGCCACGAACGGGTGCTTCTCAAAGAAAGAGCCATAGGCCCGTTCGGCGGTGCGCAGACCCCGTTGCGCCACGTCGGTGGCTTCCTGGTTCTTCCCCTGGGAGGCCAGCAATTGAGCCAGCCGCAGGTAAATCTCCACCCGGTCCGCGGGTTGCCGGGGCACTTCTTGTTCGCTGATGGCCAGGGCCGAGCGCAGGTACCGTTCCGCCGATTCGGGTGAGCCGCCGCGGGCTTCCACAATCCCGCAGATCAACTCGAATCGCAGGCGCTCCACGGCGCAGAGCGTGCCGGTTTGGAGACGTTCCCACGCGCCCCGCGCCAGCGGCAGGGCCTGCGGGTTGCCCGATAGCGCCTGGTCCGCCGCCAGTTCCATTTGAAATTGTTCGCTTCCGTAATAGGAAGTCGGCCGTTGCGCCAGCAAATCGACGGCCTCTTGCGCGTACTTCCGCCCTTCGCCATAGTCGCCGCGCACTCGTGCCGCGTACGCTATCCCCAACAGCGTCGGGACAATCTCAATCGGCGGCCCCGGTTCGCTGCGCAACACCCGCTCGGCTCCATGCAGCAGGTTGATGCCTTCCGCCAGATCGCCCTGCCGGACGCGCAGATCGCCGATTCGTGTATTGGTCAGGGCCGGAAAGAATTTCGAAGTCAGGGCATCGGGCAGAGGTTGCAGCAAGGCTTCGCGATAAAGCTTTTCGGCCTCTTCGAAGGGCGCTCCGCTCTTTACCGCCATGAAGGCGGTGTCGTGCATGATGCCGCCCAGCACGAATTTCGAGCCGCTTGCCTTGGCCAGCGCCAGCGCCTCGCGGCAAGCCGCCAGGGCTTCCACGTAGTGACCTTGATAAGAGCGCGCGTTGCACAAGGAAAGTTGCAGATCGGTGGCCATCTGCGAGACTCTCTCCGGGGTCTGCCGGAGCTTTTGGATGGCCAGGTTCAGTTGCGCTTCTCCTTTGACCGGGTCGCCCAGAATCGCGTAGGTGCTGCCCAGCGTCCCGCGCAAATCGGCCTCGGCAACCGGGTCGTCCTTCAACTCCTGCCCCACGCGCTCGGTGGCGTTTTCCAGGATGTCGTTGAAATTGATGGCCGTACTCTTTCCGCGCAAAGGACTTGACCATACCGAGCTGGCGGAAAGAAACGTGTGCTTGGCAAATTCGCTGATGTGCTTGGCCCGCGCCGCCTGTTCCCTGGCAACCCGCGCCTGATGCACGGCCACGATGGTGGAGAGCCCCAGCGCCAGCGCGACTCCCGCCGCGGCCGTCACCGGCAGCCACCGCCGCCGCAGGAATTTGCGCGCGTGATACAGTGCCGTCTGCGGGCGCGCCTGCACCGGCCGCCCGTCCAGATAGGCGCTGATATCGTCGGCGAACTGCCGCACCGTGCCATAGCGCCGCGCCGGGTCGTTTTCCAGAGCCTTCACGACGACTGCCGATAAGTCTCCATTGAGCAGGCGCCCCAGGTGCTCGCCCGATACCGACCGGGTCTCGGCCGTTAGCGGCGTCACGGCGGTAACCAGCGGCCTCACCGGGATATCCGCCACCGCGCGGTGCAATTCGCTCACGACCGAAGTCTCTTTGCCGAACGGCCACGCTCCGGTCAGAAGTTCGTACAGAATCACGCCCAACGAAAAAACGTCGCTCGACGTGTTGGCGCGCTCGCCGCGCAGTTGTTCCGGGCTGGCGTAACGCGGCGTCAGCATACGCATCCCCGTCACGGTAGCGGCGCTGTTCTCAACCAGCAGCGAGGCCGTGCCGAAATCCAGAAGCTTCAGTTGCCCCGGCTGTCCGCTTTCGGACGCCGCCACCAGAATGTTGCTGGGCTTCAGATCGCGATGCACAATCAAAAGCCGGTGAGCGTAAGCTACCGCGTCGCACACTTGCAGAAACAAACGCAGCCGCGCCTCCACGGATAGCTTGTGGCTGTCGCAATAGTGGTCCAGATGCTCGCCGTCCACGAGTTCCATCACCAGGTATGGATCGCCGGTCGAGGAAACGCCTCCATCCAGCAGGCTGGTGATATTCGGGTGATGCAGCGTCGCCAGGAGCTGGCGTTCGGTTTTGAAACGCCGCAGGAACTCCGGTCCGCCGGCCAGGTGCGCGCCCATCACTTTCAAGGCCGCCGTCTGGCGAAACTGGCCGTCCGTGCGCTCCGCCAGGTATACCGCGCTCATGCCGCCGCGGCCGATCAGTTTCACCGGCCGGTATGCGCCGAATTGTCCGGATGGCATGACCGGCTCCGGCTGGGCCTCCTCAGCCTCCGGACCCGACATCTCCGCGTGGGCCTTTAGGAGCGCAGAGACTTCCGTGAAGAGTTCGCGGTCGCTTTGGCAACGCCGGTCCAGCCATTGAATCCGGTCCTGGCCATCGGGAAGCGACAGCGCCTCGTGAAACAGCGACTCGATCTGCTGCATGCGTGCCATTCAGTTACCCTTGTCTGCGGCCGGCACTAGTGGTTGCAGGCGGTGATATCTCCCGGACCGGGGTTCTCCCACGGCACTGATTCCCCTATTCGGTTTATCTTACCCTGAACCGCAGTCAACACGTGGCGCTTCACTTTCCCCTTGACTTCTGCTTCGTTTAGTACTAATTAATTAGTATGCGAAGGCGCAGCAGTGTTCTCACCGAGCATGAGCTCGAAATCATGAAGATCGTCTGGCAGCACGACAGCTCCACGGTCCGCGATGTCTATGAGGCGTTGCTGGAGAAGCGCAAAATCGCCTACACCACCGTCATGACCATGATGAAGGTCCTCGAACAAAAGAAGTACCTCAAAAAGAGCCAGGCCGAACGCGCGTACGTCTACCGCCCGGCCCAGCCCCAACGCCAGGTTGTCGGCGCCATGGTTCGCGACTTCGTCAACCGCGTCTTCAACGGCTCGGCCTCGCCGCTGCTGGTGCACCTGGTCGAAGAGCACGACCTCTCCCGCGAAGATTTGGAAGAGATCGCGCGCCTGAGGAAAAAATCATGAGCGCCGGCCTCATCCTGAACAACCTGGTGTCGTACAGCCTGCAGATCGGGATGCTGGTGGGCCTTGCAGCGTTTGTCCCGGCTCTGCTGCGCCTGCGGCAACCCGGCGCCCGGTTGGTCTATTGGTACATCCTGCTGGTGGCCTGCCTGTTGCTGCCGCTGGCCCAGCCTTGGAAGCCGGCGATCGTCGCTGGCACTGTCGAGATCACCACTGTCATCACGGCTGTGCGGCCGGCCACGCACGCGTCGCGCCTTTCCATTCCCCGCAGCGAAATCGCTTTGATGGTGCTGGCTTCGGGCGCGCTGGCTCGCCTCTTCTGGCTGGCGGTGGGCTTTTGGAAATTGCGGCGTTATCGCCGCCGCTCCCAGCCGCTCCATCCAGCGCCAACTTGGGGTGTCGAGGCCTCGTTGCGCGTTTCCGGCGACATCCCCAGCCCCGTCACTTTCGGTTGGCGCAGGCCCGTCGTGCTGCTGCCCAAGGCCTTCCCGAGCCTGGACGCCCGCGTGCAAGACGCCATTCTCTGCCATGAGGTCTTGCACGTGCGGCGCCGCGACTGGCTGTTCACGCTGGTCGAGGAACTGGTGCGTGCCGCCTTCTGGTTTCACCCCGCCATCTGGTGGCTGCTGGGCGAAATCGGCCTGGCGCGCGAGCAGGAGGTCGACCGCCTCGCCATTCAGATTACGCAACAGCGCGACGAGTATATGGATGCGCTGCTGGCCATCGCCGGTTCGCGCGGCTCGCTCGACCTCTCGCCCGCCCCGCTGTTCCTGCGCAAACGTCACCTGAAACAAAGAGTTATTCTGATTCTCACGGAGGCTCGTATGTCCAAAACGCGTTTAATTTCTTCCCTCACCGCGAGCGTGGTTGCGTTGATCGCGGCCTGCTGGCTGGTAACCGGGACGTTTCCGCTGATGGCGGCGCCCCAAGTCGTCAACGATGCCCCCGGCGTCACCGTCGGTCTGAACGGCGCGTCCCTCCTGCATCGTCTTCCGGTGGAGTATCCCGCCGCGGCTCTACGCGCGGGTATTCAGGGAACCTTGTCCGTGGAAGTCAAACTCGACGCCAAGGGCAACGTCATCGATGCGCATGTGCTGGCCGGCGCGGATGAACTGCGCAAGGCCGCGTTGGAATCCGTTTTGCAGTGGCACTTCGCGGGCGATTCTGCCGGCGCCACCAGAGTGGTCCAGATCACTTTCGAGCTGCCCAAAACGCCGGAGGCGCAGCCGGCGACTGGTCAATCGATGACAGTGTCGAGCGGCATAGGGAGCGGCGTGGGTAACGGCGTGGGGGCTGGCGCATCAGTCGGCGTCCAGGGTCGGCCGTTTGTCGGCATGCCCATCACCGCATCGTCCGTCACCGGCGGCATCGTCCGCTCCGGGTCCCTTAGTGGTTCGATTCCGCCGCCACCGGGCCAAACCGACGCTGCGCTCCGCATCCAGCACATTAAAGTGGACGGGCTTCCCCAGCAGGCGCGCGACGAATTGCTCTCCAGGCTGCCGGTGCATGAAGGCGATATCTTCTCCAACGAGAGCGTCCAGAGGGTCAGCCAGGCGGCCAAAGACTTCGACGAACATTTGAGCGTTCGCTTCAGTACCGGCAGCGATGGCATGTCGATCCAGATTCTCGCGCCGGGCGCTCAGCCGGCCGTGCAGAGAATCAAAGTCGGCGGCAACGTGCAAGCCGCCATGGTAGTAACCAAAGTAACGCCCGTGTACCCGGCTCTGGCCAAGTCCGCTGGCGTCGAAGGTATCGTTCATCTCGCCGTCATCATCGCCCCGGACGGCACAGTGGTTGAGATTCATTCTCTCAGCGGCCCGGCGCTGCTGATTCAGGCAGCCATGGATGCCGTCAAACAGTGGGTCTACAAACCGACACTGCTGAACGGCCAGCCGATCCACAAACTGCCCGCTGCCCAATTAACCCGCCCCCCGCCCCAGACCGGCGCGCGGCCGCGCGCGGCCGCCACGCAGCCCTGAGTAGGCCGCTCGCTAACGCTCGCGGTTCCGTGCCAAGCCATTCGACGTCATTCGTACCGCAGCACCTCGGCCGGCGCAATGCGCGTGGCGTTCTTCGCGGGGTAAAGCGTCGCCACAAAACTGATCGCAATCGCCACCGCCGCGATCCAGATGCCGTGCACCCAGTGCGCTTCAAACGGCACGTAGGAGAAAGCGTACACCGATTCGTCGATCCGGATCCAGCGGTACTTGTCCGCCAAGTAGCAGAGTGGGTAGCCCACCGCCAGTCCGATGGCGCTGCCCACCACCCCAATCAGCACGCCTTGCAGCATGAAAATCTTGCGGATCTGCTGGCGCCGCGCCCCCATCGACATCAGCACCGCGATGTCGCGGTACTTTTCCATCACCATCATCACCAGCACGATCAGAATGTTCAGCGCCGCCACCAGCTCGATCAGCCCGATTACGATCATGGTCACGATCCGCTCGCCGCTCAGCGCATTGAACAGCTTGGAATTCTGCTCCTGCCAGGCGGTCGCCGTGTAGTGCGTGCCCAGCAGTTTCTCCAGCTCTTTGGCGATCTCCGGCGCGCGGTTGAGGTCGTCCACCATCAGCGCGATGTCGTTCACCTGGTCTTCAATGCCGAGCATTCTCTGCACCGCGGCGATGGACGCGTAGGCGTAGTGTTCGTCGAAATCGTAGAAGCCGCTTTCGAAAATGCCGGCCACGCGAAACTCGCGTGCGATCGGCGTCGAGCCGAACGGCGTGAGTTCGCCGCCCTCCGGCGACAGCACGCGGACGCGGTTATTCACCCGGATCGCGCCTTCTTCCGCCATGCGCCGGCCCAGCACGATTCCAGGCGGCTTGGCCGCGGGGTCGCGCAGCAGATCGAGCGATCCGGATTTCAAGTGCCGCAACGTTTCGCTGACCGCCAGCTCCGAGCCGACGTCGATGCCCTTCACCACGCCCAGGCCCGATTGCACGCCCGTCACCATGATCGGGCTATAAAGCTCCGGCGCGGCCGCCGTCACGTGCGGCGCCCGGCGCAGCTTCGCCATCAGGTTCCGCCAATCGTCGATGCCTTCGCCCGGCACTTTGGGAATTACGTTGATGTGAGCCATGGCGCCCAGCAGGCTGCGTTCGAGCGAATTGCGCATGCCGGTGGTCACGGCCATGGCGATCACCAGCGCCATCACCCCCGCCGCCACGCCGATCACCGAAATCACCGTGATGGCCGACACCACCGTGTGCTTGCGGCGGGCCCGCAGATAGCGGCTGGCGATGAATAGCTCGAAAGTGGAAGTCACAGCTTGTCGAGTTCGCGCATCAGGCTCACCAGTTCGATGGGGCCTTCCGGCCGCAGCAGCGGGAACAGGATCACGTCGCGTATCGACCGGCAGCCCGTCAGAATCATCGTCAGGCGGTCGATGCCGATGCCTTCTCCGCCGGTGGGCGGCATGCCGTAGGCCAGCGCGCGCACGTAATCCTCGTCCATCTGGTGCGCTTCTTCGTCGCCGCGCTCCCGCATGGCGATCTGCATTTCGAAGCGGCGGCGCTGTTCCTGCGGATCGTTCAGCTCGGTGAAGGCGTTGCCGAGTTCCATCCCCGCGGCGAAGATTTCGAAGCGCTCCACCTGCGTCGGATCATCGGCTTTCTGTTTGGAAAGTGGCGAGGTTTCCACCGGATAGTCGTAAACAAACGTCGGCTGGATCAGCTTGTGCTCCACGTGGCGTTCGAACAACTCCGTTAGCGCTTCGCCGGGCGTAGCCTTGCCGGAGTGGCGGCTTAGCCATTCCCGGTCGCCGGCCTCTTCCACGGTGGGCTTGCCGGAGCCTTCCCAGAAGTGCGATACGGCCTCGCGCATGGTGTAGCGGTCGAAGCGGCTGAAATCGAGAGTGTGGCCGTCGAATTCCACCTGGTGACCGCTGGTGGCTTCCAGCGCCACCTGCCCGATCAGTTCTGCCGAGAGGTCCATCAGGCCGTGGAAATCCGTGTAGGCCTGGTAGAACTCCAGCATGGTGAACTCGGGGTTGTGGTTCTTGGAAAGGCCTTCGTTGCGGAAGTTGCGATTGATTTCATAGACCCGCTCCATGCCGCCCACAATCAGGCGCTTCAAATACAATTCCGGCGCGATGCGCAGATAGAGATCGATATCCAGAGTGTTGTGATGCGTCACAAAAGGGCGTGCCGCCGCGCCGCCATAGAGCGGCTGCATCATGGGCGTTTCCACTTCGATGAAGCCCTTGGCCTCCAGTTGGCGCCGCAGCGAAGAAACGATGCGCGCGCGCGTGACGAAGACTTTCCGCACCTCCGGGTTGGCAATCAGATCGAGATACCGCTGGCGATAGCGGATTTCCACGTCTTCCAGGCCGTGCCACTTCTCCGGCATGGAAAGCAGCGTCTTGGAAAGGAACTCCAGCCTGTCCGCGTGAATGCTCAACTCGCCCGTGCGCGTGCGGAAGAGATAGCCTTCCACCCCGATGATGTCGCCGATATCCAGCATCTTGAAGAGCTGGAAATCGCGCTCGCCCACCGCGTCTTTCTTCACGTAGATCTGCAACCGCTCGCCGTTTTGTTGCAAATGCGCGAAGCCGGCCTTGCCCATAAGCCGCACTGCCATCAGGCGCCCGGCGACGCGGACGCGCACCTCCGGCGCCAGCTCTTCGGCGGTCTTCGGGCCATAGCCCGCCAGGATGTCCGGAATGGTGTGGGTGAACTCGAACCGCTGTCCGTAAGCGCGGTAGCCCAGGGCCTCGATCTCGCGAATGCGCGACAGGCGTTGTTTGAGTAGCTCGTCTTCTAGCGACAAATGGTATCTCCCTTGACATTGTGGAACGGCACTGACGATGGATACAAAGACTTCACCGCAGAGACGCGGAGACGCGGAGAAAAACAACGTTTGTCAAAAACGTATGATCCGTGTTTATCGGCGCTGCTGACTGTCCATCTCTTTTTGATCTTCTCAGCGCCTCCGCGTCTCTGCGGTGAAATCTTCGCCGGCCAACAACCTGCACCAAACCAGCTATTATAAGTCTTCGCTTGCGAAGATCCATTTCCATTATCATTCCTGCGTACAACGAAGAGAAGCGGCTGCCGGCTACCTTGCGGACAGTCCGGGCCTGGTTGGATGCCACTTCGTGGGAATTCGCCGAGATTGTCGTAGTGGATGACGGCTCGCGCGACGCCACCGCGGAACTGGCCCGCACCTCGGGCGCGCGCGTGCTGCTCAACCCCGGCAACCGCGGCAAAGGCTACAGCGTGCGTCACGGCATGCTGGAAGCCAGCGGCGAATGGTCGCTCTTCACGGATGCCGACCTTTCCTCGCCCATCGAGGAGTTGGAGAAGCTGACCGCCGCGGTGGACCGCGAACAGGCGCGCGCGGCCATTGGTTCGCGGGCTCTCGACCGGTCGCTCATCGGCGTGCGCCAGCCCCTCTTCCGCGAATACGTGGGACGCTTTTTCAACCTGGTGATCCGCGCCATCACCGGACTGCCGTTTCACGACACTCAGTGCGGCTTCAAACTCTTCGAAACGGCCGCGGCCCGCGAGATCTTCCAACGCCAGCGGCTGGACGGTTTCGGGTTCGATGTGGAGGTGCTGTTCATCGCCCGGCGGCTGGGATACCGCGCCGTGGAAGTGCCCGTGCGCTGGAGCGACGCGGCTGGCACCAAGGTCAGCATGTGGCGCGGCATGGCGGCCTTTCTAGACCCGCTGAAGGTGCGCTGGAACTCGATCCTGGGACGCTATCGATAACGGCGGCGATTCGTCTAATCTTGAGGAAACCGACCCGGACCGGGGTCGCTTGGAGCAACGCCCATGTGGAAAGACATCGCCTTTTCCTTTCGCACGCTGCGGCGCAGCCCGCTGTTTACCGCGGTGGCCGTGGTTTCGCTGGCCCTCGGCATCGGCGCCAACACCGCCATCTTTTCGCTGCTCGACCAGGTGACTCTCCGCTCGCTTCCGGTCTCCGATCCGGAACGCCTGGTGGTGCTCCACTCCACTTACAATGCGCCGGGAACCAGCACCAGCGACAGTCACGAAACGGTCTACTCCTACCCGATGTACCGCGACTTGCGCGATCGCGACGCGGCCTTCAGCGGCATGGTGGCGCGCATGAGCGCCGGCGTCACCCTCACGCGCCAGGGCAACTCCGAACAGGCCTCGGCGGAGATGGTCTCCGGCAATTTCTTTCAGGTGCTGGGCGTGCGCGCGGCCTTGGGGCGCGTGCTCACCCCGGATGACGATGGCGCGCCTGGCGCGAACCCGGTTGCGGTGTTGAGCTACAACTACTGGGCGAACCACCTGGCCTCGTCGCCCGCCGTCTTGAACCAAACCGTCGCCATCAACGGCCATCCGCTGGTGGTGGCGGGGGTCGCGGAGGCGCGTTTCCACGGCTTGCTCTCGGGGCAAACACCCGATCTGTATGTGCCCATCGCCATGCAGAAGGCGGTGCGGCCCACGTGGGACGTGCTGGAAGATCGCAAGTTCCGCTGGTTGAGCTTGTTTGCGCGGCTCAAGCCCTCGACCACCGCGCAACGGGCGCAGGCGGCCACCGACGTGGTCTACCGCTCCATCCTCACCGAAGAGTTGGCCCGCATGGGGAGTATGCGCACCGATAAGGACCGCGACGAGTTTCTGAACCACCGGGCGCAACTCAAACCGGCGGCCCACGGCATCAATGCGCTGGGCGACCAGTTCGGAAAACCTCTTCAGGTGATGATGGCGATGGTGGGGCTGGTGTTGCTGATCGCCTGCGCCAACGTGGCCAACCTGATGTTGGCGCGCGCCGCCGGGCGGCAGCGGGAGATTGCCATCCGGTTGGCCATCGGAGCCAGCCGCGCGTCGCTGCTCAAGCAATTGCTGGTGGAGGGCCTCATGGTGTCGGTGGCGGGCGGCGCGCTCGGACTGCTGGTGGCGCACCTGAGCCTGGCGGGCTTGCTGCGCCTGCTGCCGGAGGATGCCGCCGGGCCTTGGCTCAGCGCGCAATTGAGTTGGCCGCTGCTTGGTTTCACGGTAGCGCTCTCGGTCGGGAGCGGCCTTTTGTTTGCACTGATCCCCGCGCTCCAAACAACCCGGCCGAACCTGGCGGCCACCCTCAAGAACCAGGCCACCAACGTGACCGGCGGCCCGGCGCGCTTCCGTCAGGCGCTGGTGGTGGTGCAGGTGGCGCTCTCTCTGCTGCTGGTGGTGGGCGCAGCCCTGTTCGCCGGCAGTTTGATGAACCTCACGCGCGTGAACTTGGGCTTCCGCACCCAGCGCCTTCTCATGTTCGGCGTGAACGCCTCCACCAGCCGTCCGCAGGCCGCCGCGGCGACGGCCTTCTACCGAGATTTTCAAACAAGGCTGGCCGCCATTCCGGGCGTGACCGGCGTAGGTGCGGCGGCCGGCGGTCCATTCTCCGGCGAAAACAGCGGCGGCAATATCACTGTGGAGGGCTACCAGCCTGGGCCGGACGAATATGTGGGATCTTCGATTGTCGGAGCCGGCACGGGCTTCTTTCGCGCGGTGGGCATCCCGCTACACGGGGGCAGGGAATTCACCGATCGCGACCAGGCCGGAGCGCCCAAAGTCGCGCTGATCAACCAAGCCTTCGCGAAAAAGTATTTTGCCGGACGCGACCCGGTGGGCCGCCACATGATGAGCGGTGGCAGCAACCATCCCGTGCTGGATATCGAGATTGTGGGTGTGGTGGCGGACAGCCGCGTGGACGTTCGCAATCCGGCCAAAGAGACGTGGTATTACCCCTACGCGCAGTGGGTCAGACCGGAGCAACTGCTGTTCTATGTCCGCACCGCCGGGGACGAGAGCCGCGTGGCGTCGGAAATCCGGCAGGTGTTGCGCGCGGCCGACCCTAACGTGCCCATGGGCACACTGAAGCCGATGGACGTGTGGATCGGGGAATCCATTTACACCGAGCGGCTCATCGCCCTGCTCGCGGGCGCCTTCGGACTGTTGGCCACGCTGCTGGCGGCCATCGGGTTGTACGGCGTGGTGGCCTACGCGGTGGCACGCCGCACGTCCGAGATCGGCGTCCGTATGGCGCTGGGCGCGCGGCCGGCGGCAGTACTGCGCATGATCCTGTGGGAAGCCGGCCGCATGGCGGCGTTGGGGATCGCGATCGGCCTGGCCGCTGCGCTGGGACTAAGCCGCATGGTGGAATCCCAATTATTCGGCGTCAAAGGCGCCGACCCGGCCGTCCTGGCGCTGGCCGCAGCGGTGCTGGCGCTGGTCGCGCTGCTGGCGGCGCTGGCGCCCGGCTGGCGCGCATCGCGCATTTCGCCGGTGGTCGCGTTGAAATACGAGTAGGGCTACAGCCTTGTGGGGCAGGATGACATCCTGCGGCGGGTTGGTAACCTGCCTGCTGGCGTTTGCCAATGGCCGCCGAGCGCCGGTTGCCAACCGGCGCGCAGGATACCATCCTGCCCCACCAAGGGTCCCCGAAATACCCCCTAAAGTGGTTCGCCGATCGCGTTATATTGCCAACCGAAGTGTCTCACCGGATTGGAGAAACGGTGAGGGATACATTGGTAAGATCAGTGTCGGCGACATTGACATCTACTCAAGCCACAATGGACACCAGTGGTCCGCTGAACCCGCCGCAGCGGCCATTGCCCTACACCTTGACGATGACTTCGCGGAGACGGTCGCGCGTCAGGAAAAACTTCACCGATTCGGCCCGGCCGAAGAGTCTCTCCAGGCTGCGGTTGTTGAATAACTGCGCCGGCTTGCGCATGCGGCTCTGGGCCACCTGCAGGCTGTTCATGTCCTGGATGCGGAAGGTGTAGAACGGCACCGACTCCAGCTTGTCGTCGGAGTGGAAGAACGCCAGCATGTAGCCCTTGGGCCGCGCGATTTTCATGAGCCGCTCCACCACCGCGGCCAGCAGCGCAGGCGCCAGATATTCCAGCACGTCCCAGATCAGCACGCCGTCGAAATGGCCTTCGGGGTAATCCAGCGCCTGGTGCAGGAAGTAGTCGATGCTACCGGAGTTGGCCTGCGCTGCCAGGTCGTCCGGGCCGAAGCTCTCGTGGAGAAGTTGCAGGAAGTCTTCCGCGTAAAGGCGATGGCCCAGGTTGGTGATGAAACTCACGTTCTGCTGGCTGGCGCTGCCGAGATCGAGGATGGTGAGCCCGCTCTGGTCGCGGATCGAGTTGAAGAACTCTTCGATGCCGCGGCTGGGCCGCGTGATGGTGGTGAATTTCTGAGCGCCGCCGGGCTGCTTTGAGACCCGCCCGCCCACCGGACCGGCGGACTTCTCGCCGGCGGGTTGGCCGCCGCGCGAGCCGCGCATGAAGTTCTTCAGCGGTCCGGGAAACGGCATGAGCGCCTTCGTAGGTTAACGCTTGATTTCCGGGGCAGCGGCCGCAATGGGCACGGCGGCAACCGGAGCCGGCGCGGGCGCCGGCGGTTTGGGCACCACCTTGGCCGGTTCGGGCCGGATGATATCGATGCTCCCCTTGAAGTAGGCGCCGTCTTCGATGATGATGCGGGCCGTACGGATATCGCCCATCAGTTTGGCGTCTTTGCGGATCTCGATGCGCTCGGTGGCCTCCACGTTGCCTTGAATGGTGCCGAGCGCCAGGACCTCGCGCGCCTTGATGGCGGCATGCACAGTGCCGTGCGGTCCGATGGTCAACTTGTTTTCCAAGGCTTCCACCGTGCCTTCCACGGTGCCATCCACGTAGAGATCTTCCTTGCTGAAAATCTGGCCGACCACTTTGACCGATTTCCCAATGGCCGCCGCGCCGCCGCGGCTCTCTGGCTCGAACGTTCGCACGGGGGTACTGGACATGGATGTAGCCTCCTTTTTCACTTCGACGGGATTAGGCGCCGGCTGCGCCGGAGCGGGCACGATTCCCTGGGAAATGGGTTTGGGCGGTTCTTCCTCGCGGCGTTTATTCCACATGCGGCCGCCCTCCCGAATTGCATATAAGTCCGTTCATGATGACTGCTTTCTAGTCTAAGGGTCCTCGCCGCAAATGGCAATCCCGTCTGTCAGCGTTTAGCCGCTTTGGCCTTGGCGCGGGTCTGGAGCAGGATGGGTGTGCCGCGGAACCCGAAACGCTTGCGGATCTGGTTGACGATCTGGCGCTCGTGCGAGAAGTGCAGCGGCCCGCCGCGGTCGGTGAAGATGGCGAAGGCCGGCGGGCGAATGGAATGCTGGGTGATGTAGAAGATCTTGCGCTCCTCGAAGCGGAGGTGCTCCACAAAGCGGTTCAATTCGCCGGTGGTGATGCGCCGCGAGGCCGATTCGTACACTTCCTTGATGAGCGGGAACAGCGTGCGTACCCCCGAGCCGGTCTTGGCCGACATGAAAACGATGGGCGCGTAGTCCAGAAACTTGAAATTGTCGTGCACCTCGTGTTCGAAATCCAGTTTCTTCTTGCCCTGGACGCCGTGCGCTTCGTCCCACTTGTTGACGCAGACGATCACCGCGCGGCCGCCTTCGTGCGCGTAGCCGGCGATGGTAGCGTCGAGCGCCACCACGCCTTCGGTCGCATCCAGTATCAGCAGCACCACGTGGGCCATGCGGATGTTGCGGCGCGCCATCACCACGCTGAGCTTCTCGGCCATGTCCTTGGTCTTGCCTTTGCGGCGGATGCCGGCGGTATCGACGAAGACGTACTCCACGCCATCGCGGATCACCTTTTCATCCACTGCGTCGCGGGTGGTTCCGGCGACGGGGGAAACGATCACGCGCTCCTGGCCGGTGAGGGTGTTGAGCAGCGTCGATTTGCCGACGTTGGGGCGGCCGATGATGGCCACTTTGATGCCGGTTTCCGGGGGCGCCTCTTCGGGCGGTTCCGTGGAGAACCCTTCGGTGACGCGGTCGAGCAGGGCGTCGATGCCAGTGCCGTGTTCGGACGAGATGGGGCAGACGCCTGGGATTCCGAGCTCGTGGAATTCGTGGGCGAGCACTTCGCGCCCGGCGGAATCGATCTTGTTGACCGCCAGCGTCACGGGTTTGCCCAGCTTGCGAAGCATGGCGGCCAGATCGCGGTCGGGCGCGGTGATTTCGGCATGGCCATCCACCAGGAAGATGATGTGGGCGGCGCTCTGCAGGACCATTTCCGCCTGGTGGAGAATCTGCGCGGGGATGTAATCCTGGTCGTGGATCACGATGCCGCCGGTATCGATCAGTTCGAAGCGGCGGCCCTGGTGTTCGGCAAGCCCGTGGATGCGGTCGCGCGTGATGCCGGGCTGATCGCCGACTATGGCGCGCCGCTGCCCTGTAATGCGATTGAAGAGGGTGGACTTTCCAACGTTGGGCCTGCCCACAATGACGACTGTGGGAATGGCATGGGACATGAAACTTCATGATAGCAGGGTGGTGTGGTTACGTAAGTAATGATTTCAACGCGGAGGCGCGGAGGAGCGGAGAAGAATCAGGAGTGTAAAGAATTGGTGCAGATATTGGCGGCTGGTATTAACGGAGAGACGGCCTCAATGGAGAAACTCATTTCTCTCATTTTCTCCGCTTCTCCGCGCCTCCGCGTTGAAATCCAAGACTTGCTGCCACGCGCGAGCCGCTTGTCAGAATCAGAGGACACGGCGGGAGGGATCGAGGACGGCGAGCGAAGGGAACAGCTTGCGATAGAAGCCGCGGTCGCGGGAAACCAGCCGGTTGGTCTGAACCTGGGCGTGGGCGCCGATCAGGAAGTCCGAAAGGATGCGGGATCGCGGGCCGCCTTGTTGACGGTACTTCCGCCAGATTCTGCCTGCCAGGAAATGCGCGTCGCGATCCAGCGCCTCGACGCGGATTTCGTTGCTCTCGAGAAACCGGTCGCACTCCTGCCGGGATGGAAAATGAACACACAGCTCGGCATAGACCAAATCGCAGACCACCAGGGATCCCTCCGCGGCGGCGTCTTCCAGCACGGCGATTGAGTTGTCGACGAAGCTTTCGTTGGGTAAGAGGATATCGAGCAGAACGTTGGTGTCGATGGCTGTGATCATCGGCCGGGGTCACCGCCCGCGAACGTCGTCAATATATTTATCCACGGAGGAGTAGCCTAGCGCCGCAAGGCTCTCCCGGCATTTGCCCTTCCATCGGCTGAGCGAAAGTCTGGCGGGCGTTTTTCTCAGCACGATGGCGCCTCTGACGAGGTGGAATTCCACTTCGGAATTCGGCTGGATGCCAAATCGTTCGCGAATCTCTTTCGGGATGGTGACTTGTCCCCGCTCGCCCACTTTCATATTTTTCAGTATGAATCAAAATACATATTTACACAAACAGCAAGAGGGGGTTTCATCGCAGAGACGCGGAGACGCTGAGAAAACCTAAAGAGAATTGGAGAGTTGGCTGAGTCGAGATTCGGTTGATGTGAAGATTGGCAGGCGAAAGCGCCTGCCCCACAACGAGGGAGAATTTTCTCCGCGTCTCCGCGTCTCCGCGGTGAGTTCAAAGCTACTTGGTAGAATCAAAGCATCCGATGCCCACCCAGGCCCGCACATCTTCCGCGCGTTCTTTTTTCTCGCGGCATGGGACGCTTTCCAAGTGGCACCCGAAATACGAATTCCGGCAGGGGCAGTTGGAGATGGCGGAGGCCGTGGAATCGGCGCTGGCGGAGAAACGGCACCTGATCGTCGAGGCCGGCACGGGCACCGGGAAGACGCTGGCGTACCTGGTGCCGGCGCTGCTCTCGGGCAAGCGCATCGTGGTTTCCACGGGCACTAAGAATCTGCAGGAGCAGCTTTTCTTTAAGGACGTTCCTTTCCTGCAGCAGCACTTTGCGCGGCCGCTGAAGGTCTGCTACATGAAGGGGCGCAACAATTACGTTTGCCGGCAGAAAATCTACGACGCGGAGAAATCGCCGGTGCTCACCGGCCTGGAGGAAGTGGCGGATTTCGATATTATCCGGCAGTGGGAGCAGACTACCGAATTCGGTGACCGCTCCGAAATCAAGCGGCTGCCCGAAGGCTCGACGGCCTGGGCCAAGGTAGACGCGCGCAGTGACCTGTGCAGCGGCCAGAAGTGCCAGAACTTCGAGCGCTGCTTTATCACGGCCATGCACCAGCGCGCGGCGGAGAGCGACATCATCATCGTCAACCACCACCTGTTTTTCGCCGACCTCGCCTTGAAGGACGAGAGCTACGAAGGCGGGATTCTGCCGGAGTATCACGCGGTGGTGTTCGACGAAGCCCACGAAATTGAAGACGTGGTGGGCCAGTACTTCGGTGTCGCGGTGAGCAACTACCGCTTGCACGACCTGGCGCGGGATATCGGCGTGGTCAGCCGCATGAAGAAATTCGGCACGGCGGAACTGGACCGCACGCTCGAGCGCCTGGGCGAGCTGACCGCGCGATTCTTCAGCCTCTTCGGCGAGATCGAGCGGCGGGTGGCCTTTCACGGACGCGACGCCTTTCGCGAGGACAACGAAGAAGCCTATACGGACCTGCTGGCGGCGCTCGAATTGACCGGTTCGCACCTGAAACTGCTGGCGACGCCGCCGGAGGAAGTCATCCCCTTGTTCCGGCGCACGCAGGAACTGGCCACGGCGCTGCGCTTCGTGATGGAAGAGGACGACGAGCGATTCGTCTACTGGGTGGAGAAGCGCGGGCGCGGCTGTTTTCTGCAGGCCACGCCGATCGAAGTGGCGGAGATTGTCTCCGAGCGCCTGTTCAGCAAAATCGATACGGTGGTGCTGACCTCGGCGACGCTGGCGGTGGCCGGCGGATTCGATTACGTGCAGAAGCGGCTGGGGCTCGCGAATCCGCGCACGCTGATTGTGGGCGGCCACTTCGACTACCAGAAGCAGGCGCTGTTTTACGTGCCACAGCAACTGCCGGAGCCGCGCAGCCCGGCCTTCACGCGGCCGGCCGGCGAGGAAGTGATCCGCATTCTGAACCACAGCCGGGGCCGCGCGTTCGTGCTCTTCACCAGCTACCAGCAGATGCGGCTGATCTACGACGCGGTCTCTTTCGAAGTGGACTACCCGACGTTGCTGCAAGGCACCGCGCCGCGCAGCGCGCTGCTGGACGAGTTTCGCGCGACGCCCAACTGCGTGCTGTTCGCGACATCTTCTTTCTGGCAGGGCGTGGACGTGCCGGGCGAGCAACTGAGCTGCGTTATCATTGATAAGCTGCCTTTTGCGGTTCCCAACGACCCGGTGGTGAGCGCCCGCATCGAGAGCATTCGCAAGGCGGGCGGGAATCCATTTTACGATTACCAGATTCCGCAAGCCGCCATCGCGCTGAAACAGGGGTTCGGACGGCTGATTCGCAGCAAGACGGACCGCGGCGTGCTGGTGCTGCTGGATAACCGGATCACCAAGCAGCGGTACGGCCAAGTGTTCTTCGACAGCCTGCCGGACTACCGGTTCACGACCCGGCTGGAAGACGTGGAGAAGTTTTTCGATGTTTGAAGTGACAATTGAAGAGACATTCGCCGCCGGTCACGCGCTGCGCAACTACAAAGGCAAGTGCGAGAACGTACACGGCCACAATTACCGGTGCCACGTGACGCTGGAAGGCGCGGAGTTGGATGCAATCGGGCTGCTGGTGGATTTCGTGGAGTTGAAACGCGTGGTGCACGGCGTGCTGGACCGCATGGATCACCAGTGGCTGAACGAGTTTCCGCCGTTCGATGCGATCAACCCGTCGGCCGAGAACATGGCCCGGTATATATACGACGAAGTGTGCCAGGGATTGAAGACGCGGGAAGGTGTGCGCGTAAGCTTCGTCCGGCTGTGGGAGACCGACACGGCGTTTGCGACGTACCGGCCGTAGGGGGCGAGCCGTTTCGCTGTCCCCTTTTCGCTCATACCATGTTTCGAGCGAAGCCCACGCACGATTCGTTGTCCGACCGGCGTGGTAGGATGCGCTAGGAGAATTTGAATGGAACCCGAAAAGTGGCGCATCGAAACCAACGACCGCAACAGCAAACTTGTAGCATCGGTGATGTCCGTCGCCACCGGCTCACTTGTGCTTCCCGTGCTGTTTCTCAGGGACTTCCTTGGCATTCCGAGGGAGAAGGCACTTCTGCAATTTCTTAACTGTTGGGTCTACGCAGCGTGGATTTGCTTCGCAGTTTCAATCTTCCTCGGACTGGCTTATACATGGCTGTCTGTAAAGTGGATTAAGCTGGCATGGGGACAGAAAATCGTACTCTCCGAGGGCCGACTTGAGTGCCTGCTCGACACGAGCTTTGTCGGCATGGCAGTCCTCTTTCTCGCCGGTATAGGTTCCTTGATTCGTTTCTTCGTCACATTTCATGCATGACTTGGTCGTGGCCCAAATCCGGGGAGCGCAAGAGCCAGGGAGCATTATCGCGCCGAAGCCGGTGCAGAGGTTTTTTCTGGCCCATTGACTTCGGATTTCGAGCGGCTCATGCTTAAGTCAAATGAACTGTTCCCGGTGCTCGTCAATCTTGCTGCTTGCGTTGTTCAGTGTGGCCCAGGCACAGCAGAAAGCGACCGCGAAGCCCCAACCTCCGATTAAACCCAAAGCATCCGGCGTCAACTGTTCCGAAGCACAAATCGAGAAAGCATGTAGCTCATTTAAACAACTGGCCGAAGCACACGACAAGGACATACTGGAGAGCCTTGAACCTCCTTCCTATGTCTGTTTCCGCCCAAACGAAGACGCTTTCCTAATATTCCATGTGGATGCGCCGAACACGTGGACCTGGAAAAAGAGCGACGATGAGGACGGGCAGATACAAACGTCAAGGGCTACGCTGACAACGTACAGAGGCGGCCTGTTAGACGTAGCCAAAGCTGGCCTTGGATACTGGCGTCGCTCATGGTCTGGTCAAGAACCATACTTTGACTCTGAATCAACTGAAGGGATATTCAAGGGACTCAAGATCACTATCTTGCCCACTCAAGTATTCGTCGAGTACCCATTCCAAAACCAAAACGGTGGCACGACCCAGTATTCCCTGACAATCCGTCGTTCAACGGGACGATTCACCGAGACATTTGCGGTCAACGACACTCCCAGCACAACCAATTCAGGAACCTGCCTCGTTTTGCGGTAGAGGCCACCCAGCCCAAATCGCTCAATAAACCAGTGACGGACGTTTTCTGGGGGCTCCGCGTTATCAGGGTTGCATGATCTGCCTGAGGCCATCCTCTGGGATTAAAGGGGACGGGCGCATTTTTCATGGGTAGCTGCCGCTCTCCCGCTCAGGCGGCCTCAAGATCGACGCGCACGCGGCAACCCAGCGCCGTCGAGATGTTCACTAGCGCGTCCAGCGAGAAACGCGAGACCCGGCCGCGGAGCAGGTCGTTCATCCGCGGCTGCGTCACTCCGCAGCGTTTCGCTGCCTCGACCTGGGTCCAGTTCTTCCGTTTCACCAAGGCCGCGATCTGCCGCATCAGCTCGGCCCGCGCCAGCAGGTTCGCCGCCTGCCCTGGCGTGTCCGCGATGGCATCCCAAACACTGGCGTAGCTTTTGGGTTTGCTCATTTCCCACCTCTGCGCACGGGCCGCATGGACTGATTATATCCAATTGGATATAGGGCGCAAGTGCTCAGGGATGCCGGGGCGGCCCCATGGCCGTGTGAGCAGAGCGCTGAAAGCTGTCCGTTGGCTTACCGGCCGTAGTAGGCGGCGTTCCTCGCCGTGAAGCTGTTCCATTTTTCGGGGAGATCGTCGAGCGCGAAGATCGCCGAAACCGGGCAGACGGGAACGCACGCGCCGCAATCGATGCATTCCACCGGGTCGATGTAAAGCAACTCCGCTTCCGCGTGGTTGGGCTCATCTTTTTTCGGATGAATGCAATCGACCGGGCAGGCGTCGACGCAGGCGGTGTCCTTGGTGCCGATGCAGGGTTCTGCTATTACGTATGCCATTGGTGTTGTTCCAGGTATTAATAAATAGCACAAGGAGAGTGGAAACACAAATACAACAGTTGCCAAAGGGGCCGCCGGGGCACCAAACTGTAGTAGATGACCGCCAAAGTGCGTAAGGCAGTATTCCCGGCCGCGGGGCTGGGCACGCGATTTCTTCCCGCCACCAAGGCTCAACCCAAGGAAATGCTGCCGATCGTGGACAAGCCCATCATCCAGTACGCGGTGGAAGAGGCGGTCCATTCGGGTATCCAGAACATCATCATCGTGACGGGCCGCGGCAAAACCGCCATCGAAGATCACTTCGATGTGAGCTTTGAACTGGAAAACCTGCTCGAGATGCGCGGCAAGAAGGAGCTGCTGGCCATTGTGCGCGGCATCTCCGACATGATCGACGTCTCCTACGTCCGGCAGAAGGAGGCCCTCGGGCTGGGACACGCCGTGCTGCGCGCTTCCGCGCTGGTGGGGCAGGAGCCATTCGCGGTGGTGCTGGCCGACGACGTGATCGAGGCGGAAACGCCTTGCCTGCGGCAACTGCTGGACATCTACAGCTTTTTCGGGGCGCCGGTGCTGGCGGTGATGGAAGTGCCGCGCGAGAGTATTTCCTCCTACGGCGCGATTGACGCCGAGCCGGTGGCGCACAACGGCACACACGACCGGGTCTACCGCATCCGCAACCTGGTGGAGAAGCCCAAGGCCGAGGAGGCTCCGTCTAACCTGGCGATCATCGGGCGCTACGTGCTGACGCACGACATTTTCGACTCGCTGCAGGCCATCGATCCCGGCTCGGGCGGCGAGATCCAGCTTACCGACGCGCTGAAACACCTGTTGCGCACGCGGCCGATCTACGCCTACCGCTTCGAGGGCACGCGCTACGACGCGGGAGACAAGCTCGGATTCCTGAAGGCCACGGTGGAATTCGCGCTGCGGCGGCGGGACCTGGGCGGCCCGTTTCGGGAGTATTTGAAGGGGCTGAAGCTATAAATATGCTGCCGGCTGGTTTGACCGAACGCATCGCGGCGCTGGTGGGCAAGCGCGGCTATCTGGACCTGCCGGAAGATCTGGCGCTCTACGAATACGACGGCTCGCAAGAAAAACATCGGCCTGACCTGGTGGTGTTTCCGCGCACCACGGCGGACGTGGCGGCCATCGTGAAGATCGCGGGGGAATTCAAGCTGCCGGTGGTGGGGCGTGGAGCCGGCACCGGACTATCCGGCGGCGCGATCCCGCGCGAGGGCGGCATCCTGGTCGGGTTCGCGCGCATGAACCGGATTGTCGAGCTCGACCTGGAGAACGAGCGCGCGGTGGTAGAGCCCGGCGTGGTAAACCTGGATGTCACTCTGGCGGTGGAGCGCGACGGTTTTTTCTTCGCGCCGGACCCTTCCAGCCAGCGCGCCTGCACGATTGGCGGGAACGTGGCGGAGAACGCCGGCGGCCCCCACACGCTGGCCTACGGCGTGACCACCAATCACGTGATGGGCCTCGAACTGGTGCTCGCGGACGGCGCGGTGGTCGAGACCGGCGGCAAGGAAGCCGACCTGCCGGGGTACGACCTCACGGGGCTGCTGACCGGGTCGGAAGGAACCATGGCGCTGATCACCAAGGCGACGCTCCGGCTGATGCACAAGGCGGAAGCCGTCAAAACCATTCTGGCGGTCTACGATTCCAACGAAGACGCCGGCCGCACGGTGGCCGAAATCACCGCCCGCGCCATTACACCGGTAGCGGTGGAGATGCTGGACGGGGTGATGCTGCGGATGGTGGAAGAGGCCACCCACGCGGGCTACCCGATGGACGCATCGGCGGTGCTGCTGATCGAGTTGGAGGGCCCGTCGGAGACGGTGGAAGAACAGGTGGGGCAGATTCGCGCGGCCTGCGTGGAGTGCGGAGCGCGCGAGTTTCGCGTGGCACAGAGCGCGGAAGAGCGCGACCTGCTGTGGAAGGGCCGCAAGAACGCCTTCGGCGCGGTGGGCCGCGTGAGCCCGACTTACTATGTGCAGGATGGCGTGGTGCCGCGCACCAAGATCGCGCCGACGCTGCGGTTTATCGGTCAGGTGGCCGAACGGCGCGGCCTGACCATCAGCAACATCTTCCATGCCGGCGACGGCAATATGCATCCCATCATCCTGTTCGATGCGCGCAAGCCGGGCGAACTGGACCGGGCGCGCGCCGCGGGGGAAGAGATCCTCAAGTACTGCGTGGAAGCGGGCGGCTCGATCACGGGAGAGCACGGCGTCGGCATGGAAAAGAACGAGCTGATGAGCAAGCAGTTCCCGCCGGACACGCTGGACATGATGGGGCGGTTGAAGCGCTTGTTCGACCCGCAGGGCCGGCTCAACCCGGGAAAGATGCTGCCCACGGGCCGCGGCTGCCTGGAGATCCGGCAGGGGCCGCTGGTGGCGGGCGGGGTGACGTATTAACGTGTAGCGCCGGCGGTCTTTGCCGCCGGTCTCTGGCCTGAGTGGCTACGGTCAAGCGCGCCCAAGGCACCGGCGGCAAGACCGGCGGCGCTACCAGGCATCTACGGGCGCTCCACGGCGCGGTAGCTTTCGGGCGGGCCGAGGTAGCTGGGCTTCACTCCACCCAGATTCACCACGAGTTTTTCCAGCACGATGCCGGGATCGACCATCCAGATTTTCAGTGTGTGGTAGCCGGGCGCGGCGATGGTGAAATTCGATTTGACGTGGCGGACGCTGTCTTTGACGGTGGTCTCCCAGTCGCGGTTCGAATTCTGCGCAAGAGTATCGATGACTTGCGGGGGCTGGTCATCGAAGGCCATGGCAAAGCGCAGGCCGCGGTCCGGAACGAAGTTCTGG